>NZ_JBWKES010000021.1:18253-100280 GCF_056435325.1 Streptomyces sp. NPDC043952
CACCCCCTCTGCCACACTCCTTTCCCCCCGAGAAGTTCCGGGGTCTGGGCGCCGGGCGGCACGGGTTCGCGCCGCCCGGCCCACCGCGCCGGTTCCCGCGACGCGCTCAGTGACCGCTGATCGCCCGCGGTGTGTACGGCCGCTCCAGCTCCTCGATCTCCTCGTCGCTGAGGGTGAGTTCGACGGCGGCGACGGCGTCCTCGATGTGCCGGGGCTTTCCGGCGCCGACGATCGGGGCGGTCACGGTGCTCTGGTGCAGCAGCCAGGCGAGGGCCACCTGAGCGCGCGGCACCCCGCGTGCACCGGCGATCCGGGTGACGGCTTCCACGATCTCGCGGTCGCCCTCCTGGTACAGCTTGCTGCCGAAGGCGTCGTGCTCGCTGCGCTCGGTGACCGTGCCCCAGTCGCGGGTGAGCCGGCCCCGCGCGAGCGGGCTCCACGGCAGCACGCCCACGCCCTGGTCGGCGCAGAGCGGCAGCATCTCCCGCTCCTCCTCGCGGTAGAGCAGGTTGTAGTGGTCCTGCATGGAGACGAACTTCGTCCAGCCGTGCCGCTCCGCGGTGTACTGGGCCTTGGCGAACTCCCACGCGTACATCGAACTCGCCCCGATGTAGCGGGCCTTGCCCGCCTTGACCACGTCGTGCAGCGCCTCCATCGTCTCCTCGATGGGCGTTGTGTGGTCGTAGCGGTGGATCTGGTAGAGGTCGACGTAGTCGGTGCCCAGGCGGCGCAGGCTGTGGTCGATCTCGGTCATGATCGCCTTGCGGGACAGCCCGGCACCGTTGGGGCCGGGCCGCATCCGGCCGTGCACCTTGGTGGCGAGCACGATGTCGTCGCGGTGCGCGAGATCCTTGAGCGCCCGGCCGACGATCTCCTCGCTGGTGCCGTCGGAGTAGACGTTGGCGGTGTCGAAGAAGGTGATGCCCGCCTCCAGCGCCTGCCGGATCAGCGGACGGGCGGCCTCCTCGTCCAGGGTCCACGCGTGGTTGCCGCGCTCCGGCACCCCGTAGGTCATGCAGCCCAGACAGACCCGCGACACGTCCAGGCCCGTCGAACCGAGCTTCACATACTGCATCGTTGCTGCTCCTGCCTTCGGGACGGATGATCACCGCCGAGCCTACGACCTGGCCGGGCACCGGCTTGACCGCCCCGGCGCGGCAACGCTTTGATCCTGGCATGTTCCGCGCCGCACCACTCGTCGTCCTGGCCGTCGCCGTCTCCCTGCTGACGGGCTGTGCCGCCACCGGAGGGGGCGACGGCGCGAAGCCGCCCTCGGTGCGGCTGCCGCCCCGGCACGCCGGGTTCGACTACCAGATCGGCGGCGCCTACCCCCCGCCGGCCGGCGTCCGCATCGTCAGCCGCGACCGGTCCGACTCCCCCGCGCCGGGCCTGTACAACATCTGCTACGTCAACGCCTTCCAGGCCCAGCCCGCCGAACGCGCCTCCTGGCCCGGCGACCTGCTGCTGCGGGACAAGCGCGGCAAGGTCGTCATGGACACGGACTGGAACGAGGCGCTGCTCGACATCGGCACCCCGGCCAAGCGCGAGCGGGTGGCGCGGCGGGTGAACAGCTGGATCGACGGCTGCGCGCGCAAGGGCTTCGACGCCGTGGAGCCGGACAACTACGACAGCTACACCCGTTCCCACGGACTGCTCACCGCCTCGGACGCGACCGCGTTCATCGCCCTGCTCTCCCGGCACGCGCACGCCCGGCACCTGGCCATCGCGCAGAAGAACACCTCCGAACTCGCCGGGCAGCGGCGCCGCGCCGGGCTGGACTTCGCGGTGGCGGAGGAGTGCGGGCAGTACGACGAGTGCGGGGTGTACGCGAAGGCGTTCGGGGACCGGGTGGTGGACATCGAGTACACGGCGTCCGGCCTGCGCAAGGCCCTGGCCGGCTGGGGCAAGCGGCTGAGCATCGTCCGCCGGGACCGCGACGTCTCCACACCGGGCACCGCCGGGTACGTACGGGCGGTGCGCTAGGGGCCGCCGGGAGGGGAGGGTTGCTGCCCTCAGGTGACCGTTCGGCGTGGGAGGCGATGAAAAGTCGTACCGTCGGACGATCCTCATGGGCAGGCGACCGGCGACCGGCCGGTCACGACCGCCCCCTGGGAGGAACGCGGTGCCGACTCGTCCGACCACCCTGAGAGCACTGGCCGGGGCGGCGCTGCTGCCCCTTGCCCTCGTCACCCCGGCCTGGGGAAACCCGGCCGAGGCACCCGCCCCGAAGGACGAGGACCCGGCCACCCTGTGCGCGGTCGCCGGGACGCTGCGCGGCGACCACGGGGAGTACGCGCTGGTCAACCTGTGCGCGGGCAGCGGCACCCCGCAGTTCGCCGTCTCCGCCCCGGCCTCCTGCGGCCGCGCCGGCACCCGCGTCCGCTACAGCTGCCGCACCAACGGCAGCTGGACCGCCAAGCGCTCCGGGAAGACCCTGGCCGGCGGCGCGCTGCCCGGTTCGGGCGACTATCCGGGGCCCGGTACGTACGACATCACGGCCACCGTGCGGGTACGGTCCGCGCCCGCCGGGGTGGACCTCACGGGCCAGGTGCGGGCCACCCTGACGCTGACCGCGCCCAAGGCGCCGCCCACGCACGCCATCACCGTCGACCGGACCACGCTGCGCCGCGGCACCACGACCACGCTGACCTACACGGTGCGCCGGGACAGCGCGGAGGGCGACGGCAGCGCCCGGTTCGGGCTGATCGGCGAGGCGGGCAGCGGCGTGCGGATCGCCACCTCCGACGCCCGCTGCGTCAACCCGCTGGTCGGAAAGTACCCGGCGAAGACCCGGCTGCCCTACTCCCTGGACTGCGCGCTGACCGAGCTCCAGCCCGGTCACCCGGAGCGGGTGCGGGTCCGTGTCACCGTCGGCGCCACCTGCTCCACGGTGGTCTCCAAGCTGGGCTACTGGATGCCGGACGGCCAGGCGCTGTACACCGGCGGCATGCTGGAGGGGCCCAAGCTGGCCTGCGCCTAGGCGCGTTCCAGCAGGTCCAGGGCGCTCGTCCAGCAGAACGCCGGGCGGCGCCCGTCGGGGCCCGGCTCGCCGGTGTACCGGTCCCCGAAGCGCACCCCCATCCCGCGCAGTCGTACCAGGCTGTCCCGGTAGGCGGGATGGGCGGCCAGCGCGTCGGCCACACAGGGCAGTACGGCGATGGGCACGCCGAGGCCCGCGGCCTCACACAGGGTGCTGACGGCGAGGGTGTCGGCGATGCCCGCCGCCCACTTGTTGACGGTGTTGAAGGTGGCGGGCGCGACCACCACGGCGTCCGCCGCCGGGAACGGCCGCGGGTCCGCCGGGGACCGCCACGCGGACCGTACGGTCCTGCCGGTGAGGGCCCGAACCGCCCCGGCGTCGAAGAAGCCGCCCATCGCGACCGGCGTGGCGATGACCCCGACCTCCCAGCCCCGCTCCTGCGCGGCGGCGATCAACTCCTCGACGCCGGCGGCGATACCGGCCGCGCAGACGACGACGTACAGGAACGGCTTCCCGGCTGCCCCGGCGTGTTCGGTCACCCGGAGAGCGTATCGACCGGAGGCCGCGCACGGCTCGCGGTTGCGGGGGCCTTGTCGTGCCGGTCGTCAGATCCGCGCGGACAGGCGGCGCAGATGGCGCTCCAGGCTGTGCTGGAGGGCCACGGTGTGGTCGAAGAGGTAGAAGTGCCCGCCGGGGAACTCGGTCGCGCCGAGGAAGTCGGCCGAGTGGTCCGCCCAGGCGGCCATGGCGCCGGGTGCCACGATGGGGTCGGTGGTGCCGCAGTAGGCCGCGACCGGGCAGGGGGCCGGTTCGCCGTCCTCGCGCAGGCTGCCCGCGGCCAGGAAGTCGGCGCGCAGCGCGGGCATGATCGAGGCGAGGGTGGCCGGGTCGAGCGTCGTACCCTCCGGCATCAGACCCAACTGGCCGACCCGGTCAAGGAGTTCGGCGTCCGACATGGTGGCGACCCGGTCCAGTTCGGCGGCCGGTTCCAGGGCCGGGGCCCAGGCCGAGGCGGCGAGGAGCGCGGGGGTGGGCAGTCCGTTGTCCGCGGCGGCCACGGCCAGCCGGTAGGCGAGCAGCGCGCCGAAGCTGTGGCCGAACAGAAGATAGGGCCGGCCGTCCAGTTCGGCCTCGAAGACCTCCAGGAGCGCGTCCAGCAGCGGGGCCAGATCGGTGAACGGCGCCTCGCCCAACCTCTCCTGCCGGCCGGGCAGTTGCAGGGTGCGCACGTCCATGGTGGAGGGCAGGGTGGCGGCCCATGCCTGGTAGGCGGGGGCGGTGCCGCCGGCGTGCGGGAACAGGAACACCTGGTGGTCGGCGTGGGGATCGGCCCCGGCGGTGGTGAACCAGCGGGCACGCCGGGTGCTGCCGGTGGCGCTCATGTGCTCTCCTGATCTGTCTGGCGGGCCGTGGACACGAGGACGTCCGCGATCTCCCGCAGGTGTGTCTCCGGCCGCAGCGATCCGATGCGCAGCAGGATGTGCCGGGCGCCCGCCCGCACATAGTCGGCGAGGCGCTGGGCGCAGTGCTCGCTGGGGCCCCAGGCGTAGGCGCGCAGGGCCGACATCTGCTCCAGGGCGCGCCCATAGCAGTGTTCGAGGTAGTCGTCCAGCTCGACCCTGGCGCGTTGCTCGTCCGGGCCGACCGTGACCGTCAGGTACAGGGCCGGGGTCACCGCGCCGGCCCGGCGTCCCGCGCGCCGGCAGAGGTCCTCCAGGCGGCGCCGGGCGCCGGCGTAGGACTCGGCCGAGGTACGGGAGGACAGCCAGCCGTCGTAGAGCCGGGCCGCCCGTTCGAGCGCGCGGGCGTTGTCGGCGCCGGTGGCGAGCCACAGCGGGGGCCCGTCGGGCGCGGCCGGGCAGATCAGCCGGTCCAGGCCCTCCGCCTGCCAGTGCCGGCCCGCGAAGTGGTTGGGCGCGCCGGGCCGGGTGCTGCTCCAGGCCGTCCGCCACAGCGCGGTGACCTCGTCGAGGGTGCCGGCCCGGACGGCCGGCGGGTCGCCCGCGGCGGCCGGCTCCCCATCGGTGTCCGGCACCGGGAAGCCGGATCCGACCCCGAGGACGAGCCGGCCGGAGCTGACATGGTCCAGGCTGCTGACCATGCTCGCGGCCGTGAGCGGGTGCCGCAGCGCCGGCGCCATGGCCGCGGTGCCCAGCAGCACCCGGCGGGTCACCGCGCCCACCGCGGACAGCACCACCAGGGGGTCGAGCCGCGGGCGGGCGGTGAGCGAGTCGCCCGTCCACAGGGAGTCGAAGCCGAGCTGTTCGGCGCGCCGCGCGAAGTCCAGCAGGGAGGAGGCGCTGTGCTCGCCGAGGATCGCCTGCTCGCGGGTCGGCAACAGGACCCCCACGCGCAGCGGCTCACGGACGGCCCCCATCAGGCACCTCTTTCTCCGGTCGTTCTCCGGTCGCGGTCGGCGGTACCCGCGATCCAAGCAACCGCACCTGACAGGTTCCTGATCGCGTGATGAAAGAAAGCGCGGTAAGGGGAAATCCGCCGGCCCGGCGCCTTAACCGGCCGTGGCTGGGCTCGATAATCGGCAGCCGGACGCAAGGAACGCGCAATCCGGATGTCCGGTATGAGCCCGTTCGCCCCTACATCACCGGCAGAAATCGGCATTGTTGCAATGGACACGCACTGGCCTGGAAGTGACGGCACCCCCTTGTCGATACTTGCGGTTGCGAAGATTACTGGAGTCAATTAAAGGAACCGCGTACGGCACGGTAGGAGGACAAAGTGATCAGCTATTCGCAGTTCGAGGACGCCCACCCGAACAACGACCGGAGACTGCCTTCCGGGCCTTCGGCGCACAGCGAAGTCCAGACCCGTCCGGTGTGCGCGTTCCTGGGCCCCCTGGAGGTGCGCACCGGCGGCCGTACGCACACCGTGGGCGGCAACCGGCAGCGCACCCTGCTGGCGGCGCTGCTGGTGAGCCCCGGCCGGCCGCTGGCCGCCGAGCAGCTGTACACCGAGCTGTGGGGCGAGAACCCCCCGCCCACCTTCGAGAACTCGCTCCAGGCCCACGTCTACCGGTTACGCCGGACCCTCCAGCAACTGGCGGGCCCGGACGGGCGGGCGCCCGAGCTGCTCACGCGCTCGTCGGGGTACGTGCTGGAGCTGGGCGGCGAGGAGACGGACGCGGCGGCCTTCCGGCGGCTGGTCGGCCAGGCCCGCACCTGCGCCCGGCACGCCCCCGGCCAGGCACACCGGCTGCTCGGCGAGGCGCTGGCGCTGTGGCGCGGCGCACCCTTCCAGGACGTCGCCCAGGGCCCCATGTCACAGAGCGTGGCGCTGGCGCTGGAGGAGGAGCAGCTGTGCGCGGTCGAGGACAAGCTGTGGCTGGAGATACAGCTGGCGGACCCGGTGCACAGCATCAGTGAGCTCAAGCGCATGCGCACCATCCACCCCTGGCGGGAGCGGCTGACGGAGATGCTCATGCTGGCCCTGTACCGGACCGGGCGGCAGGCCGAGGCGGTGGAGACCTACAACAGCACGCGGCACCGGCTGGCCAGCGAGCTGGGCATGGAGCCCTCGCTCAAGCTGCGCCAGCGGCTCCAGCAGATCCTCAACCAGGCACCCTCGCTGGACGCCGCCGTGCCCGCCTGACGGCGCCGTCCGCACGCCGCGCCCACCGCTGCGACGAGGCTGCGGCAGTACGCCCGGAAAACCGCCGGGGGCGTGCTGCCGCAGCCTCGTTCCGCATTCCCCTTCCGGGCCGGATCCGACGAGTCGGCGCCGCGTCAGCTCCGTGTCAGCGCACCGCGCCAGACTATTCCCCGCGCATACCCCGCGCAGAAAGCCGACAGAAGGTCGGAGAGAGCGCTGTCAAAGCGTCTCCGGCATCTTTCTTTTCCGTATCGGCGAGGGTTCACTTTCCATATCCTTTTCCATTGCAATTCATCTGAACAAATTCTCCTACCGGTCCATCAGTCGTTCTTCAGTCGTCGATCAGCGCCCCTGGTCAGGGTGGAGCGCGGAAGAGGCACTACGAAGGGGATGACTATGGACGAGGACTTCGAGATCGTCATCATCGGCGCCGGGATGTCGGGCCTCGGCATGGCCGCCCGTCTCAAGGAGGCCGGCCGGCAGACGTTCACGGTGCTGGAGAAGGCCGCCTCCATCGGCGGGACCTGGCGCGACAACACGTACCCCGGCGCGGCCTGCGACGTGCAGTCCCACCTGTACTGGTACTCCTTCGGCGAGCAGCCCGACTGGAGCCGCACCTACGCCGGGCAGCCGGAGATCCTGCACAACCTCGAACGGTTCGCCGAGAGCCAGGGCCTGACGGAGCACATCCGCTGCGGCACCGAGGTCACCCATGCCACCTGGTCCGACGAGGACGGCCGCTGGCTGCTGCGCACCGCCCGCGGCGAACAGGTGCGGGCCCGTGTGCTGATCACCGCGTGGGGCCAGCTCAACCTGCCGGCCTGGGCGGGCATCGAGGGCGCGGAGCGCTTCGCCGGCACCCAGGTGCACACGGCCCGCTGGCCCGGAGACCTGGAGCTGACGGGCAAGCGGGTCGCCTGCATCGGCAGCGCGGCCAGCGCCGTCCAGCTGGTGCCCGCCATCGCGCCGGACACCGAGCGGCTGACGGTGTTCCAGCGGTCCGCCAACTACCTGCTGCCGCGCCAGGACCAGGCGCTGAGCGACGACGAGCGTGCCGGACTGCTCGCCCGGCCGGAGCGCTACGCCGCGCTGCGCGAGGGCCTGTACCGCGAGCGCGACGGCTGGGCCGTCGGCCTGCGCGACGACGGCAACCCGGTGCGCGACGAGTTCCTGCGGGTGGCGCGGGAGCACCTGGCCGCTCAGGTCGCCGACGAGCGGCTGCGCGACCGGCTCACCCCCGACTACGCGTTCGGCTGCAAGCGGGTGCTGATCAGCGACGACTACTACCCGGCGGTCTCCCGCGAGAACGTCGAGCTGGTCTGCGAGCCGATCACGCGGATCGAGCCGGAGGGCATCAGGACCGCGGACGGACGGCTGCACGAGGTCGACGTGATCGTGCACGCCACCGGCTTCCAGCCGCTCGACCGCACCGGCGGGGCGGAGATCGTCGGACGGAACCTGCTGACCCTGCGCGAGGCGTGGAAGGACGGACCCGAGGCGTATCTCGGGGTGTCGGTCAGCGGCTTCCCCAACATGTTCATGCTCTACGGCCCGAACACCAACCTGGGCCACCACTCGATCCTGTTCATGGTGGAGTGCCAGATCGACTACGTGCTCAAGGCACTCGGCTCCCTCGACGGCGACCCGGCCCGCGTCCTGGACGTCGTCCCCGAGGTGCAGCGGCGTTACAACGAGCAGCTTCAGCGGGACCTCGCGGGCACCGCCTTCGCCGCCGGCTGCGGGAGCTGGTACAAGACGGGCGACGGCCGTGTGGTCAACAACTGGCCCGCCAGCATCGAGGCGTACCGGGAGCGCACCGCCGTCTTCGAGCCGCGGGACTACACCCGCTAGGCGCTTCCCGTTCCGCGCCCGGCGGGGCCGGGCAGGGCTCCGGGCGGCACCGCGGCCGCGTCGCGCTCGGTGTTCCCGAGCGGCGGCAACGCCCCGGTGCCGCCCGCGCGTTCACGGCCGGCGCACGCCGGTGTCGCCGGTGTAGCCGGTCCGGCCGCGGTCCCCGCCTCGGGCGTCGTCCCTCGTTCCGCCTCCGGGAAGGAAACAGACCATGGCCTACGACATCGACCCCGAACTCGCCGCCGCGCTGGCCGCTCTGCCCAAGGCCCCGAACGGCGCCCTGCTGGACCTCTCCGACATCCCCGCGTGCCGCGCGCGGGTGGCGGCGGCCGAGGAGTGGCTTCCCGCGCCCGACGCGGACCCGCGCGTCAAGACCGGGACGCTGCGGCTCGCCCGCGCGGACGGGAGCCTGCTAGACGTGCTGCTGTTCCACCCCGGCGACACCGGCCGGGTCCGGCCGGCCCTGGTGTACTTCCACGCCGGCGGGCAGGTGCTCGGCAGCGCCCACGACCGCACGGCCCGCGCGTACGCCGCGGACCTGGCGCTGCGGCTCGACGTCGTACTGGCCGCGGTCGACTACCGGCTGGCGCCGGCCACCCCGGCGCCGGGCGCGGCCGAGGACGGCCACCTGGCGTACACGTACCTCGCCGCGCACGCCGACCGGCACGGGATCGACCCCGACCGGATCGGGCTCGCGGGGGCGAGCGGCGGCGGGGCGGTCGCCACGGCCGCCGCGCTCATGGTCCGCGACCGCGGTGAGCGCCGTCCGCGGCTGCTGTCGCTCAACTACCCGATGCTGGACGACCGCAACGAGACCCGGTCCAGCCACGAGATCGTGGACCTCGGCGTGTGGGACCGCCGGGAGAACCTGTACGCCTGGGCCGCGGTGCTGGGTGAGCGGGCGGGAGCGCCGGACGTGCACCCGTACTGCGCGCCCGGTCGCGCCACGGATGTCGCCGGTCTGCCGGACACCTTCATCGCCGTCGCCCAGTTCGACGTCTTCCGGGACGAGGACATCGCCTTCGCGCAGCGGCTGATCGCCGCCGGCGTCCCCGTCGACCTGCACGTCTACGCTCACGCCTACCACTCCTGGGACGTGTTCGCCCCCCAGTCGGCCCTCACCCGGACCTTCGAACAGACCTGGCACACCTACCTGCGCCGCCACCTCCACGGCTGAACCGCACCGGCCCGCCCCCTCGGTCAGGGGGCGGGCCGGTGTCGTACGGGAAAGGTGCCGATCAGCCCCGGGCGGCGCGGAGTTCGTCGCGTACCGCCCGGCGCAGGACCTTGCCGCTGGGGTTGCGGGGCAGGGCGTCGGCGAAGTCGTACGACGTGGGCATCTTGAAGTCGGCCAGCCGGCCGCGCAGGAAGAGGTGCAGGTCCCTGGCTCCCGCCTGCCCGCCCGGTTCCAGGACCACCCGTGCGTGCACGGACTCGCCCCAGCGCTCGTGCGGCAGGCCCACCACGGCGGCCCCGGCCACCGCGGGGTGCTGGGCGAGGGCGTCCTCGATCTCCTTCGGGTACACGTTCTCGCCCGCCACGATGATCATGTCGTTGACGCGGTCACGGACGTAGAGGTAGCCGTCCTCGTCGAGGTAGCCGGCGTCCCCCATGTGCACCCAGCCGTCCACCACGGTGCGCTCGGTGGCCTCGGGCAGCCGCCAGTAGCCGAGCATCCGGGCGGGGGTGCGGACACAGACCTCGCCGACCTTCCCGGTGGGCAGCACCCGGCCCTCGGGGTTTTCGATGCGCACCTCGATCCCCGGATAGGGGCGGCCCGCCGCGCGCAGCCGCGGACCGCCGGGGACATGGTCGGCGGGCGGCAGGCAGACGGCGAAGTTGCCGGTCTCGCTGCTGCCGTAGATCTGGAGGAAGTCGCAGTCCATGACGTCGATCGCCCGGCTCAGCAGGTCCTCGCCGATCGGCGAGCCGCCGTAGACGAGCTTGCGCAGCGAGCCGAGGGCGCCCCTGGCGGCGGCCGGTTCGAGGAGCATCAGCTCCAGCATGGCGGGCGCCACGATGCCGGTGGTGACCTTCTCCTCCTCGATCACGCGCACCGCGTCGGAGCTGATGAAGGCGGGCAGCGAGACCACGGTGGCACCGGCGTTGAACGCCTGCATCGCGTAGGACAGGCCCCCGATGTGGAAGCCGGGCAGGCCGATCAGGCTGCGGTCGCCGGGCTTCCAGTCGAGCCAGTCGAGGCCGTTGTCGTCCATCGCCTCGGCGACGTTGAAGAAGCTGCGGTGCGGCAGGACGACGCCCTTGGGCAGCCCGCTGGTGCCGCTGGTGTAGATCTGTACGACGGGGGTCTCGCCGTCGGCCGGAGCCGGCTCCCCGGTGGCGGACACCGCGTCCTTGCGAGCGGCCAGGGACTCGGCGCCCGCCGCGTCGGCGTCCAGGCACAGCAGGGTGCGCAGCGTGGGCAGCCCCTCGCGCACCTCGGCGGCCACCGGCAGGTGCTCCTCGTCCACCAGCAGCACCTCGGTGGTGGAGTCCCGCAGGATGTGGTCCACCTCCTGCGGGGTCAGCCGCCAGTTGACGGGGACCAGGACCGCGCCCGTGCGCGCGCAGGCGAAGGCCAGCTCCCAGTACTCGACGGCCTCCTTGCCGAGGTAGCCCACCCGCGAGCCGGGTACGACCCCGGCCGCGCGCAGCACCTCGGCCGTGCGCGCGCTCTCCCGGTCCAGCTCCCGGTAGGTGAGGGCCCGTCCGGCGCACAGGACGGCCGGCTGATCGGGCCGGAGGTCGGCCTGGAGGGCGATCACTTCCCCCAGGGTGCGCGGTCGCGTCGCTGTGGTCATCGGTGTGCTCCCGTTCCCGCCTCGTGCGCCGGCGCCTGGGCACCGGACAGCAGTTCGTCGATGTATGCGCTGAGCAGGTCCACGCCGGGCCGGTCGAAGGTGACCGACGCGGGCAGGGTGATCCGGAAGGCCGCCTCCAGCGCGTTGCGGATCTCGACCGCGTTGAGCGAGTCCATGCCCAGGGCGGCCAGTTCGGCGTCGGGTTCGATGTCGTCGGCCGACTCGAAGCGCAGGACGTCCGCGAGCCGGGCCCGCACGATCGCGTTGATCCCGGCCGAGCGGGCGGCCCCCGGCGCCTCGCTCAGCGCGTCGACACCCGTCGGCACGCCGCCCGCGGCACGGTCCGGGACCAGCTCCGCGAACAGCGCGCTCGGCGCCCTGCGGGCCACGAACCGCTTCCAGTCGCAGCGGCCCATGAGGACCTGGGCGCGCCCGGCGTCCAGCAGCGCGGGCAGCGCGTCGGTGGCCTCGTCCTCCTCCAGGAGCGCGATGCCCTGGCCCTCCCAGCTGCGCACCAGGGAGGAGCTGAGCTGCCGGCCCGGCTCCCGCGGCGCCCACGGGCCCCAGTTGACGGCGGTGGCGGGCAGTCCGGCACCGGCGCGCTGGGCCATCAGATGGTCGAGGAAGGCGGCGCCCGCGCCGGCGCCGGTCTGGGTGGCGGCGCCGAACAGGGCGCCGGCCGTGGAGCAGCCGAGGAAGAAGTCCAGCTCGGGCAGGCCGGCGGTGGCCTCGTGCAACAGCCAGGCGCCGTAGACCTTCGCCTGGAAGACGGCGTCCAGGTTCTCCCAGGTCTGCTGGGCGAGCGGCAGGTCCCGCGCGGCCTCCTGCGCGGCGTGCACGACACCGCCCACCGGGGGCGCGGTCGCGGCGAGTTCGGCCAGGACGCGGGTCAGGTCCGGCGCGGAGCCGAGGTCGCAGGCGTGGACCTGGACCGTGACGCCGTCGCCGAGGTCCGGGGCGGGGCCGCCGGTACGGCTCAGCAGGGCCAGATGGCGGGCGCCGAGGGCGACGAGGCGGCGGGCGAGGGCCCGTCCGACCATGCCCGTGGCACCGGCCACCACATACGTGCGGTCGGAGCGGACGGTGAGGGGGCGGGAGTCGGCGGGCACGGGGTCGGCCGTGCGCAGCCGTCGTACCCAGCGTCCGCCGTCGCGGTGGACGATCTCCAGTTCGCTCTCCCCGGCGGCCGACCACTCCCCCACCAGACCGGCGCCGCCGTCGCTTCCGGGCGCCAGGTCGACCAGGGTCACCCGGTAGCCGGGGAACTCCGCGCCCAGGGCGCGGCCGAAGCCCCACAGGGTGGCCCCGGCGGCCGGTTCGGTGCTCTTGTCGCCGGGCAGGTGCTGCGCGCCCTCGGTGACCAGCCACAGCCGCTGACCCCGGCCGAAGCCCGAGGCGGCCAGGGTGTCCAACACCGCGAGCAAATCTCGGTAGTTGGCCTCGGACTCGGCGCGCAGCCGCGCCGCGCCCGGCTCCGCGCCGGTGTGGGCGCGCCACAGCCAGCACACGTCGGTGGGCGGCTCGCCCGCCAGCGCCCCGGCGAGGTCCGCGTGGCCGGGTACGACGTCGAGGGTGACGCCCTGCGCGGCGGCGGCCTCGGCGAGCCCGCGCGGCAGCCGGTCCGTGCCCCCGGCGACGAGGACCCGCCTGCCTTCCCTGCGGGTGTCCGGCAGGGTCTGGGGGATCCAGTGCTGCTCGTAGAACAGGCCGCCGTTCGCGCCCTGGTCCTCGCCGGTCCGTTCGGCCTGCCAGGCGGCCTCGGCGGCGCGGCGCTGCGGGGTGGGCAGCCAGTACCGCTTGCCGTCGAAGGGGTACGACGGCAGGGGGATCCGGCGGCTCGGGGCGCCCTCGTGGTAGCCGGTCCAGGAGACGGGCACGCCCGCCTCGTACGCCTTGGCCAGGGACCGGCGGATCATGTCGCCGTCGCGGTCGTCGCGGAAGGTGCTGCTCAGCCAGACGTGGTCGGTGTCGGCGGCCGAGGTCCTGGCCAGCGCGGTGAGCGCGCCGGACGGGCCGATCTCCACGAAGACGTGCCGTCCGCGCTGGTCGACCGCCTGTACCCCGGCCTCGAACTGCACCGGTTCGAGCAGGTGCCTGATCCAGTACTCGGGGTCCGCCATCTGCCGGCCGCGGGCCACGCGTCCGGTCACGTTGGACACCAGGGCCATGCCGGGCGTGCGGAACTCGACGCCCGCGAGCACCGCGCGGAACTCGTCCACGATCCGGGCCATCAGCGGCGAGTGGTACGGCACGGCGCCCTTCAACGGGGTGAATTTCACTCCGCGTTCGGCCAGCCTGCGGCCCGCGTCGGCGAGCGCATCGTGGCCGCCGGTGAGCAGGCACTGGCCGGGGCCGTTGACGGCGCCGATGGTGAGGTCCGGGTAGTCCTCGACCAGCGGGGCGATCTCGGCGGCGGGCGCGCCGACCGCCGCCATGCCGCCCTCGCTGCGCACCGCCTCGCTCAGCCGACCGCGGGCGGCCACCAGGCGGGCGCCGTCCTCCAGGGAGAACAGTTGGGCGACGGCGGCGGCGGCGAACTCGCCGAGGCTGTGGCCCATCAGCACGGAGGGGCGCACGCCCCAGGACAGCCAGAGCCGGGCCATGGCGTATTCGAGGCTGAACAACGCGGGCTGGAGGTAACGGGGTTCGTGGATGCGTTCGGGCCGCGCGCACTCGCCGCGGATCAACGCGCCGAGGGGGACGCCGAGCAGCGGGGTGAGGATGGCGTCGCACTCGTCCAGCGCGGCGCGGAAGACCGGGTACTGCCGGTAGAGCGCGGCGCCCATGCCGGGGTACTGGGTGCCGGTGCCGGAGAAGAGGAACGCCACCTTCGGGGCGCTCGCCGAGCCGCCGCCGCGGGTGCTGCCCGCGGCCAGCGACTCCGCCCGCCGGCCCAGGTCCCGTACGGCGTCGGCCCGCTCGCCCACCACCTCGGCGATCCGGTAACGGAAGTGCGCGCGCCCGGTGTTGGAGGTGCGGCACAGGTCCGCGAGCGAAGTTTCGGGGTGGCGCTCCAGGTGGTCGAGGTAGCGTTCGGCGAGCCGGCGCAGCGAGGTGCGGCTCTTGGCGGAGAGGGTGAGCACCGCGCTCGGGCGGGCGTCGGCAGGGGCCTCGCCGGCGGGCGCGGGCGGCGCCTCCTCCAGGATGACGGAGGCGATGGTGCCGGTCACCCCGAACCCGTTGACCATCGCGCGGCCGGGGCCGGTGCCGGGCCAGGGGCGGCACTCGGTCGGCACGGTGACGGGGGCCTCGTCCCAGGCGATGCGCCGGGAGGGGGTGACGAGGTTCAGGTGCGGGAAGACCGTGCGCTCCCGCAGCTGGAGCACCGCCTTGATGAGCGAGCCGGCCCCGGCGGCGCCCTCCATGTGCCCGATGTTGGTCTTCAACGAGCCCACCAGCAACGGCCGTTCCTTGTTGTGGGACTTCGCGAACACATCGCTGATGGCGTCCATCTCGGTGGGGTCGCCGAGCGCGGTGCCGGTGCCGTGGGCCTCGACGTAGTGGATGTCGCCGGGGGTGAGGCGGCAGCGGGCCAGCGCGGAGCGCATGACCTGTTCCTGGGCGGCGCCGTTGGGGGCCACCAAACCCGCGCTCTCGCCGTCCTGGCCGACCGCGGAGCCCCGGATCAGGGCGTGCACGGTGTCGCCGTCGCGCAGCGCGTCGGAGAGCCGCTTGAGGACCAGCACGCCGCAGCCCTCGGCGCGGGCGTAGCCGTCGGCCCGTTCGTCGAAGGTCTTGCACTGCGCGTCGGCGGACAGCACCCCGCCCAGCTTCAGGATGGTGTGGTTCTGCGCGTTGTGGATGACGTTGACGCCGCCGCTGAGCGCGATCGAGCACTCGCCGCCGCGCAGGGCCTGCACGGCGAGGTGGGTCGCCGTCAGCGAGGAGGAGCAGGTGGTGTCGACGGTCATGCACGGTCCGCGCAGCCCGAGGAAGAACGACATCCGGCCCGAGACGGCGCTGTGGCTCAGTCCGGGCGCGAGGTAGCCGTCGAGGTCGGCGGGGGCGAGGTCGGTGGACTCGAAGATGTAGTCGAGGGTGGTGACGCCCATGAACACGCCGGCGTCGCCGTGCCGCAGCGAGGTGGGGTCGATGCCCGCGTGCTCCAGCGCCTCCCAGGCGGTCTGGAGGGCCAGCCGCTGCTGGGGGTCGATGTAGGGGGCTTCCTTGGGGGAGATGGAGAAGAAGGCGGCGTCGAAGCGGTCGACGTCGCGGACGAAACCGCCACGCGGCACATCGCCGTCCGCCGTGTCGTCCGGGGCCATCTGGCGGCGCTCGCCGGCCGGCAGCGGCCCGATACCCGAGCGGCCCTCGCGCAGGAACTCGGCGAACGTGTCGACGTCGTCGTTTCCGCCCGGAATACGCAGCCCCATGCCCACGATGGCGATGGGTTCGTATTTCTCGCGTTCCAGCGCGGCGAGCGCTTCCGCATGGGCGGCGAGCGCTTCCTCTTTGCGCCGCAGTTCGGCGCGCACGGCGGCCAGCTCGGCCGCCGCGGGATTCGATGTATCCGACATTTATTCCCTCCGGTCAGAAAAAGATCAGGCGCAAAGATGGTCGATCAACTGACCGGCGGTCGGATGGCCGAAAAGGGCGGCCGTCGAAATCTCCCGTCCCAGTTTCCGTTCCAGGGAAAGCTTCACCTCGCTCAGCCGCAGCGAGGTGAGTCCCAGGTCGAAGAAGCCCACGTCCAGGGCGAACTCCTCGCGGTCGGTCATGAAAAGGGCGCTCTTGAACTCCGCCACCACCAGGTCTTCGATGAGTTCCCGGCGCTCGTGCTCCGGCAGGTGGTCGAGCTCCTCCACAGCGGGAAAATCATGCGACATCCACGTCACCGCCTCTCTACGAATCGACTGCTTCAGAACAACCGAACCAGCCCTTCCTGATAGTGAACTGATAGCCGGCTGATGATAGCGTCCGACCGGTTTACGGCCATCCTGTCGGTGCTATGTTTCCGGGCATGGAAGAAAACGAATTCGATCTGATCGGTGAATTAGACAGGACCCTGAAGTCGCTCGGCCTGTCGCGTGACGACGCGGTCAGCGAACTCGTCGTGCGCGGACGGGATCCGCTGGTGCCGTCGACCATCCGGCTGGGCTCGGCCATGGGCATCGCCCTGCTGTCCGCCGCCGTCGGCGCGGCACAGATCTGGCAGCGCGCGACGGGCCGCCCGCAGCGCCTCGGGCTGGACCTCGCCCAGGCGATGCACCAGCTCACGCCCTACCTCGGCGGCGGCAACACGCTGAACGGCTACGGCTCCAACATGGGCAGCGTGCTCGGGCTCGGCGGCGGTCTCGCCCCCGCGCTGTGGGACCTGTACCGCACGGCGGACGACCGCTGGGCCATCCCGATCGCCTGCTATCCGAGCACCCGCGACGCCTTCCTCGACATGCTCGGCACGGCGCACACCCGCGAGCACATCGGCGCCGCCGTCGCGAACCGCGTCTCCTGGGACCTGGAGGAGGAGGCGGCCGCCCGTGGCGTACCCCTCGCGATCGTGCGCAGCCGGGAGGAGTTCCTCGCCCATCCGCAGGGCCGGGCCGTGCTGGACGAGCCGCTGGTGGCCGTCGAGCGCGTGGGCGACGCCCCGCCGCGTCCGCTGCCGGCCGGCGCACAGCCGCTGTCCAATCTGCGCTCCCTCCAGTTCACCCACGTCTTCGCGGGCACCGCGGCCGGCCGGGTCCTCGCCGAGCAGGGCGCCGACGTGCTGCACGTGTGCGAACCGAACGCCTTCGACCACGACCTGTGCTGGAACGAGACCGGCGTCGGCCTGCGCTCGGCCCGGCTCGCCCTGGCCTCCGACGCCGACGGCCGGCGCGCCTTCGAGGAACTGCTGCGCACCGCGGACGTGTTCGTGCACAACCACCGGGCCGCCAAGATGGCCCGGCTGGGGCTCGGGCCCGAGGAGTGCGCCGAGCTCTCCCCCGGCCTCATCCAAGTCTCCGTGCGCGCCTACGGCCACAGCGGCCCCTGGCAGGAGCGGGGCGGCTTCGACCAGCACGCCCAGGCTCTGACCGGGGTCAACTGGAGTGAACGGCAGGGCGGGCGCCCGCAGTTGCCGCCCGGCCGCATGCTCAACGACTACCTGGCCGCCTATCTCGTCGCCGCCGGTGTCATGAGCGCGGTCCTGCGCCGCGCGCAGGAGGGCGGCAGCTACCGGGTCCGGGTCTCCCTGGCCGGCGTCTCCAACTGGGCTTACGAGCTGGGCACGTTCACGCGCGAGCAGACCGAGCGGCTGCTGCCCGTGGCGCCGCTGCCCGGGCCCCGGCGCCTCACCCGGACGACCCCGCTCGGCGAACTCTCCCTGGTGGCACCGCCGGTGACGCTGAGCGAGACGCCGCCCGCCTGGCGCGGCCCGCTGCTGGTCCCCCGCGGCTCCTCGCAGCCCCGCTGGCTCGACGACCGCACGTCCTGACGCCCACCGCGCGGCCCACCCCGACCCTTCCCGCCCCAAGGAGAGACCCCATGTCCCGGATCCCCTGCCTCGACACCGAGGCCCTGCCCGAATCGCTGCGCTCGCTCAGCCAGGGGCGCGTCATCAACGTGTACCGGATGCTCGGGCACGTGCCCCGGTCGGTCACGCAGATCGCCCGGCTGGGCGCCGCGCTGTTCGCCGACGCCAGCCTCGACGCGATCGACCGCGAGCTGCTCATCCTCACCTACGGCACCGTTTTCGAGGCCGAGTACGAGTGGGCGCAGCACGTGCCCATCTCACGGGCCGCGGGTGTCACGGACGACCAGCGCGCGGCCCTGCGCGCCCGGCGGTACGACGCCGACGTCTTCACCCCGGCCCAGCGGGCCCTGGTGAGCTTCGCCGCCGCCGCGGCCGCCTCGCCGGTCGTGGACGACGCCCGGTACGCGGCCGTCAGCGCCCACTACACCGAGGAACAGATCGTCGAGACCCTCGTCCTCGCGGGCTTCTACTTCCTGCTGGCGCGCGTCTGCACCGTCCTGGACGTCGAGATCGACGCGGCGGAGAGCGACGAACTGGTACGGATGGCGCAGAGCATGCACGCCGAGTGAGCCGACGGTCCGGGTCGGGCCGGTTGCGGCGGGGGCCCGGCACGCCGTCCCGCCCGACCGGGGCGGCAGCCACACGACCGGGCCGGCGCGCCCCGGACCACCGGTGGCTCACGCCGGCCGGTCCGGGTCGCGGCGCCCGGTCGTCGGCACGCCGGCCGGCCCGAGACGACGCGCTCCGGTCAGTACAACGGCCGGTACGAGGTGACGCGCCTGGTCGGCACGACGGCCGGCCCAACGCACGGCACCCCGGTCGGCACAACGGCCGACCCAACGCGGCACCCCGGACGGCACAACGGCCGATACGAGGCGACGCGCCCGGTCGGTACGACGGCCAGCCCAACGCGCGGCACCCGGTCGGCAGGACAGCCGCCGGTACGAGGCGACGCGCCCGGTCGGTACGATGGCCGGTCCGGGCGCCGCCGCCCCGCGAACGCGAGTCACCCCGCGAACGCGAGTCGCCCCGCCAACGCGAGCCGCCCCGCCGACGCGGCTCACCGGCCGCCCGACGCGCGTGCCGCCGGCCCGGTCAGTCCGCCTGTGCCTGCGCCGGGGCGGAGTCCGTCACGGTGATCGCGCCCACCGGGCACGCGCGGGCCGCCTCGCGGACGTTCGGGTCGCCCGCGCCGTCCTCGCGGCCGGGGATCAGCATGCTGAACCCGTCGTCGTCCTGGGTGAACACGCCCGGCGCGGTCAGCGCGCACTGGCCCGCGCCGATACAGACGTTCTTGTCGATCTCGATGTGCATGAGCTGAGCCTCTTACCAGGTCACGGGGAGTTCCAGCATCCCCTGGATCGTGTCGCCGGGTTTGAACGGGATCTCCTCGGCGGGTGCCGCCAGCTTCAGTCCCGGCAGCCGGGCGAGCAGCGTGCCGAGGGCGATCTCCAGCTCCGCGCGGGCCAGGTTCTGGCCCAGGCACTGGTGGATGCCGAACCCGAACGCCACGTGGTGCCGGGTGGGCCGGTGGAAGTCCAGGACGTCGGGGTCCGCGTACTGGCCCGGATCCCGGTTGATCACCGAGGTCGAGAAGAAGACGCCCTCACCGGCCCGGATGGTGGTGCCGTCGATCTCGATGTCCTCCAGCGCCACCCGCGCCAGCCCGTCGACGATGGACAGCACCCGCATCAGCTCCTCGACGGCCGCGGGCAGCAGCGCCGGATCGGCGCGCAGCTCGGCCAGCCGGCCAGGGTTCTGCAGCAGGGTGAAGGTGCCGAGGGAGATCATGTTGGCGGTGGTCTCATGGCCCGCGACCAGCAGGATCACCGCGAGCGAGACGAGGTCGGCGCGCTCCAGGGTGCCCTGGGCGAGCTGCTGGTGGACGAGGTCGTCGAGGACTCCGTCGCCGGGCTCGGACTGCCGGGCCTTGGCGTCGACGAGATTGCCGAGATACTCCTCCAGGCGGTCGCGGGCGCCCTGGCTGTCCGCCGCGGTGGGGCCGCGCAGCAGCCGGCGGGACTGCTCCTCGAAGAACTCGTGGTCGGCGTAGGGCACGCCGAGCAGATCGCAGATCACCATCGACGGCACGGGCAGCGCGAAGGCGGAGACCAGCTCGGCGGGCGGGCCCTGCTCGATCATCGCGTCCAGCAGTCCGTCCACGATCCGCTGGATGCCGGGCCGCAGCCCGCCGGCGCGTTTGACGGTGAACGACGGGATCATCATCCGCCGCTGCCGCTGGTGCTCGGGGTCGTCCTGGCCGAGCAGCGCCACCCGGCGGTCGCGGACCCCCTCGAAGCGGGGGGAGATGGCGGGGAACTCGGCGCGGCGGCGGTCGCTGGACAGCCGGGGGTCGGCGAGCAGGGCGCGGGCGGCGGCGTGCCCGGTGACCATCCAGATCTCGCGCCCGTCGTACAGGGTCACGCGGGCCAGGGGCCGCTGCTCGCGCAGCGGCGCGTATCCGGTCGGCGGGTGGTAGGGACAGGAACGGTCCTGCGGGAAGGCGACGGGGTCGGCCGGGGTCGCCGGGCCGGTGATGTCCGTCAGTTCCGTCATGGAAAGACCTCGCAGACGAAGAGGTGCGTCGTGCCGATCTTCATTAGATGCCTCAGGCACCTATGGGTCGATGACAAGTTCGGCCACTTCAAGGATCCTCCCGATCCGTCCGGATCGGGAGGTGCGAGGGTCCGTTTCCGGCCAGACGGCGCAACCGCCGCTCAGCGAGTCCCGGCGTCCCCCTCGTGCGGGGCGAAGGCGCGGGCCACGGCGAGGCTGTCCTCGTACACGTGGTGGCGTACGACGAGGCCGTCGCGGACGGTGAGGTGCAGGGCGAACCGGGCGGTGTAGGAGCGGCCGGTCGGTGCGGCCGTCTGCCGTATGACGCCGAGGACGACCGCGTCCTCGCCGTCGGCCAGGACGTGCTCGACGGCGGTGTCCGCCTTCTCCGGGACGTGGTGGGCGGCCAGCTCCCGGAAGTGGTCGGCGGCGTCGGCGCGGGTGGCGCGGTGCCGGATCCACGGGGTCTGCGGGCGGCCGTGTTCCTCCTCGGGCCAGTCCAGCCGCCAGTCGCAGTCCTCGGCGTACAGCTCGGCGATCCGCTCCGGGTCGCCCGCGCCGATCCTGGCGAGCAGTTCGCGGACCGTGGCGCGGGTGGCGGCGGCGGGGTCGTACGTCATGGCGGGCGCTCCCTGGGGTCGGTGCCGGTATCGGACGGCGACCACTGTGCCAAGAGCGGTGGGGGTGACGCGATGACCTCGGGGGTAATGATCGCTGCGGTGCGGGGAAGCACCGTACGGATGAGGCATGCGGCCGCCGGTGGGAGAACCGGCGCGCGCATGCGCGGGAACGACGAAGGGGACGGATCCATGCCTCTCGAGGGTGAGTACGAGCCGAGCCCGGAGCAGTGGGTGCGCGATCAGGTGGAGCTGTACGAGAGTTCCGGTGGGACCAAAGGCAACACCCTGCTCGACACGGGGCTGCCGGTCATCATCCTGACGACCCGCGGCGCGAAAAGCGGGAAGATCCGCAAGACGCCGCTGATGCGGGTGGCGCACGACGGCAGGTACGCGGTGGTCGCCTCGCAGGGCGGCGCGCCGAAGCATCCGGTGTGGTACTTCAACATCAAGGCCGATCCGCACGTCGAGCTGCAGGACGGGCCGGTCAAGCAGGACATGCGGGCGCGTGAGGTCACCGGCGCCGAGAAGGCCGAGTGGTGGGAGCGGGCGGTCGCCGCGTTCCCGCCGTACGCGGAGTACCAGCGCAAGACCGACCGGGAGATCCCGGTGTTCGTGCTGGAGCCGGCCGAGGGCAGCTGACCGGTCCGGGCGCCCGCGCCTGCCGGAGAATTCCTCGCCCGGCAGGTGTGAACCGGCTTCAGGGCGGGCAGTCGTGCCGTCAGGCCCCGCCGCGTTCCCCCGTCGCGGCGGGGCTCTGTCGTGCCTCGCCGTCCGGGCGGTCGGTGACGTCGAGGAAGATCTGGTCGGCGGCCGGGAACGTCGCGGCCAGCGAGCGCTTGATGCGGTCGGCGACCTCCTCGACGCGTTCGCTGTCCAGTCCCGGCGCGAGGTCGATCCGGGCGGCCACCAAGGTGGAGTCGAGACCCAGTTTCATGGTGAACAGCGCCTCCACGCTGTCGATCTCCGGCTGCGCCCGCAGCAGCGCGCGGATACGGCCGCTCAGCTCCGGGTCGGCGGACTGCCCGATGAGCTGGTCGCGGGCCTCACGGCCCAGCCGGTAGGCGACGTAGACCAGCAGCACGCCGATGGCGAGCGAGGCGGACGCCTCCCAGGCGACCTGCCCGGTGACCAGGTGCAGGGCCATCCCGGCGATCGCCAGCAGCACGCCGAGCACCGCCGTGCCGTCCTCGGCGACCACCGTGCGCAGCGCCGGGTCGCGCAGCGCCGCCCGGCCGCCCCGGCGGCGCACCTGGTGCAGGGCGCGCAGCAGCGAGCCGCCCTCGGCGAGCAGCGCCACACCCAGCACGATCAGGCCCGCCACATAGCCGCGGGTCGTCTCCTGCGTGCCCTGGCGCAGCGCCTCGATGCCCTGGAAGAAGGAGAAGCAGCCGCCCATCACGAAGATCCCGACGGCGGCGAGCAGGGACCAGAAGAAGCGTTCCTTGCCGTACCCGAAGGGGTGCCGCGCGTCGGCGGGGCGGCGGCTGCGGCGCAGGGCGGCCAGCAGGAACACCTCGTTGAAGGCGTCGGCGACCGAGTGCGCGGCCTCCGACAGCAGCGCGGGCGAGCCCGAGAGGGCACCGCCGGCGGCCTTGGCGGCGGCGATCAGCAGATTGGCGCCGAGGGCGACGAGGACGGTGACGCGGGTACGGCGGTCGGTGGCCCGCGTACGCCGGGCGCGGGCCTTGAGACGGCGTTCGGTGGGCCCGTCGGCGGGGGCGGTGCCCGCCGGGGCGGCCTGGTGCTCCTGTCGCTTCGGTGTTGTTCCGCTCACGGAGGCCGACTGCCCGGAGGAGGGGGAATCACACCGTGCGGGCGCCCGGAAACGGGGAAGTCGGTGCTGCGACGGAGAAGTCGGTGCTCCGGGGCGCGGCGGCGAGCGTCCGGGCCCCGGCGGCGAGGAGGAGTCATGGGCGGTGACGGCAACCGCGCCTACGGTCACCGGAGGTTCAGCCGGTCGCGCAGCCATTTCCGGGACCGGATCACGGCGGACGGGCGGGACGGCTGGCCGGTGGCGGCCGGGCGCTACCGGCTGGTGGTGTCGCGCGCGTGTCCCTGGGCGAGCCGAGCGGTGATCTCCCGCCGGCTGCTGGGGCTGGAGAAGGCGCTGTCGATGGCGGTCGCCGACCCGATCCAGGACGACCGCAGCTGGCGGTTCACCCTGGATCCGGACGGCCGGGACCCGGTGCTCGGCATCCGCTACCTCGCCGAGGCGTACGACCGCCGGGAGACCGGCTATCCGGGCGGGGTGAGCGTGCCCGCGGTGGTGGAGGTGGCGAGCGGGAAGCTGGTCACCAACGACTACCAGCAGCTCACCCTGGACCTCGCCACCGAGTGGACGGACCTGCACCGCGAGGGCGCCCCCGACCTGTATCCGGCGGCCCGGCGGGACGAGATCGACACGGTGATGGCCGAGGTGTACGAGGACGTCAACAACGGCGTGTACCGGGCCGGGTTCGCCACCCACCAGAAGGAGTACGAGGAGGCGTGCGCGGGCGTCTTCCGGCGGCTGGAAACGATCGCCCAACGGCTGGCCGGGCAGCGGTATCTGGTCGGCGACACCCTCACGGAAGCGGACATCCGGCTGTTCACCACGCTGGTCCGGTTCGACCCGGTCTACCACGGCCACTTCAAGTGCAACCGCTGGAAGCTGGCGGAGGACCCGGTGCTGTGGGCGTACGCCCGTGACCTGTTCCAGACGCCGGGATTCGGGGACACGGTCGACTTCGACCACATCAAGCGGCACTACTACCAGGTGCACACCGGGATCAACCCGACCGGCATCGTGCCGCTCGGCCCGGATCTCGCGTCCTGGCTGAGTCCGCACCACCGCGAGGACCTGGGCGGCCGCCCGTTCGGCGACGGCACACCGCCGGGCCCGGTGCCGCCGGGCGAAGAGGTGGCGCCCGCGGGCCGCCCGGTATGAGAACGCCCTGACGAGGAAGGTGTCATCCATGTCCAAGTCGAAGAAGAACAAGCTCCCCTTCGTCTACCAGCCGATCGGTTTCGTGCTCAGCTGGGCGAGCGGCGCGGTCGCCAGCCTCGCGTTCAAGCAGGCGTGGAAGGCGATACGGCACGAGGACGACGCGCCCACCGCCCTGGACGAGGACCGCCGGCTGCGCGACATCCTGCTGGCCGCCGCCATCCAGGGCGCGATCTTCGCGGTGGTGCGCAGTGCCGTGGACCGGACCGGTGCCAAGGCCATCGCGCACTCCACGGGGGTGTGGCCGGTGGCCGAGGACAAGGACGACAAGGAAGACAAGGCGGCGAAGGGCGGCAAGCGCGGCCGGCGCTGAGGACGGCCGCCCGGCCTCAGTCCGGTAGCAGCCAGCGCCCGTCGCGCATCAGGTCCCGGCCGGGCAGTTCGTTCGCCTCGCGCCACGCCTGGATCCGCTCGGGGACGACCCGGAAGTACAGACAGCGGGCGGCGAGCCGCCGGGGGTCGAAGCCGGTCTTGCCGGCGAAGACCTCGGCGTCCTCCTCCGGCAGCTCCTCCGGCGTCACCGCCTGCACACTGCCGTCCACGAGGACGACGTCACGGGTCGATCCGATGCCGAGCCGGACCCGGCCGCTGTCGACCAGGTTGCGGCCGGTGGGGCTGTCGGCCGGGGTGGCGAGCAGCAGCAGGGCGCCGTCCCAGACGAACGACAGCGGCACCAGGTAGGGGGCACCGCCGTCGGGCCCGGCCGTGGCCACCCAGGCGTCCTCGTCGTGGTCCAGCCGGTGCAGAGTGTCCTTCTTGCGCTGCTCGGCGGTGCGGGCGGGCGGCGGGGTCATCGTGTTCGGCCTCCTGTGCGTGCGCTCCGGGACGCGGATGCGCTCCAGTGTGGCGGCCGGGACCGGGCACGCGTACGAGGTTCGGCGGCGCGTCTTGGGACGGCGCCCGGACGCGGCCCGCCCCAGGCAGTTGTATCCGGTGTCGTACCCGTCGGCGGGCAGGGCGCCGTCCGCCACCGGGCGCGGCGGGGTCGGCTGGGAGATCATGGGCAGGTGACCACCATGCGAGCCATCGGCCAGGACGTCCTCGGCGGTCCCGAGGTGCTGCGGGAAGTACGGCTGGAGCGGCCCGAGCCGCGGCCGAACGAGGTGCTGGTCCGGGTGCGGGCCGCCGGTGTGAACCCCACCGACTGGAAGCACCGGGCCACCGGCGGGTTCCTCGGCGAGCCCCCGTTCGTGCTCGGCTGGGACGTCTCCGGGGAGGTCGCCGGAACCGGGGTCGGCGTGGCCGAGTTCCGGCCCGGCGACGAGGTGTTCGGCATGCTGCCCTACCCCTTCGGGCACGGCTCGCACGCCGAGTACGTGATCGCCCCCGCCCGCGCCCTGTGGCACAAGCCCGCCTCGGTCGACCACACCCAGGCGGGCGCGCTGCCGCTGGTGTCGCTGACCGCCTGGCAGGCGCTGACCGAGCGGGCCGGCGTACGGCAGGGGCAGCGGGTGCTGATCCATGCGGCGGCGGGCGGGGTCGGCCATGTGGCCGTGCAGATCGCCAAGGCGCACGGCGCGTACGTGCTCGGCACGGCGAGCGCGGCCAAGCACGGCTTCCTGCGCGAGACCGGGGTGGACGAGCCGGTCGACTACCGCTCCACCGATGTCGCCCGGACGATCCGGGACGTGGATGTCGTCCTGGACACCGTCGGTGGCGAGACGGCCCTGCGCTCCCTGCGGGTGCTGCGGCCCGGCGGCATCCTGGTGTCGATCCTGCCGGTGGGCTCCCGCGAACTGTACGACGAGGCCGAGCGGCTCGGCGTACGGGCGGTACGGATGCTGGTGGACGCCGACCGGGCCGGAATGCGGTCGGTCGCGGAACTGGTGGAGTCGGGGAAGCTCAGGGCGACGATCGCCGGGACGTACCCGCTGGCCGATGCCGCGAAGGCGCACGAACAGGGGGAGACCGGGCACACCACGGGGAAGCTGGTGCTGCTGGCCGACTGAACGGCCCGCGGACACGCGCCAAATCCGAAGACATATGTCAATCGAACATGCTCAAATTCCTTCCATCGTGGGTAACTTGACGGTCGGAGATCCGACGTCCGGGCGCGGGTGGGAGGTGGTGCCGAGGTGCGACGGGAACCCGTGTCCCTCACCCGGCATCTGCGCGTGTACACATACCGGGCGCATACCGTCCTGGAGTTCCGGGGCGAGATCGACCTCGTCGCGGCGGCTGAGATCCGCCCGCTCCTGGACCGGGTGACCGGCCGGCCCGGCGCCCGGATCGTGCTCGATCTGCGGCCGGTGGAGTTCTTCGACTGCTCGGGGCTGCGCCTGCTCTACCGGGCGCGGGCCCGCGCCCTCGGGCACGGCGGGCAGGTGCACCTGGTGTGCACCCACCCGCTGGTCCTGCGCGTGCTGCGGGTGACGGGTCTGTCCCGGCTGCTGCCGCCGCACGCCACGGCGGACGCGGCCCTGGCGGCGGCCGGGGCGGCGTCCGGTTCGCGGTGACGAGAGGTTTCCGGGAGCGGCTCAGGTCTCCCCGAACAGGGCGCTGACGGACTCCCCGTCATGGATGCGCCGCATCGCCTCGGCGAGGGCCGGGGCGATGGACAGGACGCGCAGTTTGCCGGTCTGCTCGTCGGCGGGGATCGGCACGGTGTTGGTGCAGACGATCTCCAGCACGTCCGGCTGCTCGCCGATCCGCCTGAGCGCACCGGCCGCGAACAGCCCGTGCGTGCACGCCACCCGGATCGAGCGGGGCCCCAACTCGCGCAGTCGGTCGAGGAGTTCGAGCACGGTGCTGCCCTTGGCGATCTCGTCGTCCAGCACGATGACGTCCCGCCCGGCGATCTCGCCGATGACGGAGCTGATGGTCACCCGGTCGTCCGCGTAGCGCTGCTTGGCGCCGGCCGCCACCTGCGCGCCGATGCGGCGGGCGAAGGCGGCGGCCTCCTTGGCGTTGCCGAGGTCCGGGGAGACCACCGTGGTGCGCGACAGGTCGTACTGCCCGAAGTGCGCGGCCAGTTCGCGCAGCGCGTGCAGATGGTCCACCGGCACCGAGAAGAAGCCGTGCACCTGCGGGGAGTGCAGGGTCATGGCGAGCACCCGGCTCGCGCCCGCGGCCACCATCAGGTCGGCCACGAGCCGGCCGCCGATGGAGATGCGGGGCGCGTCCTTCTTGTCGGAGCGCGCGTAGGAATAGTGCGGCATGACGACGGTGATCCGGGAGGCGGAGGCGCCCCGCGCCGCGTCGCACATCAGCAGCAGCTCCACCAGGTGTTCCTGCACCGGTTTGACCAGCGGCTGGATCAGGAAGACGTCCCGTTCCCGGCAGTTGGCCTGGAGCTGCACCTCCAGGCAGTCGTTGGCGAACCTGCTGATCCGGGTCGGGCTCAGCGGCACCCCGAGATGCGCGCAGACCTCTTCGGCCAGTTCGGGATGGGCACTGCCGCTGAAGACGGCGATGTCGCGCACGGTCTGCTCCTCGCGTGATCATTCCGGGCTGCCGCGCTCATGCTACTGGCCCGTTCCGCAGCGGTAGAGCGTCCGGGCGGTCCGTCCGGGCGCCCCGGACGCGGCGGGGGTGTCCGTGCCGCCGTAGGCCGAGGCCGGGACCTTGGCGCAGGTGGCCGTCACCCAGTCGGTGATCTGGGTCGCCGTGGTCGGCCCGGCGGCGGTGTTCCCGGTACCGGCCGCGAGGGGGCCGAGACCGGCGGGGCCGCCCGCGAGCACGTACCGCACCTGCCCGGTGGCCACCAGCCGCTGGAAGTCGCCGCGGGTCGGGAAGGGCACCTTGCCGCTGAACCCGCCGAGCGGCAGGACGTCGGCGCCGGCGGCCAGGATGTAGGGGGACGCCGCGTTCCAGCTGGTGGTGGCGAACACGTAGCGGGCGCCGCCCTGGTGGGCGCGGGTGTAGGCGAGGAGGCGGCGCTCGTCGGGGGCGAGGGTGCCGTCGGAGGCGATGCCGGCCCGCGCGGCGAAGGCGGAGGCGGCGCTCGTACGGCCGGCGGCGGGCGCACCGGCGGCCCCCGGCCCCGAACTGCCCTTGCTCCGCTCGCGGTTGGGGGTGGTCGGGCCCACCGAGCCCATGCCCGAGGTGCCGTACGCCGGGTTGAAGACCTGCACCGCCCACGCGCTCGGCGCGAGCAGCACGGCCGCCAGGGAGGCGGCGAGGGCGGCGAGCGCCAACCGGCCTGTGCCGCGCGGCCGTTCGGGCCGGGTGAGGGCCAGCAGGACGACGGCGGTGAGGCCGAGCGCGCCGACGGCGGGCGCCAGCCACGGCAGGAAGGAAGCGGCGAACCGGTCGGCGAGGCACGCGCTCCACACCGTGGTCGCCGCCACCGCGCCCGGCAGGGCCCAGGCGCGCGGGCCCCCGGAGCGGTGGGCGCGCCACAGCAGCACCGTCCCGGCGCCGGTGAGCGCGGCGAGCGGCACCGCGATCACGCCCATGTAGTAGGTGTGCGGGCCGACGCTGCCGGCGCTGAACACCAGGAAGTACGTGGCGAGCCAGGTGCCCCACAGCAGGAACCCGGCGCGCGAGGTGTCGGTGCGCGGCCGCCCCCGCCGCCAGAGCAGACCGCAGGCGACGGCCAGGGCGGCGAACGGGTAGAACCAGCCGGTCTGGGCGGCGAGGGTGGTCCCGAACATCTTCGCCCACCCGTTCTCCCCGCCGCCGAAGCCGCCCGCCGTGGCCAGGGAAGAGGCACCGGCGCCGGCCCCCGCGCCCCGCCGACCGGACGCCCCCGGCGCCCCCGGCCGGTCGAACGACCCTCGCGCCTTTGCGCCCTGCCGCCCGGACGACCCCCGCGCCTCCGCGCCCTGCGACCCGGACGTCCCGTGCGTGTCCGCCGTGCCGCGTACCGCCCCCGGCCCGGCCGCGCCCCGCACCCCGGCGCCCCGGTGGCCGCCGCCCTGCGTCGCGCTCACGCTCCCGGTGGAGGCCGCGCTGATGCCGAGCGAGCCGAAGCGGTTCAGGAAGTTGTAGCCGACGACCATGCTGAACGCGGAGTTGTTGGTGGTGCCGTCGACGTACGGGCGGTCCTTGGCCGGTACGAGGGTCACCGCGAGCATCCAGGAGGCCGAGACGGCGGTCGTCACCAGGGCGGCCAGGCCGAGGTGGGCGATCCTGCGGCGCAGCGCGAGCGGGGCGGAGACCAGGTACACCAGGGCGAGGGCGGGCAGCACGGCCCAGGCTTCCAGCATCTTGGCCTGGAAGGCGGCGCCCACCCAGAACCCGGCCAGCAGCAGCGGGCAAAGCCGGCCCGCGCGCGCGGCACGCTGGGTGGCCTCGGCGGCCAGCAGCAGGCACAGGGTGAACGCCGGGTCCTCCACCGAGGTGCGGAACAGGCCGACGGCGACCGGGGTCACCAGGAACGCGGCGGCGGCGAGGAGCGCCGCGTGCGTCCCGGCCCAGCGGTGCACCAGGCGGTACAGCACCAGCAGGCTCGCCACGCCCTCCAGGACCTGGGGCAGCGTCAGGGTCCAGGGGTGGAAGCCGAGGAGGCGCGCGGACAGGGCCTGCGGCCACAGGAATCCCGGTGCTTTGTCGAGCGTGATGGAATTCGCGGGGTCGAAAGAGCCGTAGAAGAACGCCTTCCAGCTGCCGGTCATGCTGCGGGCCGCGTCGGCGTAGAAGGTGTGGTACTGGCTGTGCGTGATGCCCCAGGAATAGAGCACGGCGGCGAGCACGGTGAGGACCAGCAGGGCCGGACGGGCGTACGGGGGCTCGCCCACCGGGGTTTTCCATGGTGCGCGGCGGCCGGCGCCGGTGACGGCGGCCGTGTCGAGAACGTTCGTTGCCATGCCCGGAATTTTTGGTCATGCCGCGGGCCCGGCACGCCGTGCCGGGCCCTCTTCAAGGAAACTCTCATCGCGAACAGAGCAATTCTTTGATCGCACGATACGGAATTTGCTCCGGTAAAGCGGAGTCATTACCCGCGCCCGCCGACCGCCCGTCGCCCGCCGACCGCCCGTCAGCCGCCGAGGACCCCCGGCAGGGCCAGCGCCGCCAGCAGGGTCGTGCCCAGCAGCAGCCAGGCGACGTAGTCGCCGACGTGCCCGGACTGGAGGCGTCGCAGGGGGATCACCCACGCGGGGGCGGCCGGGCGGTGCCCGCGGGTGACGGCGGCGGTGGCGAGGGCCACGGCGAGGGCGGCGGAGACCAGGCCGAGCAGCACGCCGTGCGGGGTCCAGGCGGCCGAGGCGTGGGCGCCGCCCGAGCCCGCCTCGTTGACCGAGCGGGCCACGAGGTCGCCGAAGCCGGGGACGGTGCCCACGGCGAGCGCCGCCGCGAGGAGCACGGCCGAGACCGTCGTCATCGTGTCGGGGATCCGGCCGAGCAGCCCGGACGACTCGGGCTCCTCCGCCGAGCCGCTGGTCTCGTACGCGTCGGTGTCCTCGGGCGGCGGTCCCAGGCCGAGGAACACCCGCGCGGCGACCCGCAGCACCGCGCCCGCCGTGACCGCGGACACGAGCACGTACACCACCGTCAGCGGCCCGCCGACCGCCTCCTCGCTGACCGCCTTGCCGAGCCCGGTGCCGAAGGGCGGCAGCCCCGCGAGAGCGAGCCCGCCGAGGGCGAACAGGATGCCGGTCGCCCGCAGTTCACGCGCCCGGCCGTGCAGCTCGTGCTCGTCCACGCTGCCGAACCGGTCGAGCAGCGCGCCCGCGCAGGCGAACAGGGCGGCCTTCGCCCCGGCGTGCCCGAGGATGTACAGCGCGGCGCCGTCGTCGCCCTCGGGGGTGAGGACGCCGACGGCCACCAGGAACAGGCCGGTGTGCGCGATCGTGGAGAAGGCGAGCAGCCGTTTGATGTGCCGCTGGTACCAGCACATGACGGCGCCGGTCACGGCCGTCAGCACGCCGAGGGTGACCAGGGCGCGGGTCAGGTCGGCGGCCGGGATGCCGCCGGGGCCGGCGAAGACGGTGCCGTAGACCCGCCAGACGCCGTACACGCCGAGTTCGACCATCACGCCGGACAGCAGCATGCACACCGGGGTGGGCGCGACCGCGTGGGCGTCGGGGAGCCAGAAGTGGAAGGGTACGGTGGCCGCCTTCACCAGCAGCCCGGTCAGCACCAGCACGAACGCGGCGAGGACCAGCGCGTCGGGGCCGCCGTGCCCGCCGGTGCTCTCCAGGCCCCGGCCGATCTTCGCCATCGACAGCTCGCCGGTCCTGGCGTACAGCAGGCCGATGCCGGTCAGCATGGCGTACGCGCCGAGCGAGTTGACGACGCCGAAGGTCAGCGCGCCCTGTACGGCCTTGGCCTCGTCGATGCGGAAGCCGGTCAGCGCGTACGCCACCACGCTCATCAGCTCGAAGAACACGAAGGCGTTGAACAGGTCGCCGGCGAGGGCGAAGCCGCACATGGCGCCCTGGAAGACCAGCATCAGCGCGGGGAACGAGCCGGCGTGGCCGCGCGGCGGCTCGTCGAAGTAGCGCCAGGAGTAGGCGAGCGCGGCGAGGGTGAGCAGCGAGACGAGCAACGCCATGCCGAGCGAGGGGCCGTCCCCGATCACCTCGATGCCGGCGCTCTCCCCGCCGACGGGCAGCCAGCCGCCGACCCATTCGACCATCGGGGGCGAGGAGTCCAGCAGCAGGACGAGGGCGAGCGCGGCCGTCGCGGCGCAGGCGGCCAGGCCGGTCAGCTCGGCGGCGGGGCGCGGCAGCCGGCGCCCGGCGGCGGCCAGCAGGGCGGCCCCGAGCAGCGGCACCGCGACGAGGAGCGGGAGCAGGTGGTGCATCAGCCGCGCAGCTCCCGCAGTTCGTCGGGGTCGAGGGTGCCGTGCCGTTTGACGATCTGGAGCACCAGGGCGAGCAGCAGCGCGGTGACGGTGGCGCCGACCACGATGTCGGTGAGGGTGAGGGCCTGCACCACCGGGTCGACCAGCGGCCGGGAGCCGGGCTTGATGTCCGAGAAGACGGGTGCGGTGCCGCCGGACCGGTAGCCGACGGCCAGCAGCAGGATGTAGGTGGACACCTGGCACACCGAGAGGCAGCCGACGGCGTGGATCAGATTGCGGCTGGTGGCGAGGCCGTAGCAGCCCGTCAGGAAGACGTAGGCGGCGACCAGGTACGGCAGGACCTGCATGAGGGCGCTCATCCCGCGTTCTCCTCCTCGATCTCGACGGCCTGGTCGAGGAAGTTGGCGAGCAGGACGACGACCGCGCTCGCCACCTCCATGCCGACGGCCGCGTTCAGCAGCGGGACGCTGCCGCCGGAGGACAGCGTGTTGAACGTGCCGTACGGCAGCAGCGTGTTGGCGAGGAACGCGGTCCCGGCCAGCACCCCGGCGAGGCCCAGCACCAGGTAGGCGCAGACGGACAGGGCGTCGGTGGCCTCGAAGACGCCGAGCGGGCGGACGCGTTCGAGCGCGCGGTAGTCGGCGCCCAGGTACAGCAGGTGCAGGGCGGTCGCGGCGACCACGCCGCCCTGGAAGCCGCCGCCGGGGCTGAGCTGGCCGTGGGCGATGACGTACAGGCCGCAGACCAGGGCGACGGGGACGACGAGGAGGGCGTAGCGCCGTACCGGCAGGGCGACTTCGGCCGGCTCGGGCCGCTCGCGGTGTTCGTCGCGGGCCTGGCGCAGCAGCACCACGCAGCCGAGGACGGCGGCGAACAGGATGCTCATCTCGCCGAGGGTGTCGTAGGCGCGCTGGTCGAAGTTGACGGAGGCGATGGTGTTGGCGGTGTGCCGGGCGAGGGAGGCGCGCACGGCGCGGGTGCCGTAGGGGTGCGAGCGGCCGCCGAATCCGGGCAGGTCCAGGCAGGCGGCGGTCAGCAGGGCGGCGAGGCCCGCGCCGCCCGCGGCCAGCAGCCACAGCCGCAGCCGGCGGGTCACCGCGCGCCGTCCCGGTCCCGGCCGCGGCGCCGGATCTTGCGCACCGACAGCATGATCAGCAGCGGGGTGAGGGCGGCCCCGACGGCGAGCTGGGACAGGCCGACGTCGGGCGCCTGGAGCACGGTGAACAGCACGGCGAGGAGCACCCCGAGCACGGACAGCACCAGCGCCTGCCGGGAGGGGTCGCGCTGGGCGACGGCGGCGGTCGCGGCGGCGGCGACGAGCAGCAGGGCCACGAGGATCAGGGCATCGGTCATACGGCACCTCCGGTGCGCGGCAGCGGCGTCGCCGCGCACCCGCTGCCGCCGTCCCGCGCCGGGTCAGCCACCCCGCACCCCCCGGAAGGCGCCCGACAGGGCGCGGGAGGCGATCAGGTTGCCGCCGATCAGCAGCGCCCCGATCACCAGCAGCTTCACCATGGCCCGGCCGGGTCCGGTGGCCGCGCACACCGCGATCACCACCACGGCGCCCACGGCGGCCACCGCGTAGGTGAGCCCCCAGGCGCTGGGCCGCTGCCCCTCCAGTTCCTCGTGCAGCAGCCGGGCGAACACCAGGGTGCCGACGGGGCCGAGGAGGGCAAGCAGCAGGGCGAGGTCCACGTAGGCGGGCCGGCCGTACCCCTGGGCGAGCAGCAGCAGGGCCGGGCACAGGGCGGCGGCGGTGAGGTTCTGGGCGACGACGCGGCGGGCGGTCGGGCCGGTGGTCACGCCCCACAGGGCGGCCGCCCCTCCCCCGCCGAGTTCGACGGTCGCCGCGAGGATCCAGCCGTTCACCGCCAGCTCACCGCCCGCCGGCCGGCCCGTGCCAGCAGCGCGCCGGCGGCGGCGACGCTCGCCCCCACGATCCGCTCCAGGGTGTCGACGGTGGTGATCAGCACCAGCCAGAGCAGGGCCAACGCGCCCCACCAGAGCAGGAGTTCAGCGAGGGCGCGGAGGACCGCGCGGGGTGTCGTACGCCGCATCCACCGCCTCCTCGTTCCGTCCCGTTCACGGCTTTTTCCCGGTTCGCGGCGGTGTGTCCGCCGCGCCGCTCGGTGCATCCAAGCACCGCCGGAGCCCTGGCGGGGCGGCGGCACGCGGGTCCGCGGGCGGAGTGCCCCGGAGGCGTGAACGGAAACCGGCGGGGTGTGCCGTCCCCTCAACAGCAGGTCCGGACCAGCCTCTTGACGCCCCCTTATCTCACTCCTTAAATCAAGAGGCAGCACTCCATCCGCAAGCCTTCCGAATGCCTTCCGACTGGCTCCCGAAAGCCTGCCGGAGGTCTTTCCGGGGCCTCCCCCCACCGATCGGAGAGCCATGGCCTCCCCCCGTCTGCTCCGCAGATGCCTGTTCGCCGCCCTGTCCGCCGCGCTGGTCGGCGCGGCAGCCACCGGCCCCGCGCACGCGCACCCCGCCGACCGGATCGCCCCCGCCGCGGCCGTGACCACCTTCTCGGACACCTTCGACGGGCCCGCGGGCTCGCCGGTCGACTCCTCGAAGTGGACCCATGAGACGGGCGACAACGTCAACAACCACGAGCGGGAGTACTACACCTCGGGCACGAACAACGCGGCCCTGGACGGCCAGGGCCACCTGGTGATCACGGCGAAGAAGGAGAACCCGGCCGGATACCAGTGCTGGTACGGCAGTTGCCAGTACACCTCGGCGCGGCTGAACACGGCCGGGAAGTTCAACGCCCGGTACGGGCATGTCGAGGCGCGGATGAAGATCCCGCGGGGGCAGGGCATGTGGCCCGCGTTCTGGATGCTCGGCACGCCGGTGAACTGGCCCGACTCGGGCGAGATCGACGTGATGGAGAACGTCGGCTTTGAGCCGTCCACCGTGCACGGCACCATCCACGGGCCCGGCTACTCCGGCTCGGGCGGCATCGGCGCCGCCTACACCCTGCCGAACGGCCAGGCCTTCGCGGACGGCTTCCACACCTTCGCCGTGGACTGGGCACCGGACTCGATCACCTGGTCGGTGGACGGCACCGTCTACGAGCGGCGCACGCCGGCCGACCTGAACGGCAAGACCTGGGTCTACAACGACCGGCCGTTCTTCCTGATCCTGAACCTCGCGGTCGGCGGCTACTGGCCCGGCGACCCGGACAGCAGCACCCAGTTCCCGGCGCAGCTGGTGGTGGACTCGGTCTCCGTCACGACCAGCGACAGCGCGGCGGGGCTGCCGATCCGGGGGCTGGCCGGCAAGTGCGTGGACGTGGCCGGCGCGAACTCCGCGAACGGCACCCCGGTCCAGCTCTACGACTGCAACGGCACCGCCGCCCAGTCCTGGACGGTCGGCTCGGACGGCACGATACGGGCGCTCGGCAAGTGCCTCGACGTGACGGACCAGGGCACGGCGGACGGCTCGACCGTCCAGCTGTGGGACTGCACCGGCGGCGCCAACCAGAAGTGGACCGTCACGGGTGCGCACGACATCGTCAACCCGCAGGCCGACAAGTGCCTCGACGTCACCGGGAACAACTCGGCCGACGGGACCCGGTTGCAGATCTGGACCTGCACGGGCGGCGCCAACCAGAAGTGGACGGTCGGCTGAGCCGTCGGCTCAGTGCAGCGTCCAGGTGTACTTGTCGCCGCCGACCCAGCGGACCACGTCCGGATCGTCGAGGTCGTGGACGGTGATCCCGTAGGCGGCGGCGACCTCCAGCACGTCGGTGACGTTCCGGGCCGCGCCGATCACCTCGCCGTCGATCTCCATGATCCGGAAGGGCGGCTCACCCGGCTTCCCCGGGCACACCCCCAGCACCATGATGCGCGGCTGGGAGATGTGGGGCGCTGCTTGTTCGGTCATGCAATTCAGGTTAGGACGGAACGTCCGCACGTGGTCGTTCGTACGGTTCCCCGTGCCCGTTCCCGGCGCCGGTGTGAGCCTTGGTCGTATGGAACCCGTCGCCGCCCTGGAGCGGATCGCCTTCCTGCTGGAGCGGGCGCTGGCGCCCAGTTACCGGGTGCGGGCGTTCCGCACGGCCGCCCGCGCGGTGGACGCGCTCCCGCCCGGCGAGGTGGCCGCACGGGCGGCGGACGGAACCCTGGAGACCCTGAAGGGGGTCGGGCCGAAGACGGCGCAGGTGGTGCGGGAGGCGCTGGACGGCGAGGTGCCGGGGTATCTGCGCAAGCTGGAGGCGGAGCACGAGGATTCCGCCCGTGAGGGGCCCGGAGCCGCGCTCCGGGCGCTGCTGCGGGGGGACTGCCACACCCACTCGGACTGGTCCGACGGGGGCAGCCCGATCGAGGAGATGGGTCGGGCGGCGGCGGCGCTCGGCCACGAGTGGACCGTCCTCACCGACCATTCGCCCCGGCTGACCGTGGCCCGCGGCCTCTCCCCCGAGCGGCTGCGCGAGCAGTTGGACGCGGTCGCGGAGCTGAACGCGCGCTGGGCGCCGTTCCGGCTGCTCACCGGCATCGAGTGCGACATCCTCGACGACGGCTCCCTGGACCAGGAACCGGAGCTGCTGGAGCGGCTCGACCTGGTCGTCGTGTCCGTGCACTCCAAGCTGCGGATGGACGCCCGCGCCATGACCCGCCGCATGGTGGCCGCCGTACGCGATCCGCACGCCGACGTCCTCGGGCACTGCACCGGGCGCCTGGTCACCGGCCGGGGCCGCCCTCAGTCGCAGTTCGACGCGGACGAGGTGTTCGCCGCCTGCACCGAGTCCGGCACCGCCGTGGAGATCAACAGCCGCCCGGAACGGCTGGACCCGCCCCGCCGGCTGCTGCGCCGGGCCGTGGCCGCGGGCACCCTCTTCGCCATCGACACCGACGCGCACGCGCCCGGCCAGCTGGACTGGCAGATCCTGGGCTGTGCCCGTGCCGAGGAGTGCGGGGTGCCGGCCGGGCGTGTGGTCACCACCTGGTCCGCGGACGAGTTGCTGGACTGGACCCGCGAGGGGCGGGTGCCGGCGCGCGTGGCGGGCGCCTGACGTGGTACCCGGAGCCGGAGCGCACGAGCGAGAGAGAGGCCCGGATGGAGCAGCGTGCCGCCGTCTTCGACGTCGACGGAACCCTCGTCGACACCAATCATCTGCACGTGGTCACCTGGTGGGAGGCGTTCCGGCAGGCCGGTCACACCGTGCCCATGCACGCGGTGCACCGGGCCGTCGGCCTCGGCTCCCCGGACCTGATCGCGCACCTGCTGGGCGAGGACCGCGACCGGGAGCAGGACGCGCAGCTCAGCGCGGCGCACAAGGCGCTGTACGGGCAGTACTTCGACCGGCTCCCCGCCCTGCCGGGCGCCGGTGAGCTGCTGCGACGGCTGCACCGGGACGGCTGGACGGTGGTCCTCGCCACTTCCGCGAGCGGTCCGGAGCTGGGCGCGCTGCGCCGGGCGATCGACGCGGACGACGCGATCAAGGCCACCGCCAGCAGCGACGACGTGCAGGAGGGCAAGCCCGCCCCGGAGCCGGTGGAGCACGCGCTGGAGCTGGCCGGGGTGCCGGCCGAACGGGCGGTGTTCGTCGGGGACACGGTGTGGGACATGCGGGCCGGCGCGAAGGCCGGGGTGCGCTGCCTGGGCGTGCTGTGCGGCGGGATCCCGCGGGCCGATCTGACGGAGGCCGGCGCGGAGGCCGTCTACGCGGACCCCGCCGATCTGCTCGCCCGCCTCGGCGAGACCCCGCTGGGCTGAGCGTTCCGGGTGTGGCGCAGGTCACGGGCGGGGGGCGGAACAGGGGGTGCCGGTCGGCCGTTGAACCAGCCGTGGGTACGGACGGGACAGTGTCCCCGGGCCTCACCTTTTGCCCACAGGGACGATCGTTCGGCTGAAGCCCTGTGGAGCCTTTCGCCGAGAGGCGACCGCCGTCCGCGCCCACGTCCAAGCCGCCCCGGCCGTGAATCCCCCCGTCACGGCCGGGGCTTCCTCATGCGCGCCGGGCTCCCAAATCCGACCGACGGGCGGCCCTATCCGCCGATGCCCGCCGCGGCCAGCATCCGGCAGATCCCGGTGGCGGTCGCCGTCGCCCCGGCCGCGCCGAGGAACTCCCGCAGGTCCGCGGTGAGCCGCCGGGCGTGGGTGAAGAACAGTCCGTGACCGGCGTTCTCGTACACCTTCAGGACGGCGCCCGGCACCAGCCGGGCCAGCCGCTCACCCGTATGGGCGAGGGGCGCGGAGGTGTCGTGGGTGCCGTGCACGACGAGCACGGGCACGTCCACGGCGGGCAGCTCGGCGGTGAGGTCGAGGGCGGTCACGACGGACCGTACGCCGGTGGCGGCGCGGGGCGTGGCCACCAGGCAGCGGTCGACGAGATGGCGGACGTAGGCGTCCGAGACCTCGTTGCCCGCGCTGGAGACGGCGAAGAACGCGTCCGCGAAATGGGTGAACCAGGCCGGCCGGTCGCGCCGGAAGAACTCGTCGTCGGCGCGGGCGAGGGCCGGGTCCACGCCGTCGGGCAGCCCCTGCGAGCGCATGATGCCCGGCGCGACCCCGCAGACCAGCGCGATCCGGGCCACCCGGTCGGAGCCGTGCCGGGTCAGGCAGCGCACCACCTCGGCGGTGCCGACGGAGTGCCCGATCAGGGTGGCCGCGCGCAGGTCGAGGTGGTCGAGCAGCCCCTGGAGGTCGTCGGCGAGGGTGTCGAGGTCGTACCCCGACCAGACGTCGTCCGAGCGCCCGTGGCCGCGCCGGTCCAGGCCCACGCAGCGGTACCCGGCCTCCGCGAGCGGCAGCATCTGGTGCTCCCACATCTCGTGGCCCAGGTAGGCGCTCGCGACGAAGACGGCGACCGCGCCGGAGGCGGGACCGTGGTCGACGTAGTGCAGCCGGGTGCCGTCGACGGGGCTCTCGTAGTACGGCATGGGGTCCTCCTCGGAGATGGCGCGCGAGCGGCGGCGGACGCGTGGGGCCGTGCTCCGCCGATGATCCCGATCGTGCCCGCGGCGGGCCGCGGGGTCGATTACCCGGCACGTCAAGCACGTGTGTCCGGGTGCCCGGTCCGCGTGTGCCGGACGGTCGGCCGGGTACCCGGCCGGTCGGTCGCGGGCCGTCGGCCCGAGGGCGGAAGGAGACCAGCCTCGCCGAGAAGGACATGACGCCCGAGGCCATCGCCACGATCGAGGAGGCGTTCGAGGCCGCCGGGGTCGGCCACAGCACCGAGGTCTACCCCGGCACCATCCACGGCTTCACCATGGCGGACACGGACGCCTTCGACCCCGCCGCCTTCCGGCGCCACTGGGACCGGCTGCTTCCCCTCCTCGGGCGCACCCTGCCCCAGAACTGACGTCCGTACGCTGGTGCTTGACGTCCCGTCAGGCGCCCGGCGTCCGCTCCCGCAGGGCCGTCCGCCAGGCGGGGAGCGGGCTCTCGGGGGCCGGGGCGGGGCGGTGGCCGCCGCTGGTGAAGAAGTCGGCCAGCGGGAGGATCGCGGCGCCGACGGTCACGGCGTCCGGTCCGAGCCGGCCGAGTTCGATGGCGACCTTGTCGGCGGGGTGGCGCAGGGCGTACGTCGCCGCGTGCCGGCGCACGGCGGGCAGGAACCGGGTGCCGAGCTGGAGCCCGGCCCAGCCGCCGACGATGATCCGCTCGGGCTGGAAGAGGTTGATCAGGTCGGACAGGCCCGCCCCCAGATACTCGGCGGTCTCCTCCAGGACGGCCAGCGCCACCGGGTCCGCCGTGCCGCCCGCCACCGGATAGGCGGCCGCGAGCATGGCGGTGAGCGCGGTCTCCTCGTCCGCCCCGGCGGGTGGCCGGCCGCCCGCCTCGCGCCAGCGGGCGAGCAGCGACTCGGCGCCCGCGTACGCCTCCAGGCAGCCCGGAGCGCCGCAGCGGCAGCGGCGTCCGCGCACCCGTACCGTCAGATGACCCCACTCGACGGCCCGCCCGCGCTCCACCTCGGGGGTCACCAGGCAGGCGCCGACACCGGAGCCGAACAGCACGACGACGGCGTTGCGGGCGCCCCGGCCCGCGCCGAACCACATCTCGGCCTGGCCCAGTGTCTTGGCCCCGTTGTCGATGAAGTACCGGACTGTCTCCGGCAGTTCGGAGGCGGACCGGAGCAGCCGCTCCAGCGGGACCGCGTCCCAGCCGATGGTCTGCCCGTGTACGACGGCGCCCCGGTCGGCGGTGTGCTCGACGATGCCGGGGACGCCGACGCCGATGCCCAGCAGCCGTTCGGGTACGGCGCCTTGCGCCTCCAGCACCTCGGCGACGCCCTCGCGGATGTGTCCGGCGATGACGTCGGCGTCGTAGCGCTGGGGGGTCAGCGGGCGTTCGGTGCGGGCCAGTTCGGTCAGGGCCAGGTCGAACAGCTCGACGCGGACGCGGGTTTCGCCGACGTCGACGCCGATCATCTGTCCGCTGTCCGGGGCGACGCGCAGCAGGGTGCGGGGGCGCCCGCCGTCGGAGTCGACGCTGCCGGCCTCCTCGACCAGTCCGTCGGCGACCAGGTCGGCGACGACATTGCTGACCGAGCCGGAGCTGAGACCGGTGGCCGGGCCCAGCTCGAAGCGGCTCAACGGGCCGTCGAAGTACAGCCGCTGCAACACGGCGGTGCGGTTGCCCCGCCGAAGGTCACGTACCGTGCGCCCGTTCCGCCCCGCCATGCGGCTCCTTTCACGAACCATGCCCGACCTGCAACATACTCCTTCGGGCGACCGGAACGCGACTTTCCACCAACCCTTAGTTCATGCTGTGAGCTAAGCAGGAGGCGGGTGTGCCCGTCACGCCGGGGCGCAATCGGCGGCCCGGTCCGCCGCGCACACGTGGTCGACGGCTGCCGTGCCCGCGCCCGCCGGGGCGCCGAAGCGGGCCAGGGTGTGCCAGATCATCTTCAGGTGCTGGAGGTCGTGACGGCCGGTGCGGGCGGCGTCGCCGAGGTGGCGGGGGGTCAGGATGCCGTCGGAGGCGAGGCGGGCGCCGAGGGCGGCGTACCGGGGGCCCCGGTAGTCGGCGTGGCGGCGGAGGTGGTCGACGGTGAGGACGTAACCGGGGTGCCATTCCAGGGGGAAGGGCAGGCCGCGGGCCGCCGCCTCCACGGGGGTGCCGCGGTAGCTCGCGTCCAGGACCAGGGCTTCCACGTCCCCATCGAGCAGCACTCCCCCGTGGACGTGGCTCTCGATGTAGTCGTCCAGCGCGTCCCGCTCGTCCGCCTCGGCGAGGGCGATCAGGTTCATCGCGCCGGCCACCCCGAAGTCGGTGGGTTCGGCGGCGCTGTCCGGGTAGCAGAAGGTGGCGCGGGCCGTGGCCGCCGCGGTGAGCCGCAGGTGCGAGGAGCCGAACCGCGGGGCGGCGCCCACCACTTGGCGGCGGAAGTCCAGCGCGCCGTACACCGGCCGCTCCGCGGGCCCGGCGTCGTCGTAGGCACCGCCGAAGATCCGGCTCTCCCAGCGCCACCGGTCGCCGCCCAGGTGCGCGGTGAGCCCGCCGTTGCTGGTGCCGGTGACGAACTGGGAGTGGTAGGCGCCGTCGCGGGCGAGCGAGTCGAGGATCGGCAGCCCGCCCGAGAGCCGGTCGGGGTGGAAGTTGAGGGTGATGCGCGGGCCGGGGGCGAGCGGGGGGCCGCAGGCGTGGGCGGCCACATGCCGCAGGGCGCGCAGGGCACGCGTCGGGAGCCCGTCCGGGAAATCCATTGGCCCGCCCTTCCTGGAGGTACCTAGGCTGGTCAGGGGCCTCATCTTCCCCGGTCCGGTACCCGCACGACGAAGGATTTTCCATGAAACCGCTTACCGAGCAGGACATCCGCGGCTCTTTCGTGAACTGCTCGAAGGGTGAGGCCAAGCGGCTCGCCGTGCCGCGGGACCTGGCGGAATGGCCGTGGGAGGACCTGGACTTCCTCGGCTGGCGCGATCCGGGCGCGCCCGACCGCAGCTATCTGGTCACCGAGCGGGCGGATCGGCTCGTCGGCGTCGCCCTGCGCTTCCCCTCCTCCCAGCGCGGCTTCCTGCACCGCAGCATGTGCTCCCTGTGCCTGACCACCCATCGCGGCGGCGGGGTGTCCCTGATGACCGCGCGCAAGGCGGGCACGGCGGGCCGCGAGGGCAATTCGGTCGGCCTGTACATGTGCACGGACCTGGCCTGCTCGCTGTACCTGCGCGGCAAGAAGCTCCCCGACAGCGGCATGCGGTTCGAGGAGAGCCTGACCCTCCAGGAGCAGATCGCCCGGACGACCGGCAACCTGTCCGCGTTCCTCGACAAGCTGTACGGCTGAGTCCCCGGTCCCCCGCCGGATGGCCCAACCTCTCACCCCGCTCGAACAGCCACGTTCGACGCGGCCGGGGAAGGGGAACAGGCCAAGGGATGCACGAGGTACGCAAGGGGTTCGAGGGACTGCTGCGGCTGGTGAAGCGCCGCCGGGAACCGGTGGTCGTCCAGACGCTGCGGTCGGCCGCGGCGGCGACGGTCGCCTATGTCATCGCGCTCCGGCTCAGTCCCGAGCCGGCCCCGCTGACCGCTCCCCTGACCGCGCTGCTGGTGGTCCAGGTGACGTTCTTCGCCACCCTCACCAACGGCATCCGCCGGGTGAACGCGGTGGTGGCCGGCGTCCTGGTGGCCATCGCCTTCAGCGTGCTGGTGGGCCTGACCTGGTGGAGCCTCGCGCTGCTGATCGTGGCCTCGCTGGCCGTCGGCCATCTGGTGCGGGTGGACGAGTACGTCGCCGAGGTGGCGATCAGCGCGATGCTGGTGCTCGGGGTGACCACCGTCGGCTTCACCGCGTGGGCGCGGATCGTGGAGACGCTGATCGGGGCGGTCGTCGGCACCGCCTGCAATCTGCTGCTGCCGCCGCCCGTCTGGGTGGACAAGGCGGGGCAGTCGATCGAGGACCTGGCGCGCCGGGTGCGGCAGTTGATGCTGCGGATGGGCGAGGAGGCCGCGGACCGCATCCCCTGGGAGCAGGCGGCCGAGCGGCTGCACGAGGCGCGCCGGCTGGACCAGTACATCGCCGAGGTGGACGCCTCGCTGCGGCAGGCCGAGGACAGTCTGCGGCTCAACCCGCGGGTCAAGGAGGGTCTGCTGCACCGGGTGGTGCTGCGCACCGGCCTGGACACGCTGGAGATCTGCACGGTGGTGCTGCGGGTGCTGGCCCGTTCCTTCACCGATCTGGCGAAGGCCCGCGAGTCCGACTATCTGTTCCCGCCCGGCGTCGGGGCGACCGTGGAGGAGCTGCTGTCGCAGATCGGCGACGCGGTGGTCAGCTTCGCGGTGCTGGTGACCGCCCATCTGAGCGCGGACGCCGAGTCGGCGGAGTCCCGGCTGACGGCCGAGCTGCACACCGCGGCCGGCACCCGCGACCGGCTGGCCGAGCAGCTGCGGGAGGAGATCCGCGCGGACTGGGCGAACTGGCAGCTGCTGGGCGCCGTACTGACCGAGACCACCCGGATCATCGACGAGCTGGACACCGAGCACCGCACCCACCGGCTGCTGGAGGAGCTGGACCGGGTCTCGCGCGAGCAGCGCGCCAAGCTGCCCCGCATGACACGGCTGCGCGAGCGGCTCGGGGTGCAGGAGGAGCTGTGGCGCCGTACGGGGTTCGGTGACCGCACGCGGTGAGCGGCCGCGGTCCGGTGCCGGGCTTGCCCCGCGGGCCCGGCGCGGGCGAGGGTGGCCGTGGACGACCGGGACGACCCGAGGTGGGCGCATGAACACGCGGACAGGGGCGGGCGGCTGCTGGAACCGGCGCAGGTTCCTCGGGATGGGCGCGGGCGCGGCCGCCGCGGTGGCCATGCCGGCACCGGCCGCCCCGCCCCCGGACCCGGCGCCGGGCCACCGGCCCGCCGACCGCTCCGCCGGGCCCCGCCCGCTGTACCTGGGCACGTACACCTCCGTGCCCGGCGGTGGCACCGGCATCGGACTCGCCGCGTACGACCCGGAGTCGGGCCGGATCACCGGCTCCGGGACGCTCACCGGGGTCCCCGACCCGTCGTACCTCGCCGTCCACCCGGACGGCCGGACGCTGTACGCCGTCGACGAGCGCGAGGACGGCGGGGTGACGGCCGTACGGCTCGCCGACCGGCGCGTCCTCGGCACGCGGAGCACCGGGGGCGCGGGGCCCTGCCATCTGTCGGTGCACCCGTCCGGGCGGTGGCTGCTCAGCGCCGACTACGGCTCGGGCAGTGTGGCCGTGCACCCGATCGACGCCTCGGGCGCCCTGGGCGAGCGCACCGACCTGGTCACGCACACCTCGCCGGCGCCGGGGCCCGGCCAGGACGGGCCGCACGCGCACCAGTTCCGCACCGGTCCGGACGGCCGCCATCTGCTCGCGGTGGACCTCGGCACCGACACCGTCTACACCTACCGGCTCGACCCCGCGAAGGGCACGCTCACCGAGGTGGGCCGGGCGCACACCCGGCCGGGCGCGGGACCGCGCCATCTGACCTTCCATCCGGGCGGGCGGCACGCCTATCTGGCCAACGAGGTGGACGACACGGTCGCCGTCTGCGGGTACGACCCCGTCACCGGGCGGCTGACGATCGGCGAGCCGCAGTCCACGGGCGCCACCGGGGACGTCACCAACTACCCGGCCCAACTGCTGGTCACGGCGGACGGCCGGTACGCCTTCCTCGCCAACCGGGGCCACAACAGCCTGGCCCGGTACGCGATCGAGGCCGAGGGGGCCCGGCTGCGGCTGCTCGGCACGGTGCCGGTGGGCGGGGACTTCCCGCGGCAGATCGCCTTCTCGCCGGACGGCCGGCTACTGTTCGCGGCGAACCAGCGCTCCGGCACGGTCACCGTCTTCCATGTCGACGCCGACCGCGGTGAACTGCGCCCGGCGGGCGGGCCGTTCGCCTCACCCGTCGCCGTCTGCGCGCTGCCGCTGTAGCGTCCGGGGGCACCTGGCGGCGCTCGCCTGCGCCAGCAGCGCGTGCACCCGCTCGGTGAGCTGACCGAGGTCGTCGGCGGGCGTGTGGAAGGGCAGACGTACGTCGCCGTGGGCGCGGGTGCGTTCGATGCGCAGGGTCAGTCCGTGCCGGTCGACGGCGAGGGGCAGCACCCGGACCGCGGCGTGCAGGCTCTCCGGGCGCACCAGGCGGGTGAGCCGCTCCACGGCGTCCGGGTGGGCCTCGGCGAGATGGGTGAGCAGCCCGGCCTCGGCGGTGGCCAGCGGGTCGGGGCGGGCGGCGGCGAACTCGTCCGGGTCGACGAGTACGGCGCCGCAGGAGCGCCGCAGCACCACCCGGTCGGGGTGGAGGCGCAGGGCGCCGTCGGCGGGGGTGAGCCGGCCGGCCAGCCAGAGGCGGGCGCGGATCCGGTCGCGCACGGCCACGGGGGCCACGTCGGCGAACTCCAGCACCGCGCGGGTGTCCTGGCGCGGGGCGCAGAGGGCGGCCCCATGGAGCGCGCTGTCCTCGGGCACCGTCAGCAGGACCGCGCCCCCGTCGGTCACGGTGTGCGCGCCGACGTACTCCTCGCGGGCGCCGCCCGCGGTCACCGCGCACGACCACGCGGCGGCGAGCACCGAGCGCGCCCGTTCCGCCGCGCCGGGGGCGGCCGTCCATGTCTGCGTGTCACCCATGTCCCGAGACCTCCTTAGGTAAGCCTTGCCTAACTTATCGGAGATCGGGGCGCGCGCCAACCAGGCGCACGGAAGGTATCGGGCGGCGGAGAGACGGCGGGACATGACCGCAAGCCACCCGGGGAAGTTTCGTGGCCTCAGGCGATGGCGCCGAGCAGCGCCCGTGCGCACAGGTCGCGCACCTGCTCCCGGCCCGGCTCGCCGTCGCGCAGCCACTCCAGGCAGACGGCGGTGGTGAAGGCGAGCCAGCCGCGCACGGCCAGGCGCAGGTGCGGGGCGCGCTCGAAGGCGGGCCCGAACTCGGGGTCGGCCGCGAGAGCGGCGAGTATCTGCTTCTCCTGCGCGGCCAGGGCCCGTTGGTAGACCCGGCGCACGGCCTGGTCGCCGGCGGCGTCCGCGCGGTGGAAGGCGCGGAAGCCGTGGGCGTGGGCCTGCACATAGCCGAGGTAGATGTCGAGCCCCGCGGTCAGCTGCTCGCGCGCCGGCACGCCCGGCTCGGCCGCCGTCATGCGCAGCATGCGCTCGCTCTCGCGCTCCACGACCGCCGCGAAGAAGTCCCGCTTGGTCGGGAAGTAGTGGTAGAGCAGCCCGCGCGAGACGCCGGCGAGATCGGCGACTTGCTCGATCCACACCTCGTCGTAGGGGCTCTCCGAGAACAGCCGCGCGCCGACCGTCAGCAGCTGCTCACGGCGTTCGCCGGTGCTGAGGCGGCGCCGGACGCGTTCCCCCTGGTTCGCGGGCATGGCGTCACTTTACTTGACGCGGATTCAACAAGCGGACCAGACTGAGGCCGTTGTTGAATCCACGTACAACAGGCGCGCGCCGCGCGGTCGACGGCCCGCCGGGTCAAGGGAGATCGGCATCATGGCGCAGACGACGGAGCGGGCACGGGCCACGGACGGGACCGGGGGCGCGCCGCTGCCGAAGGGCTTCCGCAGCGCCGAGCTGGGATGGCCCGAGCTGGACCGCGTCCCGCATCCGCCGCGCCGGCTGCCGCTGCTCGGCGATGTGCTGGGCGTCGACCGGCGCAGGCCCATCCAGGACTCGATGCGGTTCGCGCGCGGACTGGGGCCCGTTTTCCGGCGCCGGATCTTCAGCAAGGAGATCGTCGTCGTGTGGGGGGCGGGTCCGGCGGCCGATCTCGCCGACGAGTCCCGGTTCGCCAAGCATGTCGGGCTGGGCGTGGCCAACCTCCGGTCGGTCGGCGGGGACGGGCTGTTCACCGCGTACAACCACGAGCCCAACTGGCAGCTGGCGCACGACGTGCTGGCGCCCGGATTCAGCCGGGACGCGATGGCGGGCTACCACTCGATGATGCTCGCGGTCGCCGGGCGGCTGACCGACCGCTGGGACCGGGAACTGGCCGCGGGGCGCGCGGTGGACGTGCCCGGTGACATGACCAAGCTGACCCTGGAGACGATCGCGCGGACGGGGTTCGGCCACGACTTCGGCTCCTTCGAGCGGGACCGGCCGCACCCCTTCGTCTCCGCGATGATCGGCACGCTGACCTACGCCCAGCGGCTCAACTCCGTGCCGGGCCCGCTCGCCCCGCTCCTGCTGCGCGCCGCCGCCCGGCGCAACGCGGCCGACATCGCGTACCTGAACCGTACGGTCGACGCCCTGGTCGAGGAGCGGCGCGCGTCGGGCGGCGGTGAGGGCGACCTGCTGGACCGGATGCTGGCCACGGAGCACCCGTCGACCGGTGCGAAGCTGTCCGCGCAGAACGTCCGCCGGCAGGTCATCACCTTCCTGGTCGCCGGGCACGAGACCACCTCGGGCGCCCTCTCCTTCGCCCTGTACTACCTCGCCCGGCACCCGGAGATCGCCGCGAGGGCGCGCGCCGAGGTGGACCGGGTCTGGGGCGGCGCCGGGCAACCCGCCTACGAGCAGGTGGCCAAGCTGCGGTATGTGCGCCGGGTGCTCGACGAGTCGCTGCGGCTGTGGCCGACCGCGCCCGCGTTCGCCCGCGAGGCCCGCCGGGATACGGTGCTCGCCGGGGACCATCCGATGCTCCGGGGCGCATGGGCCCTGGTCCTCACGCCCATGCTGCACCGCGACCCCGCGGTGTGGGGCGAGCACGCGGAGGACTTCGACCCCGACCGCTTCACCCCCCAGGCGGTCCGCACCCGCGCCCCGCACACCTTCAAGCCCTTCGGCACCGGGCTGCGCGCCTGCATCGGCCGCCAGTTCGCCCTGCACGAGGCCACCCTCGTCCTCGCGCTCCTGCTCCGCCGCTACGACCTGCACGCCGACCCGGCGTACCGGCTGACGGTGACCGAGCGGCTGACCCTGATGCCGGAGGACTTCCGGCTGCGGCTGACGCGTCGGGCGACGACAGGGCGGGCGCCGGAGGGAGACGGGGTTCCGGTTCCCGACGGCGACGGTTGCCAGGCGCGGGGGGAGGGCAAAGTTTCTGACGGCGACGGTTGCCCGGTGCCGGAGGAGGACGGGGCTCCCGGAGGTGGCTGCCCGGCGCAGGCGGGTGAGGGCCGGGAAGGTGAGGAGGACCGGGAGCGGAGCTGATGCGGTCCGCCCGCGCTCCGCGCGCCCCTCACTCCCAGTGCGCGGGCCGGCTCAGCGTCCCCGGCAACCGCGTCCCCCTGCTCCCCCGAGCCGCGTTCACCTGCGGCTGGGTGAGGAAGAAGGCGCCGGTCAGGTCGGCGTCGGAGAGATCGGCGTCCCGGAGATCGGCGCCGATCATGTCGGCGTCCCGCAGATCCGCGCCGGTGAGGTCGGCGGCGATGAGGTACGCGCCGCGGAGGGTGGCCCCGCGCAGGTCGGCGCCCCGGAGCCGGGCACCCATCAAGTCCGCGCCCCGCCGGTCCTTGCCCTTGCCGCCCTTTCCGCCCTTGGCACCCTTTGCGCCCTTGCCCTCTGCCGCCCCGGCCCGGACCAGCTCGCTGGTGCGCAGCAGGAGGACGTTGATCTCCGCGCGGTGCGCGGCCACGTCCAGCGCGGCCAGTTCCCCGGCGGGCAGCAGAGTGAGGCGCTCGGTCTCGTCCAGCGCCCCGCGCAGCTCGGGATGGACAGGCCGGGCGGCGGGCAGGGTCAGCGCCTCGGTCAGGTACCAGAGCAGTTCGTGCAGCTGTCGTACGACGGGGAACGCCTCGAACATCCGGCGGGCCTGGTCCTTCGGCGCCGTACGCCAGTCCTGGCCGCCGAAGGTGTGGCGCGAGACCTTCTGGCCCGCGCCGAAGCAGTCGTAGACCGTGCAGCCGGTGAAGCCCTTGTCCCGCAGCCGGGCGTGGATGCCGCAGCGGTGGTCGGCGGCGAGGTTGGGGCACGGCGTGCCCGCGGGCTTGCCGAGCGCGAAGTCGGCGGACGCGGCGAAGGGCAGCGCGACACAGCACAGCCCGAAGCAGTTCCCGCAGTCCCCGCGCAGCTGGGGAAGTCCGGCTGTCTGATCTGGCATGCACACAGCCTACCGGCGCCGACCAGCCGGAATCCCGGCCCGCCGAACCGGAGGTTGCGGCCCCCGCCGTACGGGGGTTACCTGGAAGTACCGGCGGTGAAGCGCGCGCATGGGGGCTCCGGCACATACCGGGGGCCCAGGGGCGACGCCCGCTCCCCCGGCCCCGGCTTCGCCGCCGTCATCCAGCGTTTCACGCGGAGGTGACCAAGGTGAAAGCCGTCGTCTACGAAAAGCCGTTCAGCGTGGCGGTGCGAGACGTCGATGATCCGCGGATCGAGCACCCCAACGATGTGCTCGTCCGCGTCACGTCGACCGCGATCTGCGGCTCCGACCTGCATATGTACGAGGGCCGCACGGCGGCCGAGCCGGGCATCGTCTTCGGCCACGAGAACCTCGGGGTGATCGAGGAGGTCGGCAGCGGCGTCAGCTCGCTGTCCGTGGGCGACCGCGTCGTGATGCCGTTCAACGTGGCCTGCGGATTCTGCAAGAACTGCCTCGCCGGCGAGACCGGCTTCTGTCTGACGGTGAACCCCGGCTTCGCCGGCGGCGCCTACGGATACGTGGCCATGGGCCCGTACGAGGGCGGTCAGGCCGAGCATCTGCGGGTGCCGTTCGCCGACTTCAACTGTCTGAAACTGCCGCCGGGCGAACAGTTCGAGACCGACTTCGTGCTGCTCGCCGACATCTTCCCGACCGGCTACCACGGCTGTGAGCTGGCCCAGGTGTCCCCCGGTGAGAGCGTGGCCGTCTACGGCGCCGGTCCGGTGGGTCTGATGGCCGCCTACTCGGCGCTGCTGCGCGGCGCGTCCAAGGTGTTCGTGGTGGACCGGGTGCCCGAGCGGCTGGCCAAGGCCGAGGAGATCGGGGCCATCCCCGTCGACTTCACCAAGGGCGACCCGGCCGAGCAGATCAGGGCGCAGACGAACGGGGAGGGCACGGACAAGGGCGTGGACGCCGTCGGCTACCAGGCCCAGGCGCACGACGACACCAGCCACGAGGAGCCCGCCATCGTCCTCAACGCACTGGTGGAGACGGTCCGGGCGACCGGCAGGCTCGGTGTGCCGGGGCTGTACGTGCCGTCCGATCCGGGCGGGCCCGACGAGCACGCCAAGCACGGCCAGCTGCTGGTCTCGATCGGCAAGATGTTCGAGAAGGGCCAGAAGATGGGCACCGGCCAGTGCAACGTCAAGCGGTACAACCGCCAGCTGCGCGATCTGATCATCGCCGGGCGGGCCAAGCCCAGCTTCGTGGTCTCCCATGAACTGCCGCTGGACCAGGCACCGCAGGCGTACGAGAAGTTCGACAAGCGGATCGAGGGTTATACGAAGGTCGTCCTGCATCCGGGCCACGCGCTCGCCGCGTGAGGCCCTGGGGTCCGGGCGCCCTCGCCGGGTGTCCGGACCCGCTGTGTCACACCTCGTCCCGGACCAGCGCGAGGAGCCGGTCCAGCACCCTGGGCGCGCCGCTGCGCAGCCCGTCGTGCTCGTACTCGTCGGTGACCCAGGTGCGCAGCCCGCGGATGGCGGCGGCCGTGCGCAGCGCGTGCGCGGTGTCGACGTACATGTCGTCGTGGTAGACGGCCGCGGCGACCGGGACCTCGTTGGCGGCGAGGCGGTCGCGGTCGTACAGCGGGGTCCAGTCGGTGCGCGCGGCGAGCAGGTCGGCGGTCTCGCGCAACGGGCGCAGCGCGGGGTCGGTGTCGAACATCCAGGGGTGGATGGTCTCGCCGGTGAACAGCAGCGGCTCGTCGCCCGCGAGCGTCTTCGCGGCGTCGAACCGGGGGAACTCGGCGCGGACGCGTTCGGCGGCCCAGGCGGTGGGGCGGGCGTCCTGGCCGTAGATCGACTCGTGGACGAGGGCGTAGAGGGGGTGGCCCGCGAACGACAGCAGGGTCTGCACCTGCTCCTGGAAGGCGTCCGCCAGTTCGGTTCCGGCCGGGGTGCGGACGAAGGCGTCCTCCAGGAGGAGGTGCAGGCGGTGGCTGCCGTCGCCGCTGCCGAGCATCAGGCCGAGGGACTGGAATGCCTCGACGGTGAGGCGGTAGCCGTTCGGCAGCACCACGTCGTGGGTGAGCAGGTGCTCGGCGATGCGGCGGGCCCGCTCGACGTCCTGCGGGTACCGGGCGTAGTGCGCGGCGACCTTGCGTTCGACGCGGGGGTAGGCGGCGCGGTAGACGTCGTCGGCGTGCGCGTCGAGGTCGGGCAGTCCGCCGGTGATCAGGGCGGTGTCCAGGCCCTCGGGGGCGAGGGAGAGGTACGACACCGTGCAGAAGCCGCCGAAGCTCTGGCCGAGCACGGTCCAGGGGGCGCCGCCGGTGACCTCGGGGCGGATGGCCTCGCAGTCGCGCACGATGGAGTCGGCGCGGAAGTGGGTGAGGTAGTCGGCCTGTTCGGCCGGGCCGCCGCGCAGCGGGAGCGTCTGCCGGGTGGCGGGGGTGGAACGGCCCGTGCCGCGCTGGTCGAGCAGCAGCACCCGGTACTCGTCGAGCGCCCGGTCGAGCCATGCCTGCCGTTCGACGAAACGGTGCGCCCCGAAGCCCGGACCGCCCTGGAGGTACAGCAGCCAGGGCAGCTCCTCGTCCGCCTTGTTCCCGGCGACCACCTCCCGCGCGTACAGCTCGATGCTCTCGCCACCGGGGTCGGCGTGGTCGAGGGGCACGGTGAACCGGCGATCGGTCAGAACGACACCGGGCTGGCGGTAGCTGCTGCTCAACGGGTCTCCCGGAAGGCGTGGGGCGGACGGACCAAGTTCAGCACATGGGCGGGGAGCCGGGCGAAGGGGTGACGGGCGGGGCCGTGAGGTGCGAGGGCGGGCGCCCGCCGCGCGCCGGGGAAGGATGCGGTCGGGGCTCCCGTGCGGGCCGGGGCGCGCGCCACGCCCCGAAGTGCCGGTCTCCACGCCTGCCGCTGTCGCGATTAGGCTGCGTCACGCCCCCGTGATCGATCCCGAGGAGCCGCGATGCATGTCGCCCTGTTCCTGACGTGTGTCAATGACACGCTCTATCCGGAGACCGGGAAGGCCGTGGTGAAGCTGCTCACGAGGCTGGGGGTCGAGGTCGACTTCCCGATGGGGCAGACGTGTTGCGGGCAGGCGCACTACAACACCGGGTACCGGCACGAGGCGGAGCCGCTGGCGCGCCGGTTCGCGGAGGTGTTCGGCCCGTACGAGGCGGTCGTGACGCCCTCCGGGTCGTGCGGGGCGATGGTGCGGGAGCTGTACCCCCGGATGGCGGACCGGGCCAGGACCGAGGGGCGCGGGGACTCGCTCGCGCGGACTCTCGCGCCGGTGGTGCCGAAGACGTACGAGCTGACGGAGTTCCTCGTGGACGTGCTGGGCGTGACGGACGTGGGCGCCTGGTATCCGCACACGGTCACCTATCACCCGACCTGCCACGGCCTGCGGAGCCTGGGCCTCGGGGACCGGCCGCGCCGGCTGCTGGAGGCCGTCGGGGGGCTGGACCTGGTGGAGCTGCCGGGCGCGGACGAGTGCTGCGGGTTCGGCGGGACCTTCGCGGTGAAGAACGCCGCGGTCTCGGCGGCGATGGGCACGGACAAGGTGCGCAACGCCGAGTCGACCGGCGCCGAGGTGCTGTGCGCGGCCGACAACTCCTGTCTGATGCACATCGGCGGCACCATGACCCGGCTCCGCGCGGGCATCCGGCCCGTCCACCTCGCGGAGATCCTGGCGAGCACCAAGGAGGACCCGGCGCTATGAGCGGTACGTTCGTCGGCATGCCGGCCTTTCCCGAGGCGGCGCGCGCCGCCGTGGACAACCCGACCCTGCGCGGGAATCTGCGGCACGCCACCCACACCATCCGCGCCAAACGGGCGGGTGCGGTCGCGGAGTTGGCCGACTGGGCCGAGCTGCGCGAGGCGGGCCGCCGGATCAAAGACCACACGCTGCGCCATCTCGACCGCTATCTGGAGCAGTTGGAGGCGTCGGTGACCGCGGCCGGCGGCACCGTGCACTGGGCCGCCGACGCCGAGGAGGCCAACCGGATCGTGGCCGCACTGGTCAAGGAGACCGGCGAGTCGGAGGCCGTCAAGGTCAAGTCGATGGCCACGCAGGAGATCGGGCTCAACGAGGCGCTGGAGGCGGAGGGAATCCGCGCCTACGAGACCGATCTCGCCGAGCTGATCGTGCAGCTGGGCAAGGACCGCCCCTCGCACATCCTCGTCCCGGCCATCCACCGCAACCGCGCCGAGATCCGGGAGATCTTCACGCACGAGATGGCCGCCTGGGGCCGCCCCGCCCCCGAGGACCTGACCGAGGCGCCCGCCGACCTCGCCGAGGCCGCCCGGCTGCATCTGCGGGAGAAGTTCCTGCGGGCCAGGGTCGGCATCTCCGGCGCCAACTTCATGGTCGCCGAGACCGGCACCCTGGTCGTGGTGGAGTCCGAGGGCAACGGGCGGATGTGCCTGACCCTGCCGGAGACGCTGATCTCGGTCGTCGGCATCGAGAAGATCGTGCCCACCTGGCGCGACCTGGAGGTCTTCCTCCAGACCCTGCCCCGCTCCGCCACCGCCGAGCGGATGAACCCGTACACGTCGATGTGGACCGGCACCACCGACGAGGACGGCCCGCGCGCCTTCCACCTGGTGCTGCTCGACAACGGCCGCACCGACGCCCTCGCCGACCGGGTCGGCCGCCAGGCCCTGCGCTGCATCCGCTGCTCCGCCTGCCTGAACGTCTGCCCCGTCTACGAGCGGGCCGGCGGACACGCCTACGGCTCCGTCTACCCCGGCCCCATCGGCGCCATCCTCACCCCCCAGCTCCGGGGCACCGCGAGCGAGATCGACGCCTCCCTGCCGTACGCGTCGAGCCTGTGCGGCGCCTGCTACGAGGTGTGCCCGGTCGCCATCGACATCCCCGAGGTGCTGGTGCACCTGCGCGAACGGGTCGTCGAGGGCGGCCCCGCGGTGCGGGACGGCAACAGGGTGGTGCTGCGCCCGGCCAGGGGGCACGCCACCGAGCGGGCCGCGATGCGGGCGGCGGCCTGGGCGTTCGGGCACCCGCGCGCCCTGCGCACCGGCCAGCGGCTCGCCGCCCGCTCCCGCCGGCTGCACCCCCGTACCCTGCCGGGCCCCGGCCGGGCCTGGTCCGGCACCCGTGATCTGCCCAAGCTGCCCGCGGAGCCGTTCCGGGACTGGTGGCAGCGCACGCGCGGCGGAAAGGACGCCAAGTGAACAGCAGGGAGCGGATCCTGGGCCGGGTGCGGCGCGCCCTCGCCGGCGTCCCCGCGGACGAGGGGCCGTACGAGGAGGCCGTGCCCCGGCCCTATCTGCGCGAGCACGGGCGGCGGACGGTCGAGGAGACGGTCGATCTGCTGGCCGAGAACCTCACGGACTACCGGGCGGTCGTGCACCGCACCGGCGCGCAGGACTTGCCGGTCCTGGTCGCCAGGCTGCTCGCCGCGCGCGGCTCGCGGGAGGTGCTGGTGCCCGCGGGGCTGCCGCAGGAGTGGCTGGCCGCCACGGACGCGCAGCGGGTCGAGGACCGGTCCGGGGACACCCCGCGGCGGCTCGACCGGGTCGGCAGCGTGGTGACGGGCTGTGCCGTGGCGATCGCCGAGACCGGCACCCTCGTCCTCGACGGCTCCCCCGACCAGGGCCGCCGCCGCATCTCGCTCGTCCCGGACCACCACATCTGCGTGGTGAAGGTCCCCGAGCAGGTGGTCGCCTCCGTGCCCCAGGCCCTCGAACGCCTCGCTCCCACCCGCCCGTTGACCTGGATCTCCGGCCCCTCGGCCACCAGCGACATCGAGCTGGACCGGGTGGAGGGCGTGCACGGGCCGCGGACGCTGGAAGTGATCCTGCTGGACGGCTGAACACACAGACGGCGGCCGCCGATCGCCGCGCGGGGCACCGGCGGCGCCGCTAGCGTGGAGGTCATGATCCGGTTCGAGCACGTCACCAAGCGCTACCCGGACGGTACGACGGCCGTGGACGACCTCTCCTTCGAGGTCGCCGAGGGCGAGCTGGTGACGTTGGTCGGCCCCTCGGGCTGCGGCAAGACGACGACCATGATGATGGTGAACCGGCTGATCGAGCCGACCTCCGGGCGGATCAGCGTCGCCGGCGAGGACATCTCCGGGGTCGATCCGGTGCGGCTGCGCCGCCGCATCGGGTACGTCATCCAGCAGGTGGGTCTGTTCCCGCACCGCACCGTGCTGGACAACACCGCGACCGTGCCCGCGCTGCTCGGCTGGAAGCGGGCGAAGGCGCGGGCCAGGGCCGCCGAGCTGCTGGACCTGGTGGGCCTGGACCCGAAGACGTACGGGCCGCGCTATCCCGAGCAGTTGTCCGGCGGGCAGCGCCAGCGGGTCGGCGTGGCGCGGGCGCTGGCGGCGGACCCGCCGGTGCTGCTGATGGACGAGCCGTTCGGCGCGGTCGATCCGGTGGTGCGCGAGCAGTTGCAGGACGAGTTCCTGCGGATGCAGGCGGCGGTGCGCAAGACGGTGCTGCTGGTCACCCATGACATCGAGGAGGCCGTCCGGCTCGGCGACCGGATCGCCGTGTACGGTCAGGGCCGTATCGAACAGTTCGACACGCCGGGGGCGGTGCTGGGGGCGCCCGCCACGCCGTACGTCGCCTCGTTCGTGGGCGCGGACCGGGGGCTGAAGCGGCTCTCGGTGACCGCGATCGAGCCGGACGATCTTCAGCAGCCGCCCGTGGCCCGCCTGGACGAGCACGCCGGACGGGCGCGGGAGCGGCTGCGGGAGCAGGGCGCGCGCTGGGCGGTGGTGCTGGACGCGCGGGGCGATCTGCACGGCTGGGTCGGGGTCGAGGACCTCGCGGCGGGCGGCACGGTCGGACAGTACGCCCATCGGATGACCGCGTGGGTGCCGGTCGGGGCACCGCTGAAGCAGGCGTTCGGGATGATGCTCCAGTACGACGCCGGGTGGGTCGCGGTGCTTGACGGGGCGCGCTTCCTCGGGGTGCTGACCCCGGCCAAGCTGCACGAGGCGCTGCGCCGCTCGGTGGACGCGGACGCGCGGGGCGTGGCGCGCGGGCAGGTGCCCTTCGACTCCGTCTCGGACGCGTGAAGCCGGTGTCCTGTCTCCGCGTCCTGTCTCCGTGTCCTGTCTCCGCGTCCTGCTTGAGCGGCCGCGCCCCCTACGTGAGCAGGCCCTTGTCCCTGAGGTAGGAGCGGGCCACGTCGGCGGGGAGCCTGCGCCAGCTGTCGACCTGTTCGTTCAGGTCGGCCAGGTCCCGTGTGGTGAGCACGTCGTTGAGGCGGCCGAGGGCTTTGGTGACCTTGGCGCCGCCCGCGCGGGCGCGGTTGACGACCGGGACCACGTAGTCGGCGTTCTGGAGGTGCCGGTCGTCGGTGAGCAGGACCAGGCCGAACTGGTCGAGGGTGGCGTCCGTGGTGGTCGTCAGCACCAGCTGGTCCCGGCCCTGCTGCACCGCCCGCTTGGCCGGGGTGGTGCCGACGCCCTTGGGGTCGACGCCGGTGACGTCGATGCCGTACACCTTCCGCAGGCCCGGCGCGCAGTACGGCCGTTGCACGCATTCGTCGCCCGCCGCGAGCCGTACCCGCAGGCCCGAGGCGCCGAGGTCGCTGAGCGTTCTGAGATGGTGCGCGCGGGCGTAGTCGGCGCTCACCGCGAAGGCGTTCTGGTCGACGGCGCGGCCCGGTGGCAGGACGGTGAGTCCGCGGGGGGCGGCGAGCGCGCGCAGCGCGGTCATCGTGGCGCCGAGGTCGGGTGAGCCGACCGGTGGCGCGTCGGCGCCGTGGACCTTGGCGTTCAGCCAGTCCGCGAAGGTGGCCGCGAACTCGGGCACCACGTCGATCTGGCCGGACTCCAGGGCCGGTTCGTACAGCTCCCGGTTGGAGACGGTGAGGATCGAGGTCTGGTATCCGGCCGAGTCCAGCAATTGCGCGTACATCTGGGCGAGCAGATCGCTCTCGGTGAAGCCGGCCGAGCCGATGGTGAGGTGGTGGCTGTCGCCGGGCGGCGCGGTGACCCGGCCGCGGTTCTCCAGGGAGGGGCCGGTGGCGCAGCCGGTGAGGACGAGGAGCAGGAGCAGGCAGAGGGCGCGTCTCATCGGCCGCCCCTGGCCCGCGCGGATCCCAGCCGTTCGGCGATCTCGAAGCAGCCCTCCACGAGGAGCGCGAACACGGCGACCAGCAGGGCGCCCGCGACCACCTGGGGGGTGCTGGCGAGGTTGAACCCCGCGGTGATGATCCGGCCGAGCCCGCCACCGCCCGCGAGTGCCGCGATGGTGGCGGTGGCGACGAGTTGCACGGCCGCGATCCGCACTCCGTTGAGCAGCAGGGGGAGCGAAAGGGGCAGTTCCACGTGAAACATCAGCTGTCGGCCGGTCATGCCCATGCCTCGGGCCGCCTGGATGACTCCGCGGTCGACCTCGCGCATCCCTACGTAGGCGTTGGTGAGCAGCGGTGGCACCGCGAACAGCACCAGGGCGACGACGGTGGGGCCCTCGCCCCAGTTGCCGACCGGGGTGAGCAGCAGCAGGACCAGCACGGCGAAGGTGGGCACGGCCCGGCCGACGTTGGAGATGTTCACGGCGAGCGCGCCGCCCCGGCCGAGGTGGCCGAGGACCAGGGCGACGGGCAGCGCGATCAGACAGCTCAGGACGAGGCAGACGGCGGTGAGGGCGAGGTGCTGGAGCAGCCGGTGCCACACGCCGTTGTCGCCGGACCAGTGCGCGGGGTCGGCGAGCCAGTGCCAGGTGGCGGTGAGGGTGCTCATGGGCGGCCCGTCCCCGGCCGGGCGGCGCTCATGGCCGCGCCGCCCTCGTCCACGGCGTGATCAGCCGCTGCACGCCCAGCAGCAGCAGGTCCGCGGCGATGGCGATCAGCACGCAGAGCACGGACGCGGTGAGCACCTGGGCCTTGAAGTAGGTGTTCATGCCCGCGTAGATGAGGTTCCCGAGGCCCCCGTAGCCGACGATCGCGCCGACGGTGACCAGGGAGACCGCGGAGACGGTGGCGATGCGCAGCCCGGCCATGGCGGCGGGCAGGGCGAGGGGCAGTTCGACGGTGAGCAGCAGCCGGACGGGGCCGTAGCCGAGGCCGCGCGCCGCCTGCCGGGTCTCCTCCGGGACCGCGCGCAGGCCCGCGAGGAGATTGCGGACCAGCAGGGTGAGCGAGTACAGCACCAGACCGGCGACGACGAGGGTGGCGGAGAGGCCGTAGAGGGGCAGGAGCAGGGAGAACATCGCGAGGGACGGGATGGTGTAGAGGATCGTCGTGAGGGCGAGCACCGGTCCGGCCGCCCAGCCCCAGCGGCGGGCCAGCACGGCGAGCGGCACCGCGATGGCCAGGCCGATCAGGATGGACAGGGCGGTCAGCTGGAGGTGCTGGACGACCGCGTCGAGCAGGATGCCCCGGCGGCTGCTCAGATAGGCGCCGCAGATCCACTCGTTGCGGGCGAGGCAGTCGTCCGGGGCCGCGGTCACGGGTCCATTGGACCGGTGGGCGGGGCGGTGTGCGCGCGGTGGGGAGCCGTACGGGCGAGAAGGCGTCGGGCGGGGCCGGGGGCGGGCCGGGATCCATGCGTGACAGCGGTGCTGAACAAGCGCTTAGATAGAAGGGCTTGGGCAGAATTCCGGACACTGCTCCCGATCCCGCCGGAGGACCCCGTTGTTCACGTCCGTCGACGACGTCTCCGCCCGCCTCGCCGAGACCGGCTACCTCGCCTCCCCCGCCGTCGCCACCACCGTGTTCCTCGCGGCCCGGCTCGGCAAGCCGCTGCTGGTGGAGGGGCCCGCCGGGGTCGGCAAGACCGAGCTGGCCAAGGCCGTCGCCCAGGTGGCCGGCGCCCGCCTGGTCCGGCTCCAGTGCTACGAGGGCGTGGACGAGTCCCGCGCCCTGTACGAGTGGAACCACGCCAAGCAGCTGCTGCGGATCAGCGCGGGCCGGGACGAGAGCTGGGACGAGACCCGGACCGACATCTTCAGCGAGGAGTTCCTGCTCCCGCGCCCGCTGCTGACCGCGATCCGCGGCGAGGAACCGACGGTGCTGCTGATCGACGAGACCGACAAGGCCGACGTCGAGATGGAGGGCCTGCTCCTGGAGGTGCTCAGCGACTTCCAGATCACGGTGCCGGAGCTGGGCACGGTCACCGCGACCCGCCGCCCGTTCGTCGTGCTCACCTCCAACGCGGGCCGGGAGCTGTCCGAGGCGCTGCGCCGCCGCTGCCTGTTCCTGCACATCGGCTTCCCCGAGGAGGAGCTGGAGCGGCGGATCGTACGGCTGAAGGTGCCGGGCCTGCCCGAAGCGCTGGCGGAGTCGGTCGTACGCGTGGTCGGGGCGCTGCGCGCGATGGACCTGCGCAAGGCGCCGTCCGTGGCCGAGACCGTCGACTGGGCGCGCACCCTGCTGGCGCTGGGCGCGGACACCCTGGACGAGACGGTCGTACGGGACAGTCTCGGGGTGATCCTCAAGCACCAGGACGACATCCAGAAGGCGGCGGCCAAGCTCGACCTGGACGCGCTGTGACGGACCCCGCCGAGCGGATCACCGGCCTGGTCGGGGCGCTGCGGGCGCACGGGGTGCGGATCGGCACCGGCGAGACGGTGGACGCGGCCCACGCGGCGGAGGCGCTGGGGATGGCGGACCGGGAGCTGCTGCGCGAGGGGCTGGCCGCGACCCTGCTGCACGGCGCGGGCCAGCGCGCCGTGTTCGACCCGGTCTTCGACCTCTACTTCCCGCGCGGGGTGGGCGCTCCGGACGCCGGGCCCGGCGACCGCGAGAGCCTGCGCGACCGGCTGGCCGGGGCGCTGGCGGCCGACGACCGCGCGCTGATGGCCCAGTTGGCGGCCCAGGCGGTCGACGGGCTCGGCGGCTACGGGAGTTCACCGGGATCGGACGGCTGGTCGGCGTACCAGACCCTCGAACGGCTGCGCCCGCAGACCTTGCTGGCACGGGTGCGGGCCGACGCACGGACCGGTGCGGGCGAGGGCGGCCACTTCGCCGACCGGCTGCTGGACGACGAGATCCGGCGCCGTATCGAGGAGTTCCGGCGGCTGGTCGGCGCGGAGGCGCGGCGCCGGGTCGCCGAGCGGCGCGGGCGGGACGAGATCGCGCGGCGCGGGGTGCGCCCCACGGCCGACCGGGTGGACTTCCTGTTCGCCGGCCGGGACCAACTGGCCGAGCTGCGCAGGGCGGTTCAGCCGCTGGCACGCAAGCTGGCCACCCGGCTCGCCGCGCGCCGCCGCCGGGCCGCGCGCGGCACGATCGATCTGCGCCGCACCCTGCGCGCCTCGCTGTCCACGGGCGGCGTCCCGATGCGCCCGGTGCTGCGCCGGCGCCGCCCGGTCCGCCCCGAACTGGTCCTGCTGTGCGATGTGTCCGGCTCGGTGTCGGGCTTCTCGGACTTCACGATGCTGCTGGTGCAGGCGCTGCACGACCAGTTCAGCAAGGTGCGGGTGTTCGCCTTCGTCAACCGCCTCGACGAGGTGACCGGCCTGCTCGACCACGGCCGCGCCGACCCCGAGGGCCTCGGCGCCCGCATCCGCGAGGAAGCCACGCTCACCGGCTGGCACGGCAGCAGCGACTACGGCATGGCGCTGGGCGAGTTCGCCGAGCGGTACGGCACCGCGGTCGGCCCCCGCACCACGGTGTTCGTCCTCGGCGACGCCCGCACCAACCGGAGCGACCCGAACCTGCCCGCGGTCCGCGAGATCGCCCGGCGGGCCCGGCGCGTGTACTGGCTGAACCCCGAGCCGGCCGGCCAGTGGGGCACCGGGGACTCGGTGGCACCGGCGTACGCGGAGCTGGTGGAGATGCACGAGTGCCGTACGGCACGGCAGCTCGCGGGGCTGGTGGGGCGGCTGTTGCCGGTGTGAGGGCGGGGGTGGGGACGAGGGTGTACCGAGGGCGGGGGGGGATCGGGGCCGGGGGGGGCGTCGGTGAGGGTCGGTGGCGGTCGTCCGGAAGAAATTTCTCGGGTCACACCCGCAACCTCGACCGGGGCCGGACGTCTGTCCGGGTGGAGGCCTCCACTTCGACCAGTTGTCCGACCTGAGCCCCCGAAGGAACCCATGTCCACACATCGTGTCCCCCGCCCGAGCCGCATCCGCGCCTTGCGCACCGTCCTGGGAGTCTCCGCGCTCGGCGCGGCACTCGCCGTGACCGGCACCGTGACCGCGCAGGCCGCGCAGTCCCACCACGCCGCGGCGCGGCCCGACACCCATGACGCGGGCCGCCCCGGCGCTTCGGCGAAGCCGGTGCCGTCGGTCCCCGGCGACAACGCGTCCCCGAGGACCTCGTCGTCGGTCACCGGCGGCGTTGCGACGCCGAAGCCGGTGCCGTCGGTCCCGCACGGTTCGGCGAGCCCGAAGCCCGCCACGCCGCACCACGGCAAGGCCGTTCCGGCACCGGTTCCGGCGCGGCACTGAAGCAGGGCCGGGTGCGGGGAGCCGTCGTACGGCGGTTCCCCGCACCCGGCCTCGGGAGATCCATGACGACAGCCACACCACCGGGGGCTCCGCCCTGGGAGCGGACCGGCACGTTCCGGCTCCCCTCGCTCCGGCGGAGGTTCACCCGGCTCCTCGCCCGCGTCCACGGGGACACGGACACCGTGTCCGGGCCGTGCCGCCCGGCCGTGGGAACCGCCGCGCCCGAACAGCCGCCGGGGATCGAGGAGTTGTACCACCACCGCCGGCTGCCGCTGGTGCGCCTGGCGGTGCTGCTGGTGGACGATCTCCCGACGGCCGAGGACGTCGTCCAGGACGCGTTCACCGCGCTGCTGCGCCGGCACGGGCGCCGGCTCGCCGCGCTGGACGACCCGGAGGCGTACCTGAGGACCAGTGTGGTCAACGCGGCCCGCTCGGTGCTGCGGCGGCGCAGGACCGTACGGGCGCACACCTCCGCGCCGGAGGGGCACGCGCCCGCGCCGGAGGAGGACGTCCTCATCCACGAGGACCACCGGGAGGTGCTGGCGGCGCTGCGCACCCTGACCCGGCGCCAGCGGGAGGTCCTGGTGCTGCGCTACTGGTCGCATCTGACGGAGGCCGAGATCGCGGCGACGCTCGGTCTGTCGAGAGGGGCCGTCAAGTCCACGGCCAGCCGGGCCCTGGACGCGCTCGGCCGGCGTCTGGAGGGTCTGCGATGAACGACCTCACCGCCGGGGAATCCGTCCGGGAACCCGTCGAGGCACGGCTGCGCGCCGCCCTGGCCGCCCGCGCGAACGCCGTCGGCCCGGCCGATCTGCGCCCGCTGCGCCCGCCGGCCGACGCGCTGAAGGCACCCCTGCTGTCACGCGGGAACGTGTGGGGGCTGCTGGCCCTGGCGGCGGTGGCGGCCCTCGTCCTCTTGGCGGTCCACGGCACCGGGACCCGCCCGGCGGAACCGGCCGGCCCCCCGCGCCCGACCGTGCACACGCCCTCACCGCTGCCGAGCTCCGCGTCCCCGACCCCGGTGGCCGGCCTGTCGTCGGCGTCGGGCCGGGCGATGAGCCGGTGAGCGGGTGAGCGGGTGAGCCGGTGAGCCGACGGGCCGGTGAGCGGGTGGGCCGGTGAGCGGGTGGGCCGGTGAGCGGGTGGGCCGGTGGCGAATCGCACCCGTCCGCGCTCCCCGGTCCGCCACGCGCACCGCTAAGTTGGGCCGCATGAGCAACCTTGACCGCGCGCCCGTACCCGCCGTCTGCGGCGGCCGTGGATTCGTCGTCGCCGAACCGGTGCGCGAGCTGCTGAGCCCCCGCCAGGTCAGGCTGGGGGAATCGACCGAGGTGCGCAGGCTGCTGCCGAACCTCGGCCGCCGCATGATCGGCGCGTGGGCCTTCGTCGACCACTACGGCCCGGACGACATCGCCGACGAGCCCGGCATGCAGGTCCCGCCGCATCCGCACATCGGACTCCAGACGGTCAGCTGGCTGCACGAGGGCGAGGTGCTGCACCGCGACTCCACCGGCAGCCTCCAGACGATCCGGTCCCGGCAGCTGGGGCTGATGACCGCGGGGCGCGCGATCAGCCATTCCGAGGAGAGCCCCCGTCCGCACGCCCGCTTCCTGCACGGCGCCCAGCTGTGGGTGGCGCTGCCCGACGCGCACCGGCACACCGAACCGGGGTTCGAGTTCCACGCCGAGCTGCCCACGGTCACCGCGCCCGGCCTGACCGCCACGGTGCTCCTCGGGGACCTCGACGGTGCCGTCTCCCCCGGCACCGCCTACACCCCGATCGTCGGCGCCGACCTCACGCTCGGCCGGGGCGCCGACGTCCGGCTGCCCGTGGACCCCGACTTCGAGTACGGCGTCCTCGCGATGTCCGGCGAGGTCCATGTGGACGGCGTACCGGTGCTGCCCGGCTCGATGCTCTACCTCGGCTGCGGCCGCTCCGAACTCCCCCTGCGCGCCGAGTCCGACGCCGGCCTCATGCTGCTGGGCGGCGAGCCCTTCGCCGAGGAGCTCATCATGTGGTGGAACTTCGTCGCCCGCACCCAATCCGAGATCGAACAGGCCCGCGAGGAGTGGACGAGCGGGGTTCGCTTCGGCGAGGTCAAGGGCTACGACGGCGCCCCGCTGCACGCGCCCGAGCTGCCGCCGGTGCCGTTGAAGCCACGCGGAAGGGTGCGCTGAACTTTCTGACGCTCAGTCAGGACGAGGCCGAGCCGCGTAACCGTCGCACGCACCCCTCCGCCGGTCGGAGTGGTCGCCGGTGGAGGGGGGTGTGCGGTGTGGCGTGTGTGGCTGGGGTCAGTAGCCGACCGCGACCTCCATCCACTGGGGGTTGTCCATCGAGGTGTAGGCGGCCTGGCCCGCCACGTCGTCGTAGGGGAAGCCGTACGCCAGGTGGTCGATCGCGTGGTCGTGCCAGTACTTGGCGTACCAGTTGGCCGGGTCGCCGCCGTAGAACTTCGACGGGTCCTGCTGCTGCGCGGCCGGCAGGTTCGCGGTGTGCCGGTTGAGCGCGGCGCACAGGGCGGCGTTGGCGGCCAGGGAGCCCGCGCAGCCGAAGATGTTCGAGGTGGGCTCGTTCACGCCGACCGAATTGGCGTACGCCGTGAAGTAGTCGGCGTTCGCGCCGCCCGCCCTGAAGCTCGGGTCACTGCCGGGGGCGATGATCCGGTACGGCGCCTGGGTCTGGGCCAGGACCTTGAACTGCTGCGGCACGGAGTTCTGGAAGTTCTGGAACACCTGGTCCCGGCTCATGGTGAACAGGTCCTGGCTGTCGCCCAGTTGAACGTCCTGCCCGCTGTGCGAGTGCAGCCGGATGGCCAGGGGCAGCCCCCAGGCGTCGACCCGTGTGGTGTTGCCGCTGAACGAGGCCGTGCCGGTGGTGAATTCGATGAAGTCGTAGTACTGGCCGTTCGGGGAGCCGACATAGAAGTACATGCGCTGGGCGGGGGCGGCGACGATGTCGACGTAGGGCTGCTCGGCGATGGAGTGCTCCTGGCCGTTGTAGCTCCAGTAGACCTGGCTGTCCGGGTAGGCGCCGCCGGTCCGGTTGAGCACCTTCACCTTCATCACGGCCGAGGACGGCGGGATGTCGTCGGTGGTGCCCCAGAAGTCGTCCGGGGGCGTGCTGCCGCCGGAGCCGCCGTAGACCTGGAACTCCCAGAGGGAATAGCCGTATGGGGTGGCGCGCTGGGTGCCGTACATCCGGACGTACCGTCCGGAGCCGCTCACGTTCAGGTTCTGTACGCCGCCGGTGCCGGCGGTGGTCGAGTAGACGGTGGTCCAGGGGCCGCCGGCGTCCGTGGCCGTCTGGAGGGTGAAGGCCCTGGCGTAGGCGGCCTCCCATTTCAGGGTGACCTGGGTGAGGGGCTGGACCGAGCCGAGGTCCACCATGATCCACTGCGGGTCGGCGAACGCGCTGGACCAGCGGGTCTGGTCGTTGCCGTCCACCGCCTGCGCGGCACCGAAGGAGGCGTTCTCGGTGGAAGACGCGGTGGCGGGTCTGCCCTGGGAGAGCAGGGTGCCCGCGGCGCGGGCGGGGCTTGGGGAGGTGACGGTGAGTCCGAGCGCCGCGACGAGCGCGATCAGCAGCGCGAGGACGAGGTGGGGCCGGGAGCGGAGCCGTTCCGGCGCGAGACGTGGTGGGGCGGAGCCGACTGGCATGGGCGCACTCCTCGAACGGGTGGGGACCGTGCTGGAGACCGAACCGTGACGCAGCCTGAGAGCGCTCTCGGGTGAGGGTGATGGTGGCAAGCTCCTCGGAGCCAGTCAATGGGTTGTTCACAAATGGACGGCGGCATCAGGGGGTTCGTTCGGATTCTGAACGCCGGGTTCGCGTCGACCGGGAGGGCGGCGGTCTGTGGTCGGCCGGGGGGAGCGGGAGCGGGCGGATGCCGCTTGCGCCCGGCCGTCGTCGGGCGTGGGTTCGGCGTGGGCGGCGGAGGGTTCGGGCCGCCGCTCCGGACGGGGGCGAGCGACGTGCAAGAGGGGTGCCGGAGAACCGTGAGGTGCGTCAGGGGCGCGCCAGGGCTCCGCCTCCGGTCCGTGCCCGTGCCCGTGCCCGTGCCCGCGTACGGTGCACCAACTCGTCGGCGGCCTCCGGCCATTGGGGGTACCGGAAGTCGAAGCCGGCCCGCGTCAGCCGGCCGGGGACGACGCGGCGACTCTTCAGCAGGAGTTCGGTGTCCGAGCGCAGGGCGAACGCGCCGAGCCCGGCCATCCACCTGGTCGCCGGGAGACCCACCGGCACGCCCCACGCGGAGCGCAGCGTACGCATGAACGCGCGCTGCGGCAGGGGGTGAGGGGCCGCCAGGTTCACCGGTCCGCTGATGTCCTCACGCTCCGTCAGGAACTCCACCGCGCGCACGAAGTCGCTTTCGTGGATCCACGACACGTACTGCGCGCCGCCGCCGACCGGTCCGCCGAGGCCCAGCCGGACCAGGCCCAGCAGGACGGCGAAGACCCCGCCGGGGTCCGGGCTCATCACCATGGCCGAGCGCAGCGCGACTTTGCGGGTGGCCGGTGTCTCGGCCTCCTGCTGGGCCCGCTCCCAGGACTTGGCGATCTCGACGCTGTACGCCCAGTAGTCCGGCACGGCCGTCTCACTGCCGCCGATCACGCCGGTGGCCTCGTCGTTGGGGGCGTCGAAGCGGTGCGCGTACACCGTGGCGGTGCTCATCTGGAGCCAGACGCGGGGCGGTCGGGCGGCGTGCGCGATCGCGGCGCCCACGGCGCGGGCGGAGTCGACCCGCGAGTCCATCATCTCCCGCAGATTGGCCGCCGTGTAGCGGCAACTCACGCTGCGTCCGGCCAGGTTGACGACGACATCGCTGCCATCGACGGCCGCGGTCCACGGCCCCGGAGTCTTGCCGTCCCACTGGATCTCACCCTCGCGCTCGGGGCGTCTGGTGAGTATCACGACCTCGTGGCCGGCGGCACCGAGCGCGCGCTTCAGGATGGTGCCGACCTGTCCGGTGCCACCGGGAATCACGATCTTCACGGCTGCCCCTCCCTCGTCTCCCTCGTTTCTGGGTGAGCCTAGACCAATGAGTTGAACGCGTTCAAAAGCGGACCCAAGTGTGAGCTGGAGCACACCTTCGCGAGCCTTCCCATCGGGCCGCTGGAGGCGTACGTTCCGGTTTACCTCGCGATGACGCCCACGCGGCGTCGGCCCGCCGAGCCTGGGACGGCGGGCCAGCGGGGGCCAAGCCGGCCCGGAGCAGCCGTGTCCCATGGAAATAAAGGGAGTTGCATCGCGGACCGGTCCCGCTATGGTGCTCCGATGTCATCGATCAAGAAGATCCAGATCACCTTCGACTGCGCGGAGCCCGAGCGCGTCGCTCGTTTCTGGTGCGAGGTGCTGGGCTACGTCGTACCGCCGCCCCCGGAGGGGTTCGCCACGTGGGGCGAGTTCGACCGTTCGCTGCCGGCCGAACGGCAGGGCGCGGCCTTCGCCTGCGGTGACCCTTCGGGGGTGGGGCCCCGGCTGTTCTTCCAGCGCGTTCCCGAGGGGAAGGTCGTCAAGAACCGGGTGCACATCGATGTGCGGGTCGCCACCGGGCTCGTGGGCGAGGAGCGGGTGGCCGCGCTCGAGGCCGAGTGCGCCCGGCTGGTCGCGCTCGGTGCGGTGCGGGTGCGGCTGCTGCGTGCCGACGACTTCAACGAGTCGTGTCTCCTGATGCAGGACGTCGAGGGCAACGAGTTCTGCCTCGACTGAGCATGCCGTGCGCGCCGCGTCGGGCGAGGCACGAGGGGCCTGACGCGGCACGCGCATCACCTTGGCCCCACATCCTTGGCCCAGCGGTCAGGCCGAGGGGGTGGGGGCCGCCTGCGGTGCCGGCCGCCGCTCCGACTCCGGTTCCGGTTCGGCCAGTTGGCCGGTGGGGTCGATCAGGCCGAGGCGGAGGTGTTCGACGTGGTAGATGGCCTGGTCGATCAGTTCCGCGACGTGGTTGTCGTAGAGCGAGTACACGATCGAGCGGCCCTTGCGGGTGCCCACGACGAGGCCGAGGTTGCGCAGCAGGCGCAGTTGGTGGGAGCAGGCAGACTGTTCCATGCCGACCTCGGCGGCCAACTCGGTCGCGGGCAGCGGGCCTTCGCGCAGCCGGGCGAGGATCAGCAGCCGTGAGGGAGTCGCCAGCGCCTGGAGGGTGGTGGCGACTTTGGCGGCGCTGGTTGCGTCCAGGCGGCCGCGCGGGACGCGATCTGCCTGCGGTGCGGCTCCATGACCCATGGGCCCATCGTACGACACCATTAATGAACACATGAATGTCTCTTCATTCATTCCTGCTACGGTGGTGAGGTCAGACAGTGCCTCGGCCCCTCCCCGCTCACCGTGAAGGACCCCGCGTCCCATGTCTTCCGCTCTCCTCCACGAGGCGCCGCCCGGCGTCGCACGCGAGACCGTCGCGCCCGGCCGCCGTACCCGCGTCCTCGCGCTGCCCGAAGCCCGCTGGGCGGCCGCGGCCCTGGTGCTGTTCCTCGTCGCGCTGCCGCTGTACCTCGCCGGGGCACCGGCCTGGGCATGGGGCCCGCTGTTCGCGGCCGTCTACGCGACCGGCGGCTGGGAACCGGGCTGGGCCGGGCTCCAGGCGCTGCGGGACAAGACCCTGGACGTGGATCTGCTGATGGTGGTCGCCGCGCTCGGGGCCGCCGCGATCGGGCAAGTGCTGGACGGCGCGCTGCTGATCGTCATCTTCGCGACCTCCGGCGCGCTGGAGGCGGTCGCCACCGCCCGCACCGCCGACTCCGTGCGCGGTCTGCTCGATCTCGCCCCGGCCACGGCCACCCGGCTCACCGACGACGGCGGCGAGGAGACGGTGCCGACGGATCGGCTCTCGGTGGGCGACGTGATCCTCGTACGGCCCGGCGAACGGGTCGGCGCCGACGGCCGGGTCCTGGACGGCGCCGGCGAGGTGGACCAGGCGACGATCACCGGCGAGCCGCTTCCGGTGGCGAAGGGCCCCGGCGACGAGGTGTTCGCCGGGACCTTGAACGGCACCGGCGCGCTGCGGGTGAAGGTCGAGCGGGACCCGGCGGACTCGGTAATCGCCCGGATCGTGGCCATGGTGGAGGAGGCGTCCGGGACCAAGGCGCCGACCCAGCTGTTCATCGAGAAGGTGGAACAGCGGTACTCGATCGGGATGGTGGCCGCCACCGTCGCGTTGTTCGTGCTTCCCCTGCTTTTCGGTGCCGAGCTCCGGCCGACCCTGCTGCGGGCCATGACGTTCATGATCGTGGCCTCGCCCTGCGCGGTGGTGCTGGCCACCATGCCGCCGCTGCTCTCGGCCATCGCCAACGCCGGCCGCCATGGCGTGCTGGTGAAGTCGGCCGTGGTCATGGAGCGGCTCGGCCAGGTGGACGCGGTCGCCCTGGACAAGACCGGCACGCTGACCGAGGGCACCCCGCGGGTGACGGACGTCCACGCGCTCGCCGGCTCCGGGCTGACGGAGGACCAGGTGCTGCGCCTTGCGGCGGCGGCCGAGCACCCCAGTGAGCATCCGCTGGCCCGTGCCGTCGTGGACGCGGCCCACGCCCGCGGGCTGGACATTCCGCCGGCGGAGGACTTCGGCTCCGCGCCCGGCACCGGGGTGACGGCCACCGTCGAGGGCAGGCCGGTCGCGGTCGGCAGCCCCGCCCGGCTCCTCGACGGCGACCTGCCGCACCCGGCGAGCGCGGTCGCGGCACGGTGGGAGAACGAGGGCCGTACGGCCGTACTGGTCACCGTCGACGCAATCCCCGCGGGCGTGCTGGGCATCGCGGACCGGCTGCGCGAGGACGCGGCCGCCACCGTCGGCGCGCTGACCGCCCTCACCGGATCCGCGCCGCTGCTGGTCACCGGGGACAATCCGCGCGCCGCCGCCCGCCTGGTGCGGGAGATCGGCATCACGGACGTACGCGCCGGTCTCCTCCCGCAGGACAAGGTCGCCGCCGTACAGGATCTGGCGCGGGCCGGACGGAGGGTGCTGGTGGTCGGTGACGGGGTCAACGACGCTCCCGCTCTCGCCGCCGCGCACACGGGCATCGCCCTGGGCCGGGCCGGGTCCGACCTCGCGCTGGAGACCGCCGACGCGGTGATCCTCCGCGACGAACTCGCCACCGTCCCCGCCGTCGTACGGCTCTCCCGCCAGGCCCGGCGCCTGGTGGTGCAGAACCTGGTCATCGCAGCGGTGTTCATCACGGGGCTGGTCGTCTGGAACCTGGTCGGCACCCTGCCGCTGCCGCTCGGCGTGGCCGGGCACGAGGGGTCCACCGTCATCGTCGGCCTCAACGGCCTGCGCCTGCTGGCGGACGGCGCGTGGCGCCGGGCGCGGACGGGGAGCGGGAGCTGAGGCCACGGGCCGCGGCCGTCCGGGCGGTCCGTGCCACGGATGCGGGCGAAACGGCCGACCCGCGGCGGGCGTTGGCGGTCGACGGCGCGGCTCATGGCGGTGCGGGCGCCGTACGAGCCACCGGGCGCGACACCAGGGCGGGCACGGCCAGCCACATCCGGCGGGCGACACCGCACGGCCGTACCCGGCGGTGGGGGCACGGCACGCCGCCAACTCATGTGTGAGGGCGAGGTGTTCGTCCCTTCAGTGCCCCGTGGGTGTCGGGGTGCGGGGGTGCGCCCTCCCCCTCGGGTGGCGCACCCCCGACCATGTCCTTCCGCGCGACAGAGGCTCGCGGGTGTGTGCCTCGGTGGGACCCGCGCCGGAAGGACGCTCTCAGGCGAGCGGGGGACGTCCGCTCGCGGGTCCGGCCCCTCCGTTCCGCGCGGCGGCACGGGAACACGGACACGGGTCGGCAGCGCTTCCCGGCGCGGCGCGTGCACAGCGGTGGGTGTCACATGAGGCGGGCATCCGTACCTCCCGAGGGCATGCGTCCTGACGTCGTCAGGAACCATCAGCCCAGGGGGGCGGTTCGGACCGGAGTCCAGGCGGGATCCATCGCCGGGGTCGAGTCAACAGGCGATGCGCGGCAACGGTCAAGTGCGTCTCCCCCGCGCGGTGGACGGGCGCCCGTCCGGCCGCGCACCGGTTGTCCGGTGCCGCGGGCGCTTCTACGGTGGGAGGGCATACGGCGGTGGGGCTCGCCGTCAACCGCGGTCGTGCCGCCAACGGTCCCTGTTCGGAGTTCGGGCAGGGAGGACCGCTGTCATGGCCGACCGTCGTATGAAGGTCTCCGCCGGGCTCGTCGGCACGCTGGTGCTGTGCCTGGTGGGCGGCGCCGTCCTCGCCGGGGCCGCCGGACTCCTCCTCGGCCTGCCGCTGCCCGTCACCGCCATCGCCGTCCTGGTCGTCGGCGTCGGTACGTGGCTGCCGCTGGCCGTGCGCAGCCGCTCGGCGCCGGACGACGGGCCGTCGCCCGCCGACACGCCGTAGCCGGCTGGAGCGCGGAGCGGACGCGTCGTGGACCTTTCCTTCGCCACCGTCGTCGTCTACCCACCGGTTCCCCGAGGCCGTCGGGTCACCGTGGCCGGCGGCACCATGGGTTACGACGACCCCGGCCAGGTCGAATGGCACGGCGCCGGTCCCGACGTATGGACCGCCCCCGCCTCCTGACCGCGGGGGTCAGGGGACGCGCAGGGCCAGTACGGCGACGTCGTCGTTCTGGACGTCGCTCATCCGGGTGAGGAGTTCGTCGCGGAAGACGGCCAGTGGCTCGCGGGCGAGCGCCGCCGCGTGCTGGCGCAGCCGGGTCAGGCCGCGGCCGATGTCCTCGCCGGGGCGTTCGACGAGGCCGTCGGTGTACAGCAGCAGGGTGGCGCCGGGAGGCAGGGTGATGGTCGCCGACTCCCGGCTGAGCGCGGGATCGACCCCGAGGATGGGGGCGTGTCCCTCCTCCAGCAGCAGCGTGTGGCCGTCGGGCTGGGCCAGCAGGGGCGGGAGGTGACCGGCGTTGGTCCAGGTGAGTCGCCACGGACCGGTGTCGGGTGTCTCAAGCCGGGCGATGACGGCCGTCACCAGCTCGATGACGGTCAGTCCCTGCATCACCTTGTCCAGGCGGCACATGATGCCCGCCGGATCGTCGCCGCCGCTGTCGTAGGCGAGCGCGCGCAGCATGTTGCGCAGTTGCCCCATGCGGACGGCGGCGGCCAGGTCGTGGCCGACCACGTCCCCGATGGCGAGGACGACCGAGCCGTCGGGCAGCGGGAAGGCGTCGTACCAGTCGCCGCCGACCTCGGCCCGTTCGCGGGCGGCCAGGTAGCGGGTGGCGAGCTGGAGGTGGTCCAGGCCGGTCAGGTCGGGCAGGAGGGAGAGCTGGAGCTGTTCGGCGGTGTGCTCCTGGAGGGCGTACAGCCGGGCGTTGTCCAGGGCGAGGCCCGCGCGGTGGCCGAGGTCGGCGGCGAGCGCCTGCTCCTGCTCGTCGAACGCCGGGGCCCCGGCGCGGCGGACGAAGGTGAGGGCGCCCAGTTCCTGCCGCCGTACGCGCATGGGCACGATCAGCGCGCTGTGGGCGCCGAGTGCCCGGTACAGGGCCCACTGGGCGGCGCGCAGCGGGTCGGCCGGGTCGGGTTCGCCGAAGTCGGTGACCAGGACGGGGCCGGCGCCGCGCAGTACCTTCGCCAGCGCGCAGGCCGAGTCGTCCGGGCCGGGGAGCAGGCCGCCGGACAGTACGCGCAGCGCCCGGTCGGTGTCCCGGTCGGTGACCGTGAGCCGCCGTACGCCTTCGCCCTCGACGACGTCCACGACGCAGGCGTCGGCCAGCTGCGGCACGACCAGCCGGGCGAGTCTGCCCAGCGACTCCTTCGCGTCCAGCCCGGAGGCCAGCGCGCGGCTCACGTCGGCGAGCAGCCGCAGCCGGGCCGCGGCGACCTCGGGCGGCAGCGCTTCGGACGACGCTGCCGCAGCCGGCGTCGGCTCTCGTCTCATGACGCTCCTCCCGGCGTCCCTGGGGCGGCGGGCCGCCCGGCCGGCAGGGGGCGGGCGACCTCGGCTCCCGTCCGTGCGGGTGCGGCTCCCGTCCGAGCGGGTGCGGGCCGGTCCGCACCCGGCAGGGCTCCCTGAGCCGGATGATCGCACACCGTGACCGCGTCTTCCCCTCACGGTGGGGGCCGTCAGCGCGGCGCGGGCCGGGGGCCGACGGCGCGCCTCGTCACCGCCCTACGCACCGATGCCCCGCCGACGCGGCGCGCAATCCGCCCCCGCGCCCTGGCCACCGGCCGCCGGGCGAGGCGGCAATCCGGCCGGCCGTGTCGTACCGTGCAGGTGAGACGGACGGTGGAGGGGCCCACCGCCAACCGCGGCACACCGCCGCCGACGGTCCCTGCCCGACGAGGGTGGTGATCCGGATGGGCGAAGGCCGGGGGCGCGAGGACGGTCCGTCAGCCGGGGTAGTCGTAGGCACACCGGAGGGCCGGTCGCCGCGGTGGTCCGGAGGCGGCCCATGAGCGGTCTCGGCGATCCGGTCGCCCGGGTCCTGCGCTACGGGACCGGGCCCGCCGCCCGCCGGGCCGCCGCCGGGGAGGCCGACCGGCTGTGGGCGCGGGGCGTGGCGGCGCGCGCCGTCTTCCGCCCCGCATACGGCGGCTGGGCCGTCCTGGTCTTCAGGGCTCCCGTCGTGGAGCGCCGACGACCCCCGTCCGAGTGACCCGGCGCCCCGACGGCGACGGCTCACGGCCCCTCAGGTGCGGCCGGCGGAGTGGCTGTCGGCGCGGCGGTCCTGGCGGGACGCGGGCGGGATGGCGCACCATGGAGAGGGCGATGAGGCTCGCCCTTGACCGCACATCCGTGCTGATGGCCTCTACCTCTCCCGGTCGGGCAGCCGCCGCGGCTGCCCGCCGACGGTCACGAGCCAGGAGGTGCCGTCGCCTTGCCGCTCCCGAGCGCGCCGGCCCGAGGTCGTCCGCGATCGCGCCGCGCCCACCTCCTCGGCTCCGGCGGAAGGAGTCGGACATGCCCGTACGACGGCTGGTCCTGGACGTCGACAAGACGGTCGAGGAACCCGATCTGATCCACCTCGCGTCGGTGATCGAGGCCGTGTCCGGAGTGAAGGCGGTCAACATCGCGGTGACCGAGATCGACATCGAGACCGTCGGCACGAACGTCACCGTGGAGGGCGACGACATCGACGTCGGCGCGCTGACCGAGGCGATCCAGCACACCGGTGCCGTCGTCCACAGCGTCGACGAGGTCGTGGCCGGCGCCTACCTGCTGGACAACAAGCCGCGTTCGCGATGACCCCGGCCCGCGGTCTGCGGGTCCTGGCCGCGCGGTCCATGCTCCCGCTGGTCCTGGGCCTGGTGGACGGCCTGCTCAACGCGCTGACGCTCGCCGCCGCGTCGCTGGTGGGTTCGGGTGCGCCGGTCGGCGTCTCGCTGGCGCTGCGGGTGGGGCTGGTGGCGTTGACGACGGCGGCCTTCGCGGTGTTCGTGGCCGACTACGCGGACCGCCGCGCCTATCTGATCCGCGCCTCGCGGCAGCTGAACCTCACGCGGCGGGGACAACTGGCCACGACCCGGCTCGGCCGGCTCGCGCTGACGCGCGCGCTCACCGCCACGGTGATCGCCTGCACCGCGAGCTTCACCGGGGCGACGCTGCCGCTGCTGGCCGGAGCGGCGGCGCCGCACCTGTCGTGGATCGTGGTGGTGCTGGCCGTCGTCGCCCTCACCGTGCTGGGAGCGGTCCTGGGGCGCCTCTTCGCGGGCGGTCCCGTGCGGTGGGCGGCTGTGCTCGGTTGCGGCGGCGTGGCCGTGACATGGATCGGCGTGTGGTTGCACATCGCCTGAACGGGTGCGCGGGGCGCCCGCGTGCTCAGGGCGGTGGCCCCGGTGGCCTGGCCGGCTGGCGCGGGCCGGCCGGGCGGGCGCACCATGGACGGAGACGGGCGATGAGGCTCGCCCTTGAGCGCACGTTCCGTGCTGATGGCCTCTGCGAGCACCAGCCGCCGATTCCGACGCCCGGCTTCCGGAGGCATCGCGGATGTACGTGTACTCGATGCGCAAGGCCCGTATGGCCCGCGGCGGCAAGGTGATCCTCGACGACGTCACCCTCTCGTTCCTGCCCGGCGCCAGGATCGGTGTCGTGGGACCGAACGGCACGGGCAAGTCCACCGTCCTGCGGATCATGGCGGGACGGGAGCGGCCCACCGCCGGCGACGCCGCCCCGGCGCCCGGCGTCAGCGTCGGCATCCTGGAACAGGAGCCCCGGCTCGACGACACGGCGACCGTCCTCGGCAACGTCGAGGACGGCGTCACGCAGACCCGTGCCGCGCTGCGCCGGTACGAGGAGGTCACCACCCGTCTCGAGGAGGCCGGCGGCGCGCAGACACAGCCGCTTCTGGACGAACTCGGCTTGCTCCAGGAGCGGTTGGACGACGCCGGAGCCTGGGATCTCGACTCCCGGCTGGAGCAGGCCATGGACGCGCTGCGCTGCCCGCCGCCCGGCACACCGGTCGTGGAACTGTCGGGCGGTGAGCGGCGGCGGGTGGCGCTGTGCCGGCTGCTGCTGTCCCAGCCGGACCTGCTGCTGCTGGACGAGCCCACCAACCACCTCGACGCGGAGTCGGTGGCCTGGCTGGAGCGGCATCTGGCGGACTACCCCGGCACCGTCGTCGCCGTCACCCACGACCGGTACTTCCTGGACAACGTCGCCCAGTGGATCCTGGAGATCGACCGGGGCCACGCCTACCCCTACGAGGGCAATTACTCCACCTACCTCCAGACCAAGGCGGCCCGGCTCCAGGTCGAAGGCCGCAAGGACGCCAAACGGCGCAAGCGGCTGGCCGAGGAGCTGGCCTGGGTGCGCTCCGGCGGCAAGGCGCGCCGGGCGGCGTCCAGGGCACGGGTGCAGCGCTACGAGCAGTTGGCGAGCGAGGCGGCTTCGGCGCGGAAGCCGGACTTCGAGGAGATCCAGATCCCGCCCGGTCCGCGGCTGGGCAGCCTGGTGCTGGAGGCCGACCGCCTCAGCAAGGGGTTCGGCGACCGGCTGCTCATGGAGGAGCTGTCGTTCTCCCTGCCGCGCGGCGGCCTCGTCGGGGTACTCGGGCCCAACGGGGTCGGAAAGACCACCCTGTTCAGGGTGATCGCCGGCGAGGAGCGGCCCGACGCGGGCACCCTGCGGCTCGGCGACACGGTGCGGATTTCCTACGTGGACCAGAACCGCGCGGGACTGGACCCGGACCTGTCGGTGTGGCAGGCGGTGTCCGGCGGGATGGACCACATCCGCGTCGGGGACGTGGAGATGCCCTCGCGCGCCTATGTCGCCACGTTCGCTTTCAAGGGCGCCGACCAGCAGAAGCCGGTGGGCGTGATGTCGGGGGGCGAACGCAACCGGCTCAACCTCGCCCTGACGCTCAGGCAGGGCGGCAACCTGCTGCTGCTGGACGAGCCGACCAACGATCTCGACGTGGAGACGCTGGCGTCGCTGGAGAATGCGCTGCTCGGCTTTCCCGGCTGCGCGGTCATCACCGCGCACGACCGGTGGTTCCTGGACCGTGTCGCCACCCACATCCTGTCCTGGGAGGGCGGCGCCGACTGGTTCTGGTTCGAGGGCAACTCCGCCGACTACGAGGCCAACAAGCTCGACCGGCTGGGCGCGGAGGCGGCCCGCCCGCGCCGGATCACCCACCGCCGGCTGGTTCGCGGCTGACCGCCCGACAGGAGCGCAGTGCCATGACATACGTCGATCAGGAGGCGGTGGCGGTCCTGCGCGCGGCCCGGCTCGTCGTCTACGCCAAGTGGCGCCTCCGCGAGGAACAGGCCATCGGACGACTCGCGCGGGTACGGGGCCTGGCCTGTACCCCGCTTTTTCCCGGACATCCGGTCATCCAGGTCGTCGCCTACGACGGACGGGTCCTCGGCCGGGCCCGGCTCCACCACGACGGCCACCGCGCCCGCTGGATCGCCGTACCCGCGCACACCGCACGCGAAGCCGGTGCCTACCGCACCCTGCACGGCGCCGCCCGCGCCCTGTCCCGCCACTTCGGCCACGGCCACCACCGGGTGACCGACTGCCCCGGCGAGGTGCCGACGCCGCCGCGCGCCCATGTCGCCTCGGCGGCCCGACGGAGGCGCTCATGACCGCGCCCGGCCGGCGTGCGCGGACCTCGGCGGCGCCGGACGGCTCGGCCGCCCCGGCCAGGGGTGCGGCCTTGCGGTTCGTGCTGCTCATCGGTGTCGTGAGCATGTTCTCGGACATGACGCACGAGGGCGCTCGGGGGATCACCGGCCCTTTCCTCGGCTCGCTCGGCGCGAGCGGCCTCGTCGTCGCCCTGGTCGCCGGGACCGGTGAACTGCTCGGCTACGCGCTGCGTTCCGTGTCCGGTTACGCCGCCGATCGCACCGGCACGTACTGGCCGATCACGGCCGCCGGCTATCTGGTGCAGATGGTGGCGGTGCCGCTGCTGGCGCTGGCCGGGCACTGGCCGACGGCCGCCGTGCTGATCATCGCCGAGCGCTGCGGCCGTGCCCTGCGCAACCCCGCGCGGGACGCGATGCTCGCGCATGCCACCGCCGAGCTGGGCCGCGGCTGGGTCTTCGGCGTGCGCGAGGCCCTGGACGCGGCGGGCGCGATGGTCGGCCCGCTCATCGTGGCCGGTGTGCTGGTGCTGCGCGGCGGCTACCGGGCCGGCTTCGCGGTGCTCACCCTGCCGGCCGTCCTCACCCTGGTCGTGCTGGCGGGGGCGTGGCGGCAGTACCCCCGGCCCGCCGATCTGGAGATCGGTGAGGACGCCCCGGACCGCCGCGGCCTGCCGGGGGCCTTCTGGATCTACCTGGCCGGCATGGGGCTGATCGCCGCCGCCTACGCCGACTATCCGCTCATCGCCTACCACTTCGGGGCGGTGCACATCATCGCCACGCCGTGGATCCCGGTCCTGTACGCGGGTGCCATGGCCACCGAGGCGCTGTCCGCGCTCGCGCTCGGCCGGTTGTTCGACCGGTGGGGTGTGCGGACCGTCGTGGCCGCGACGCTGCTGACCGCGTGCTTCCCGCCGCTGGTCTTTCTCGGCGGCGCGGGCGCGGCGGTCGCCGGGGTGCTGCTGTGGGGGCTGGGCATGGCGGTCCAGGAGTCGGTGGTCAAGGCGGCGGTGACCGGCATGGCCGGACCGCGGCGCCGGGCCGGCGCCTTCGGTCTGTTCGACACCGGTTTCGGCGTCTGCTGGTTCGCCGGCAGCCTCGCCCTGGGGGCGCTCTACGACCGCTCGGTCACCGATCTGGTGGTCTTCTCGGTGGCCCTGCAAACGGCCGCGGTCCCCCTGCTCCTCGTGGTCAGGCGGGCCCGGTGAAACCCTTCCTGGCGGGAACTTTCCGAGCGTAGCCCGTTCGGCGTACTGCGGACGCCTTGCGGCGGCGATCTTCGGGGCACACTATGGGAACGCGCCGGTGATGGGGCTCACCGCAACCGCGGCACCATGCCGCTGACGGTCCCTGGTCGAACGGATACGACCAGGAGGAGCCATGCCCGCACCCGCCGCGCCGCACTCCCCCGCCCCACCCGGTGGCCTCCGGGACGCCCGCGCGGCCGTTTCCCGCCGTGCGCCGCCCCTGTCGGTACGGCTGCGCCGTGTCCGGGCGAACGCACCCGGCACCCGTCCCGACGCCCCCGGCCCCGCCCGCCTGAGCCGCCCCCGGCGGTTCCCCTTTTGCAGGAGGAACAGTGGAGTTCGACGTGACCGTGGAGATTCCCCAGGGGTCCCGCAACAAGTACGAGATGGACCATGAGCTGCACCGCATCCGGCTGGACCGGCTGCTGTTCACCTCCACGAAGTATCCGGCGGACTACGGCTACGTCGAGGGCACCCTGGGCCGCGACGGGGACCCGCTGGACGCCTTGGTGCTGGTGGGCGAGCCGACCTTTCCGGGCTGCACCATCCTGTGCCGGGCCGTCGGCATGTTCGTCATGAAGGACGAGCACGGCCCGGACGAGAAGATCCTGTGCGTGCCCGCCCACGACCCGCGGTACGCCCCGGTGCAGGAGATCACCGACATCTCGGAGTTCGACCGGCTGGAGATCACCCATTTCTTCGAGGTCTACAAGGACCTGGAGCCCGGCAAGTCCGTCGAGGGTTCGCACTGGGAGGGACGCGAGCAGGCGTACGCGGAGATCGACGCCTCCCGTGCCCGCGCCGCGGGAAGGGGCGCCTGACCCATGTCCTTGCGGATCACCGGACTGCACGCTGTCGAGATCCTCGACTCCCGTGCCCGCCCCACCCTCGCCGTCACCCTCACCACGGGCGACGGCAGCCGCATCCGGGCCGGTGTCCCCTCCGGCGCCTCCACCGGCAGCCGCGAGGCGGTCGAACTGCGCGACGGCGACCGGGCCCGCTACGGCGGACAGGGCGTGTCGACGGCGGTCGGGCATGTCAACGCCGAGATCGTCCACGCCCTGACCGGACGCGGTTTCACCTGCGCCGCCGACGTCGACCGGGCACTGATCGAACTGGACGGCACCGACACCAAGTCCCGGCTCGGCGCCAATGCCGTCATCGGGGTCTCCCTCGCCGCCTGGCGCGCCGAGGCGGCCGCTGTGGCGGCATCTCGCCGCGGTGGCAGGCACCGCTCCGCGGCTGCCGGTCCCGCACTTCAACGTCGTCAACGGCGGCGCCCATGCCGCCAACGACCTCGACTTCCAGGAGTTCATGCTGGCGCCGCTCGGCGCGCCGGGCCTGCCCGAAGCCATCCGCGCCGGAGCCGAGGTGTACGCCCGGCTCAAGGCCCGGCTGACCGCCGGCGGCCATGCCACAGGTCTGGGTGACGAGGGCGGCTTCGCTCCCGCCGTCGACCGCCCCGAAGACGTCCTGCGCCTGCTCGTCGAGGCGATCGCGGACGCCGGGTACACGCCCGGCCGCGACGGGGTCGCGATCGCCCTGGACCCGGCGGCCGGCGAGTTCCGGCTGCCGGACGGCCGGTACCGGGTCGCGGGCGAGGCACTGAGCAGTGACGACCTCATCGACCGCTACGAGGCGATCACCGACCGCTACCCGGTCTGGTCGATCGAGGACGGTCTGGCGGAGGACGACTGGCCCGGCTGGGTCCGCCTGACCGAACGCCTCGGCGACCGGGTGCAGGTGATGGGCGACGACATCTTCGTCACCAACCCCGCCATCATCCAGGAGGCGATCAGCAAGAAGATCGGCAACTCCGCCCTGATCAAGGTCAACCAGATCGGCACCGTCGCCGAGACGCTCGACGCGCTGCGGATCTGCCGCGCGGCCGGCTACCCCCAGATGATCTCCCACCGCTCCGGCGAGACCGAGGACACCTTCATCGCCGACCTCGCCGTGGGCGTCGGCTGCGGCCAGCTCAAGTCCGGGGCCCCGGCGCGGGGCGAGCGCGTCGCCAAGTACAACCGGCTGATCGAGATCTCCGACGCCGACCCCTCTCTGCCGTTCGGGCTCGCGGACGACTGACCGGACGGGCCGCGGAGGACGGCTACGACCGGCGGGAGAGCTGGTCTGCGCCGCCCGGTCGGGACGGTGCTCGTCGGCGAGGGCGGTGCGGGAGGCCACCGGCACGGTCACTGTGTACGGTCCGGCACTCCCCTGTCCCGTCCCAGTCAACCCGTCGCGGCTTCTCCACTCCATGGAGCTGCCGCCCGAGTTCGAGGTGGGGCCGGCCCCCGCACGCGGTGCGGGTCAGCCGGGGGCGGATACGGCGGGGCGGGAGGGGCGGGAGGGGTCGAGGGTGAAGAGGGTGCCGTCGGAGGCCGCCAGGACCAGGGCGCCCTTGTCGAACCACACGGTGGGCAGCAGCCCGCTGTCCAGTACCTCCGCGCGGGCCGGGGACTCCCACAGCAGGGTGCCGCGGGCCGCGTCGCGGGCGGCCACCCGGCCGCTGCCGCCGGCCAGGTACACGGTGCGTCCGCTCGGGTCCACCGAGACCTGGCCCGGCGTCTCCAGGGTCGTGTGGCTCTGCCACAGCCTGGCCCCGGTCACGGGCGAGACGGCCGTGACCATGCCGCTGGAGGTGGCGAAGTAGAGCGTGCCGCGGGCCAGGGCCGGGACGCCGCCCCGGTAGCGCTCGGGCAGCGGTGTCAGCAGTCCGCCTGCCGGTGCGCGGGTCGACCCGCACGATGCGGGTGTAGATAAGGTCGGGGCTGCCGGGCACGGGGTTGTCGGCCGGCGGCGTCGATCCGTTCCGGCAGGCGGGCGCTGCCGCCGCAGTAGAGGGCACCGGCCGTCGGCGGGGTCGACCACGAGGAATTTCGTGGTGTGCGAGCCCTCCGCGCGGGCGATGCACTCCACGTAGGGGCGGTCGTCGGCGGCGGTCGACTTCGGCATCTCCCGTGCCGTGGAGAGCCGCCACACCCTCACCGAGACCGGGCAGGTGATCGGCACCCCGCCGTTCATGTCCCCGGAGCAGTTCACCGACGCCCGTACGGTCGGCCCCGCCTCCGACGTCTTGGCGCCGGTGAGGGCCGGAGCAGCGGGTCGCGCGGAGGGCAGCCGCAGGGTCATCGTCGCACGCAACGCCTCCACCAGGCCCAGCGCCAGCGGTCGCAACTCGGTGACGCGCAGGGGGCCTTGGTCGCGGACGCGGGCGGCGAGGGACTGGCCGGGCACGTACTTGGTGGCCATCCAGGGCGACTCCGCCTCCGGGTCGGCGTCCACCACGGCCGCAGTGAAGGCGCCGCTCACCCGGCGGGCGGCCTCGATCTCCTGCCGGAACCGGGCCCGGAAGACGGGGTTCTGGGCGTATTCGGCGTGCACGCCCTTGACGGCGACCTCGCGCCCGGAGCGCGATCTGCCCCGGTAGACCCTGCCCATGCCGCCGGCGCCGAGCCGGTCGGTCAGCTTGTAGCCGCCGGCGGATCTCGGGTCGTCCTTGTGCAGCGGCACGCGCCCCTCCCCTGGCCTCCCAGCAGTTCCCGCCGCCAGAATACGGAACGCGCGGGCACCGCCGGCCGGGCAGCGGGCGGACCGGGCAGCCCTTCGCGAAAGCGTCACACACGGAGAACGCACTCCGAACTCGTCGGCGGCCGGGCGGAGTACGGGGGCGGAGGTGCCGTGTGGCACCGGCTCAGCGGGCCGAGTCCGGGCAGGAAGGCGCACCGTACCCGCCGGGCCGGTGAGCCGGTGGCGGCGGGCGACTCTCCCGTCGAAGGCGCCGATCAGGGGCCCCTGCGGGGTGTCGTACCGCCTCCGTGCGGCCGCGCTGCGTTCCCTGGGGGGAGGGCGTCCTCCCGGACGTGTCCTCGGGCCGCCGGACGGACCTGCCCGGCGGCTCGGCCTCGTAAGCCTCGAAAGGTGTTCCGCATGTCCGCACAGAGCGCTGCCTCCGCGTCCCGTCCCCTGTCCGCGCTGGTCACCGGTGCCACCTCCGGCATCGGCCGGGCGATCGCCCGGCGGCTGGCCGCGGACGGGCTGTCCGTCGTGGTCGTGGGCCGCAATGCCGAGCGCGGTGCCGAGGTCGTGGCGGAGATCGCCGCGGCCGGGGGCCGGGCCCGGTTCGTCGCGGCCGATCTCACCGAACCGGACGCGGCGGACCGGCTGGCGGCCGAGGTGGGCGAGGTCGATGTCCTGGTCAACAACGCCGGGGTCGCGCACTGGGCCCCGACCGAGGAGATGACGCCGGCCGACTACGACGCCATGTTCGCCGGCAATGTGCGCGCGCCCTTCTTCCTGGTGGCCGCCTTCGCGCCCGCGATGGCCGCGAAGGGCGCGGGCAGTGTGATCAGCATCGGCAGCATTGCCGGAAGCATCGGCCTGACCGGCGCCGCGGCCTACGGTGCCACGAAGGCGGCCCTGGCCTCGCTGACCCAGAGCTGGACGGCCGAGTACAGCGCTCGCGGCGTCCGCTTCAACAACGTGGCTCCCGGACCGGTCTACACCCGGCCCGAGGCGCGCGATATGTTCGACGCGCTGGGCGCGACCACCGCGATGAAACGCGCCGCCGAGCCCTCCGAGGTCGCCGAGGTGGTGGCCTTCCTCGCCTCGCCGAAGGCCAGTTACGTCACCGGCACCACCATCGCCGTCGACGGCGGCCGGACCGCGATCTGAGCCGCACCGGCCCATTCCGTGACCTCGGCGGTGTGCCGGGCGGCAGGTCGGAGAGTGTGGCACGGGTGCCGGTGGGCGTGCCGAACGGCTGACGGCGCCGGCCCGTCCTCCGTACCCGGCGGGGGGGGCCCCCGGGGGGGGGGGGGGGCGCGGCCGGGGGAAAAGCCTTCCGTTTTTTGCGGTTTCCGCCTGGCTCCCTCCCCCCCCCCGTTTGCGCCCGTTTTCCTGCTCTCTCCGCCGCCTGCCCCCCA
>NZ_JBWKES010000022.1:0-4343 GCF_056435325.1 Streptomyces sp. NPDC043952
CCCCCCCCCCCCCCCCCCCCCCCCCCCCCCCCCCCCCCCCCCCCCCCCCCCCCCCCCCCCCCCCCCCCCCCCCCCCCCCCCCCCCCCCCCCCCCGGTTCCGCACCCGCTGTCGCCGGTGCTCCGTCGCCTTCAGGGACTTTCACACCAAGGTGTCGATTTTGCCCCAACACGCGGCGCGCAGCTTGTGCAACCGCACGACGGCATCCCGGCACGGCGGCGCACCGGGTTTGTCGATGGCCGCCATCACCGACGCCTCCACAGACCGCCGCGTCTCAGAGGGGATGACAAATGTCCCGCAGAGGTGGAACCCGGTCTCGACCCTGTTGCGCAGCGTCCGGTTCAGCTCGTCCCAGGCATCCTCGGCCGCGTCCCGGAGCTGCTGCCGATCGGTCACCGGCCCGCGTGACAGCCTGTCCAGGCAGCGCTCCATCCTTTGCGCCCGCGCATCCAGTTCCGTCGCGAGCTTCCGCACCCGCGCGAACACCTTCAACGACGCGACCACCAGACCGATCACCATGCCGAGGCAGGTCGTGAAGACGCCAGGGGCGTAACGTCCGGGAATCGGCAGCACATGGATCAAGCAGACGACACCCATGGTCCCGCAGCACAGCGCGGTCACCTGAAGGGCCGCTGCCCAGGTGAGGCGCCCCCGCAGACGTTCACAGGCAAATGAGGTCGGCTCCCGCACGCCTCCGCCGACGACATGGAAGCACCAGATCATCACCAGGGCCAGGCCGGCTTCACCGGGGCGGCCCGGCAGGAGACCGGCCGCCACCACCACGACCAGACCAAGGGCCCACACATACGCGGCCGTTGGCAGAAAAGTGATCACTCGATGCCAGGTCTCGGACCGGGCCACGAACCACGGCTTCGCGACCCAGTACGAACCGAGCAGCAGGAGCGCCGACAGCACGGCCGAGCCGCGGAACAGCGCCAGGGAGGGGCTGCCGATCGCTACGGTCGCCAGAACAGCGACCGCGCTGATACTGATCGCCCCGGCCCAGAGTCGCCATGCGGCTGGTCGATCCCCGGCCGGAGACACGGACTCAGGTGTCACGGAAGACCTCCTCGCATCGGGCGGCACCCGCATTCCTCCACGCCGCCGCCGACGAGGAAAGCACCCCCCACTGACAATCCGGGTGGGAGCCGCTGCGTCTCTCAGTACCGACAGCACCGAGACACGGTCGGCAAAGGACCGGAAGACGTACTTGACGGCCTACGCCACTGGGTCGATGGTCGTGCAATCGAGCGCCATCACCTCGGCGGAGAAACCGTGCCAGGAGATCGGCCGGAAGGCGGCAGCGGTGAAGTACCCCGTCCGTGAGGGACTGGCGCGGGCGCGGCGCTCCGCCGTGCACCTGGAGATGCGGGACCGGTACACCCCGGACGACCCCGAGTTCGCCCGCTGGCGGGCGGGGCACCGCTATGCGGGCGATCCTGCCAACCTGCCCGACTGGTGGGGCTCCTGGCGGGACCTCGTGGGTGAGACGACGGCCCGCGGGGTCGTGATGCGACGCGCCCGTGTCGTCTCCGAACCCGTCACCGATTACATCCGGTACGAACACGACATGACGTTCGCCAACGTGGCTGCGGGCGAATCCGTCCGCTGGCTGCCGCGCCGTAAGGCCGCGGACATCGCCCTGCCCGGCACCGATCTGTGGATGTTCGACGGATCGGCCGTCCTGTTCACCTTCTTCTCCGGGGACGGGGACGTGGTGGACCGTGAATGGAGCACGGAGCCGGCCGTACTGGACCTCGTGAACACGGCCTTCGAGACGGTGTGGGCACGCGCCATCGCACACGAGGACTACAAGCCGATCTGACCATGCCCGCCTCAGGATCATCGAGTGTGCAACAAGCCCGGCGTCTGCTTGCCGGCCGCCTCAAGGAATTGGCGAAGGACGCCGGGCTGGACGGCAAGGACGTGGCCGCCCTGTGCGGTTGGCACCCGTCCAAGGTGTCCCGTATATCGACGGCGAGGACCCAGCCGAGCGCCGACGACATCCGGGCGTGGTGCCACGCCTGCGGTGCCGATGGACAAGCCGAGGACCTCGTCGCCTCCCTGCAAGCCGTCGAAGGCATGTGGGTGGAATGGCGCCGGATGGAACGCTCGGGGCTGCGGCGGGCACAGCAGGCCGTACTGCCCCTTTTCGAGCGCACCCACTGGTTCCGTGCCTACTCCTCGTGGTTCGTACCGGGCCTGCTCCAGACCCACGGATACACCGAGGACGTGCTGCGGGCGGTCCAGCGGCGGCGGGTCTCCGTCGACGACGTGGCCGACGCCGTGGCCGTGCGCATGGAACGCCAGCGCGTCCTCCACGACGCACCGCGCAGATTCGCCTTCCTGGTGGAGGAGTCCGTGTTGAGCAACGGGCTCGGAGACGCCGAGACACAGGCCGAGCAGCTTGAGCGGCTGGTGTCGGTCAGCGCCCTGCCCAACGTCAGCGTCGGTGTCGTACCCACCCGTCTCGGCCGGACACGCATGCCCGTCGAGGGGTTCTGGATCTTCGACACGGCACAGGTCAACGTCGAACTCGTTTCGGGGCACCTCACGTTGACGCAGCCCGGCGAGGTCGGCGCGTACGCCGACACCTTCGCCACGCTCGCCGGTATGGCCGTCTACGGCCCCCAGGCGCGTGCCCTGATCCACAGGGCACGGGACACGCTCGTCTGACTCGTGCGCAATCGCGTGCAATCGGGGGTGACCCGCCGAGCGTGGACGGGGTTGAATCGGATACCGCAGGCGTTCCCGGCCTGCCCCAGGAAAGAGAGCGCATGAAACGAATCGTCGCCCGGATCTGGAAACTCATCCGCGGCCCTCTGCAATGGCGCATCCTGTGGTTCGCGAATGCCACATTCATGATCGGTGTCACGGGCGTGGTGCGGAACGAACAAGGACAAGTCCTGTTGCTGAAGCACCGCATGTGGCCCGCCGACCGACCCTGGGGGCTTCCGACCGGCTATGCGGTCAAGGGCGAGGAATTCCCGACGACCGTCGTCCGGGAGGTCCGGGAGGAGACGGGCCTCGAAGTCGTCCCCGGCCGCCTGATCCAGGTGACCAGCGGCTACAAGCTCCGCGCGGAGATCGCCTACGAGGCGCTGCACGTGGGCGGGACCCTCAAGCTCGACGGCTTCGAGATTCTGGAGGCGAAATGGTTCAGCCCGGATACGCTCCCGGAGGGAACGCAGGAATCGCACGTCCAGCTCATCAAGGCGGGAACACCGGCTCAACGGATCTCGCTCCCAACGAATCCGTAAGCGACGCACTGGCGATGGCGGCTCTGGCAGCCATGCGCGCCGACACGTCACCGCTCACGGCGAAACACCCCGACCACGTCTTCCACCCCCTGCCGGAAATCCTCGACCGGTGGGAGGCCGACGGAATCGACACCACCCTTTTCCACGCGGGAGTAGAAAGCGCCGGCCTCCGGTACGCCGGTTACGGCCTGACGAAGTTACTGCCGTTCGATCGGGTACTGGTCGGCTGCGCATCCTCACGCCCCGGCGCCTTCGGCGGCTTCCACCACCCGGACCAGGGTTACCGGCATCTCCAGATGATGTCCGTCATCACCATGTACGGGCCCATGGAACGCCGCACCCCGGAGCATCCGGTTTCGGCCCTCCTCGATCTCCTGCGCGCTTACGCCCACGACTGCCTTCACTACGGATCGCGTCGCCGGTACGTGGAAGTGTCGGGCACGCCCGTCCGCACTCAGTACGGGATCAACTACCGCCGCACCAGTGGGCAGTCCTACTCGGCAGCCGACAGACGCGAAAGCCACATCACACGCAACCTCGGAATCATCATGGAAGGCGCGTGTGACACGGAAGCACGTGCCATCACCCGTCAAGCAGCGGAACACTCCGGCCTGACGAAACCCCCGGACATCCTCGGCGCACTCGCCCACCGGGACGCGACGGGAACTCTGACAGCCGAAGACGCGGAGCGTGCGGCGGCGGTGCGGGGAAGTGAGGAACAGACACGATACGCGGCGGAACTGATCCGCTACGAACGGACCGTCAACCGCCGGTACGCGCTGTTCCTCCAGGCGTTCGCCCCTGGGGAGGAGAGCGAATGCCACGCCCGGCTCCTCGCAGCCACCATCAGCGGCGATGCGACCGTCCTGGGGACATGGCTGGACGACCGGCACGGCCCCGGAAGCTTTTCCGGGCTGTTCCGCACGCCGGGGTACTTCGACGCGTAGCGGGGTCTCCGCGGGAGATGGCCGGCCTCCGCGGGGGCCGGGAGCGCCCGCGGGGGGGGGGGGGGGGGGGGGGGGGGCGGGGGGGCGGGGGGGGGGGGGGGGGGGGGGGCGGGGGGGGGGGGGGGGGGGAGGAGGCT
>NZ_JBWKES010000022.1:4352-66173 GCF_056435325.1 Streptomyces sp. NPDC043952
CTCCCCCTCCCCCTCCCCCCCCCCCCCCTCCTCCCCCCCTCCCCCCCCCCCCCCCCCCCCCCCCCCCCCCCTCTGCCCCCCCCCCCCCCCCCCCCCCCCCCCCCCCCCGGTGGTGCGGGGTCCGGGTCAGCTGTGGTTGTAGGTGACCGAGAAGTTCTCGCCGCCGCTCAGCGCGGAGGTGGTCGCCTTGGTGGTGCTGCCCGAGGCCATGTCGATCTTGTCCGGCGAGTAGTTGCCGATCGCCTGGCCGTTGGCGGTGGCGCCGGTGAAGCTCGCGGTGCCGAAGTTCGACAGCGGCAGCACCCCGGTGGAGCTGGACGGCGCCTCGGCTATGACCTCGGCGGAGGCGTTGGACAGACCGCTCTGCGTCTTGGTGGTGGTCTTCGTCCAGCCCTTGGTGGTGTCCTTCAGGGTGAGCGTGTACGTCGAGCCGCTGCGGGTGATCGTGGAGGTGAAGTGGTCACCCGCGCTCACCGCGTTGCTGTAGTTGACGGGGTACGCCGGGTACATCTCGTACCAGGACGAGTACACCGCCCGGCCGCTGGAGCAGTCCGCCTCGGTGCCCGTCTGCTCCACGGAGTTGCTGCCGTCGCCGTCGATGCCGATCCAGAACGACGAGTACGTGGTCTTGCTGGTGCAGCTGACCGCCGGCTGCACCCAGCTCGCGGAGACGCTGGTGAACGTCGTACCGGTCGCCGCGTAGCCGGCCCAGTTGGAGCTGGTGCTGTTCCTGATGCCACCGACCAGGTGGTGGCTGGTGATGTGACCGCTGACCGGGGTCATGCGCAGCGCCGGCGCGGCGACGGCGGCCGCGGGGGAGGTCGCCAGTGCCGACAGGACGGCGGCGGCGACGGCTGTGGCTGCGGTGAGGCGGATCGTGGCAGACATGCTGCTCCTTATCGCGGGTCTCGCGGTGCAGACGTGACTGGCGGCCACCAGTGGGGGGAACGTGCGCCCGTGGTTGTCAGTGTGCAGTCAACACGCGTCCCGTTGTCACCCGGCATCCGGGTTTTCACAGCAAAGGTCCTGCCAAGAACCTTCTACAAAAGGAGTGTTGAAGGAGAAACCGACCAGGGGCACAGGGCGACGGCGCCGCTCACGACCCGTCGTACAGCGCCTCCACCTCCCGGCCGAAGTCCGCGAGGATCCGCGCGCGCCGGAGCTTCATGGAGGGCGTGAGATGGCCGGCCTCCTCCGTGAAGTCGACGGGCAGGACGGTGAAGCGGCGGATCGACTCGGGGCGGGAGACGAGCCGGTTGGCGTCGTCCACGGCGCGCTGGAGCACGGCCCGCAACTCGGGGTCGTCCGCGACCAGTTCGGGCGGCACCGGGTGCTTCCCGTTCATCCGCCGCCAGTGCACGATGCCCTCGGCGTCGAGGGTGAGCAGGGCCGCGACGTACGGGCGGTCGTCGCCGACCAGGATCACCTGGGAGATCAGCGGGTGCTGGCGCAGCCAGTTCTCCAGCGGGGCGGGGGCGACCGACTTGCCGCCGGAGGTGATGAGGAGTTCCTTCTTGCGGCCGGTGATGGTGAGGTAGCCGTCGTCGTCCAGCTCGCCCAAGTCCCCGGTGTGCAGCCAGCCTTCGCGGGTGGCGGGGACGACACCGCCGGCCGCCGGGTCCCAGTAGCCGCGCAGCACGTGGTCACCGGAGACGAGGATCTCCCCGTCCGCGGCGATCCGCACCCGCGTGCCGGGCAGCGGCCAGCCCACGGTGCCCAGCCGGGGTTTGAGCGGGGGCGTGACGGTCGTCGCGCCGGTGGTCTCCGTGAGGCCGTACCCCTCGTAGACCTCGATGCCCGCACCGGCGTAGAACGCGGCCAGGCGGCGCCCGAGCGGGGAGCCGCCGCAGATGACGTGCCTGACCCGGCCGCCCAGCGCCGCGCGGATACGGCGGTAGACGAGGGGGTCGTAGAAGCCGCGCTGGGTCTTCAGCGCGCGGCCGGGGCCGCCGCCGGTGCCGCTCTGGCGGGCCTGGACCGCCTCTCCGTAGCGCCGGGCGACAGCGGCGGCGCGGTCGAAGACCGTCCCCCGGCCGCTCGACTGGGCCTGTGCGCGGGCCGAGTTGAAGACCTTCTCCAGCATGTAGGGGATGGTCAGCAGGGCGGTGGGCCGGAAGGCGGCGAGGTCGGGCAGCAGGTCCGCGGCCTTGAGGCTGGGCGCGTGGCCGAGGCGGACGCGGGCGCGGAGGCAGGCGATGGCGACCATGCGCCCGAAGACGTGCGAGAGGGGGAGGAAGAGGAGGACGGACGGGTCGTCGTCGTGCTGCCGGAAGACGGGGTGGAGGAGTTCGATCGCGTTGTCCACCTCGGCGAAGAAGTTGCCGTGCGTCAGGGCGCAGCCCTTGGGGCGGCCGGTGGTGCCGGAGGTGTAGACGAGGGTGGCCAGCGTGTCGGGCCCGAGCATGCCGCGCCGCACCCCGGTCTCGCCCTCCGGCACCGGCGCCCCCGCGTCGGCCAGCCGCTCCACGTGCCCCTTCTCCATGACCCACAAGTGCCGCAGATCCGGCAGGTGTTGCAGCTCGGGACCGAGCGCGGCGGCCTGGGCGGCGGTCTCGGTCACCAGGGCGACGGCGCCGGAGTCGTGCAGGATCCACCGGGTCTGGAAGACGGAGGAGGTGGGGTAGACGGGGACGGTGACGAGGCCCGCGGCCCAGGCGGCGAAGTCGAGCAGCGTCCACTCGTACCTCGTACGCGCCATGATCGCGATCCGGTCGCCGGGCGCCAGCCCCTCCGCGATCAGCCCCTTGGCGACGGCCAGCACCTCCCCGGCGAACCGCGCGGCGGTGACGTCCGCCCAGCGGCCGTCTCCGAGCCTGCGGCCGAGCACCACCGCGTCCGGGTCCCCGGCGGCGTTGTCGAACGGCAGGTCGGCCAGCGACCCATGGGTCACCGGCGCCGCGACGGGCGGTACGACGGCCTCCCGTACGGCCCCGTCGAGGCGCCGGGTGTGGGGCGCGACGAGCAGCGGGCGGCCGTCGTAATCGACGGCGGGTACCGGGGGGTTGATGGGGTGGAGGGGGGACACGTGCGGCTCCTCGGGCGGGCGGCGAGGCATGCACCGGCGCCCGGAGCGCGCGGCGAACGAGCTGAGGTGCTACCGCCGGTCAGGCGAGTGATCGTACGGGCCCGTCGTGGGGGTTTCGTGCGGTTTCGGGGTTGGTCCGGGGACGGGGCTGTGCGGGGCTGTGGCAGCTTCTGTCGCAGCTTCCGGCACTGGCCCACCTCGGCTTACCTGCGGTAACTTTACCGCCGGGCAAGCGATCTGTTCCCGTCTCCGGGGGGTTTGATGCCGACCGTCCTCGACCGGCCACCGGCGCTGGGGCCGCTGCTGCTGGCCGGCGCGGTGCGCTCGCTGGGCAAGCGGCCGTCGGCGGGGGTGCCGTACCCGGACACGCGGCTGGTGCTGCGCGGGGTGCGCGCGGAGCCGGACCGGCTGGCGCGGTACGCCCGCCTGTGCGGCTTCCCCGCCGCCGGCACCCTCCCCCTCCCCTACCCCCACGTCCTCGCGTTCCCCCTGGCCATGCGGCTGCTCGGCGCGCGGGACTTCCCGCTCCCGCTGCCGGGGCTGGTGCACACCTCGATCACGCTCGCCCGGCACGCGCCGCTGCCCGCGCGGGAGTCGTACGAACTCACCGTGTACGTCTCGGGACTGGCCCCGCACCGGCGCGGGACGGAGGCGACGGTGGTGACGCGGGCGCGGCGGGAGGGGGAGTTGGTGTGGGAGTCGACGAGTACGTATCTGTGCCGGCACGGGACGGGGATGGACGGTACGCTCGCGGCCCTTCCAGGCCCTCCCCCTGCGGAGGCGGCTCCGCTCCCGGCCCTCGCCGAGTGGTCCCTGCCCGCGAACCTGGGCCGTGCCTACGCCGCCGTCTCGGGCGACCGCAACCCCATCCACCTCACCCGCCTCACCGCCCGCCCCTTCGGCTTCCGCCGCGCCATCGCGCACGGCATGTGGACGGCGGCGCGGTGCGTGGCGGAGCACGGGGACGCCGGGTCGGCACGGGTGGAGTTCCGGGCGCCGGTGCCGCTGCCGGGGGTGGTGCGGTACGGGGCGTCGGCGGAGGGCGACCGGTTCGAACTGCGGGGCGGGGACGGCCGGGTGCAGGTGTCGGGGACGGTCGGCGGGGTGCCGTAGAAGGGTGGAGGGCTGGTCGGGGCGGCCGGTAAGAGACGCCCCACGTACCCTCGTCCCCATGCTGCTAGCCGCCATCCCCTCCCCCTCGGTGAACGGTTTCCACCTCGGGCCCCTGTACATCCACTTCTACGGCCTGATGTACGTCGTGGGTATCGGTCTCGCCGTCCACCTGGGCCGGCGCCGCTGGCAGGCCGCGGGCGGCGACCCGGCGCTGGTGGAGGACGTCGCGATCTGGGGCGTGCCGTTCGGCATCCTCGGCGGCCGGATCTACTTCGACCTGACGACACCGGCGGCCATCCCCCCGCACTGGTGGGGCCCGGTAGCGGTGTGGGACGGCGGCCTGGGCATCTGGGGCGGCGTCGCCCTGGCCACGGCCGTCTGCGTGTGGCGGCTGCGGCGGGCCGGTGCCTCGGTCCCCGGCATGATGGACGCGCTGGCCCCCTGCCTGCTGATCGCGCAGGCCATCGGCCGGATCGGCAACTACTTCAACCAGGAGCTGTTCGGCGGCCCGACCAGCCTCCCCTGGGGCCTGGAGATCGACCCCGCGCACCGCCCCGCCGGCTACCTCCAGAACGCCACCTTCCACCCCACCTTCCTCTACGAACTGATCTGGGACCTGCTCCTCGCGGCCGTCCTGATCCGCCTGGGCCGCAGCGGCCGGGTCCGCCCCGGCGGCCTGTTCCCCCTGTACGTCACCGGTTACTCCGCCTTCCGCATCTTCGAGGAGTCGCTGCGCGTCGACTACTCGCAGTACTTCCTGGGCCTGCGCCTCAACTTCTACATCGCGTCTCTGACGGCCCTGGCCGGCCTGGTGTGGTTCGTCCTGCTGCAACGCCGCAGGGCGCCGCGGGAGGCGGACGCGGAGATCGCGGAGCCCGCGGAGACCGGGGAGACGGGGGAGACGGGGGTCAGGGCCGGCTGAGCGGTGCCACGCCCGGCGGGGCCCAGCGGTTGCCGGACATCAGGTTGCCCAGCCCGGACCAGGCGAAGTTCATCAACGTCTCGGAGGCCTGGGCGGCGGTGGCGGACGGGGTGGCGTTGGTCCAGTCGGCCAGGGATTCCGCCGAGCCGACCAGGGCGACGGCGAGGCCGGCGAGTTCGCGGGCCGGGAGGTCGCGGGAGTGCGGGGACTCCTGGGCGGCGGCCGCGATCAGGCGGGTGACGAACGCGGTCATCTCCGCGCGCAGGGCGTCGGCCTCGGCGGCGAACCCCGGACCGTGGGTGCGGGCCTGGAGGTGCAGGACGGTCCAGCCGTCGGGGTGCTCGGCGGTGTAGGCGAAGAACGCCCGGACGCCGTCCCAGAGTTGGCGGTCGGCGGGCGAGGAGGGGCGGACCGCCGCGCGCACGGCCCGCGTCAGGGCGGCGGCCTCGCGGCGGATGCACGCGGTGAAGAGGTCGTCCTTGGAGTGGAGGTAGAGGTACACCAGCGGCTTGGAGACGCCCGCGAGTTCGGCTATCTCGTCCATCGACGCGGCGGTGTACCCGTGCCGGGCGATGATCCGCACGGCGGCGTCGAGCATCTGCCGCTCGCGCTCCGCCCTCGGCATCCGTCTGGTCCTGCCGCCGCTCATGGGGGCAAGACTAGAGGGACGCCGGAACCGCGACCCGGCCTTTGACGATCTTGATATTCCTGGCAGCCGTCAACAGGTGGCTACGACGGCTGGCTCTGGGCCCGCGCGGCGTCGTCGGCGATGTCCTCCTGGCTGCGGTTCGCCTCCAGGTTCGCCTTCATGCGGTCGACCCGGCCGACGACCTTCATCGAGGCGCGGTCCCGCTCCTTGCGCAGCGCCACCCAGCTGATCGGCGCCGAGACGACCAGGGCGAGCAGGGCGATCCACAGGCCGTTGGAGTTGCCGAAGCCGCGCGGGAAGATGCCGGAGTAGACGGCTCCCCAGACGACCAAGAGGCAGCCCGCGAAGATACCGAGGCGCATCAGCGTGTAGCGGAGCATCTCAATCCACTCGTCCGATTCCAAAAGGGGTCATCGTCCAGTGAAGCACGCCGCGCGGGCGATCATGCAGCGGGGTCGGCGGGCCGGGCGGTCACCCGAGCGGCAGCAGCATGAAGATCTCGTCGCGGTCGTCGCCGGGGGCGACGCGGACGGCGCCGGGGACGCGGCCGACCTCCTTGTAGCCGCAGGAGCCGTAGAACCGCTCCAGCCCGTGGCCGCCCCGGCAGGACAGGCGGATCGCCTCGATGCCGGCGGTCGCGCGGGCCGCGTCCTCGGCGGCGGCCAGCAGGTCGCGGCCGTACCCCTTGCCCTGGTGGCGGGGGTGGACCATGACGGAGTACAGCGAGAGCCAGTGGGCGGCCAGGTGCTGCGGGTTCCCGGTGAGGAACGCGGCGGCGAGGGTCGTACCGTGCTCGTCCTGGCCGACGAGGAGCCGGGTGCGGCCCTCGGCCATGTGGACGAGGTGACGCACCAGCTCGGGCCGTATCTCCTCCCGGTCGACGGGGGCGACGAAGCCGACGGCACCGCCGGCGTTCGTCACGTCCGTCCAGAGGTCGAGGAGGCCGTCGCGGAGGGCGGGGGTGAAGGGCGGTTCCAGGGTGAAGGTAAGGGACACCGGGGCAGTGTAATCATTACCCCAGGGTGCGGGCGGCGATTTTCAGATCGGCGAGAAAGCCCTGATAGGCGGCGTCGCGGTCGTCGGCGCGCAGCACGGACGACGGGTGGACGGTGGGGAGCAGGCGCTCGGGACGGCCGTGGATGTCCCGCTCGATGACGGTGCCGCGGACCTGGCCGACCCGGAAGGCGGAGCCGAGCAGCGCCTTGCCCGCGGTGGCGCCGAGGATGATGATCAACTCGGGCTCCACGAGCGCGAGTTCCCGCGCCAGCCAGGGGGCGCAGGCGGTCATCTCGCGCAGGCTGGGGGCGCGGTGGATCCGCCGCTTGCCGGGCTCGGTCTGGGCGAACTTGAAGTGCTTGACCGCGTTGGTGACGTACGCCTGCGCCGGGTCCAGGCCCGCCTCTTCGAGCGCCTTGTGCAGCAGGTGCCCGGCCGGCCCCACGAAGGGCCTCCCCTGCCGGTCCTCCTGATCACCAGGCTGCTCCCCCACGAGCATCACCCGCGCGCCCTCGTCCCCCTCCCCGAACACGGTCTGCGTCGCGGGCCCGTGCAACGGACACCCCCGGCACCCGGCCGCCGCCTTCCGCAACGCCCCGAGCCCACCGCTGGCCGGCACGAAGGGGGCGGCGGTGTAGGCGTCCTCGGGGGCGGGATCGGGGGCCATGACCGCCGGGTACCCAGGGGGCGGGGGCGGCGAACGGAGGGGGTCCGGTCGGGGTGGTCAGAGGCGCATCGGCTGGGGGGCGTCGCGGCGGGCCGGGTCGGCGGGGGCGTACTCGCGGATGATCTCGTAGCGCGTGTTGCGTTCCACCGGGCGGAAGCCGGCGTCGCGGATGAGGTCCAGAAGGTCCTCGCGGGTCAGCTTGTTCGGGGTGCCGTAGTTGTCCGCGTCGTGGGTGATCTTGTACTCCACCACCGAGCCGTCCATGTCGTCCGCGCCGTGCTGGAGGGCCAGCTGCGCGGTCTGGACGCCGTGCATGACCCAGAAGACCTTCACGTGCGGGACGTTGTCGAACAGCAGCCGGGAGACCGCGAAGGTCTTCAGCGCCTCCGCGCCCGTCGCCATCGTCGTCCGCGCCTGGAGCCGGTTGCGGACCTTGCCGTCCTTCATGTCCACGAAGTCGTGCTGGTAGCGCAGCGGGATGAAGACCTGGAAGCCGCCGGTCTCGTCCTGGAGCTCGCGCAGGCGCAGGACGTGGTCCACCCGGTGGCGGGGCTCCTCGATGTGGCCGTACAGCATCGTGGCCGGGGTCTTCAGACCCTTCTCGTGCGCCAGCCGGTGGATCCGGGACCAGTCCTCCCAGTGGGTCCGGTGGTCCACGATGTGCCGGCGGACCTCCCAGTCGAAGATCTCCGCGCCACCGCCGGTCAGCGACTCCAGCCCCGCGTCGATCAGCTCGTCCAGGATCTCGGAGGCCGAGAGACCGGAGATCGTCTCGAAGTGGTGGATCTCCGTCGCCGTGAACGCCTTGAGCGAGACGTTCGGCAGGGCCGCCTTCAGCTCGCGCAGCGACCGGGGGTAGTAGCGCCACGGCAGGTTCGGGTGCAGCCCGTTGACGATGTGCAGCTCGGTGAGGTTCTCCGACTCCATCGCCTTCGCGAGCTTCACGGCCTCCTCGATCCGCATCGTGTACGCGTCCTTCTCCCCCGGCTTGCGCTGGAAGGAGCAGTACGCGCAGGAGGCCGTGCACACGTTCGTCATGTTCAGGTGCCGGTTGACGTTGAAGTGCACGACGTCGCCGTTCTTGCGCGTCCGCACCTCGTGCGCCAGACCGCCGAGCCAGGCCAGGTCGTCCGACTCGTACAGCGCGATGCCGTCCTCGCGGGTCAGCCGCTCACCGGAGCGGACCTTCTCCTCCAGCGCGCGCTTGAGCCCGACGTCCATGCCAACACCTTTCTACGACAGCTCGGCCTACGGTATCCCTAGACCTCTTCGGGCAGCTCCCCGACCCGGTTCTCCCACTTCGTGGACAGCACGATGGTGGTACGGGTGCGCGAGACGCCCTTGGTCCCGCTGAGCCGGCGGATGATCCGCTCCAGGCCGTCCACGTCGGTCGCGCGCGCCTTGAGCATGAAGGAGTCGTCGCCGGCGATGAACCAGCAGTCCTCGATCTCCTTGAGGTCCCGCAGCCGCTGCGCCACGTCCTCGTGGTCGGCCGCGTCGGAGAGCGAGATGCCGATCAGGGCGGTGACGCCGAGGCCGAGGGAGGCCGCGTCGACCGTGGCGCGGTAGCCGGTGATGACACCGGCCGCCTCCAGCCGGTTGATGCGGTCGGTGACGCTGGGTCCCGACAGTCCGACGAGGCGCCCCAGCTCCGCGTAGGAGGCCCGGCCGTTCTCCCTCAGGGCCTGGATGAGCTGCCTGTCCACCGCGTCCATGCGATCGAAGCCTTCCGCTGAAGAGTTCTCGAGTGATGAGGGGTAGAGCGCTACTGCTGGGTGGTGCCGATGCCGGGTGCCGCCGCTGCCGAGTGGTGCCGGGTGCCGCTCACTGCCCGCTGCCGCCGCCCAGTTCACCGCGCCAGCGCCGGTACAGCCCGTGCTCGACGCCCGCCGCGTCCAGCACCCGCCCGGCGACGAAGTCCACCAGGTCCTGGATGTGCGTGGCACCCGCGTAGAAGGCGGGCGAGGCGGGGACGACCGAGGCGCCGGCGTCGTCCAGGGCGACGAGGTGCCGCAGGGTCTGGCCGTTCAGCGGGGTCTCCCGTACGGCGACGACGAGCGTCCGGCGTTCCTTCAGGGTGACGCTCGCCGTGCGCTGGAGCAGATCCTTGGACAGCCCCAGCGCGACCCCCGCCACACAGGCCGTGGAGGCGGGCACGATGAGCATGCCCTTCGCCGGGTACGACCCCGAGGACGGGCCCGCCGCGAGGTCGCCCGCGCTCCAGTACCGCACCCCGCTGACGTCCGCGTCGAAGGTCCCCGGCTTGCCGTCGGCGCCACGGGCCAGCCATTCCCGCAGGTCGTCCTGCCAGTGGGCGTCCCGGAACGAGATCCCCGTCTCGTCCAGCAGCGTCAGCCGGGAGGCCCGGCTGACCACCAGGTCCACGGCCTCCCCCGCCGCCAGCAAAGCCCGCAGCACGGCAGCCGCATACGGCGTCCCGGAAGCACCGGACACCCCCACGATCCAAGGCACGCGCCGCGTTTCTCCTGCGTTCACACCTTGAGCGTACCGGCGCGCCCGGCCGGGACCGGGCCGGGTGGGGGGCAAGCCGGGGGCGCGGGCGCCCGGTTCAGACGGTCAGGCCCCGCACCAGCAGGTCCAGCAGGGCACACACGAAAAGGGCGATCCCGATGAAACCGTTGACGCTGAAGAAGGCCCGGTTGAGCCGGGACAGGTCGTGCGGGCGCACGATCCAGTGCTCGTACAGGAACGCGCCGGCCACGATCACCAGGCCAAGCCAGAAGAAGGCGCCCGCGTGGGTGGCGAGGGCGTACCAGACGAACAGCGCGGTGGTGACCGTATGGCAGGCGCGGGCGCCCCGGATGGCGGCCGGGATGCCGAAGCGGGCCGGGACCGACTTCACACCGATGGCGCGGTCGGTCTCCACGTCCTGGCAGGCGTAGATCAGGTCGAAGCCGCCGATCCAGACGCCGACGGCGAGGCCCAGGATCACCGCGTCCCAGGACCAGCTGCCGGAGATCGCCAGCCAGCCGCCGATGGGGCCCATGGCCTGGGCGATCCCCAGGATGGCCTGCGGGAAGTTCGTGAACCGCTTCCCGTAGGGGTAGACCACCATCGGGATCACCGCGATGGGCGCGAGGGCCAGGCAGAGCGGGTTCAGGAGCGCCGCGGCGCCCAGGAAGACCACCAGCGCGACCAGCGCGCCGGTCCAGGCGTGCCGTACCGACATCGCGCCGGTCACCAGCTCGCGGTGGGCGGTGCGCGGATTGCGGGCGTCGATCTCCCGGTCGATGATCCGGTTCACGGCCATCGCGAAGGTGCGCAGGCCGACCATGCAGACGGTGACCAGGAGCAGCCGGACCCAGTGGATGTTCCCATCCAGCTCGTACATCGCCGTCAGGGCGGCGATGTAGGCGAAGGGGAGCGCGAAGACCGAGTGCTCGATCATCACCAGGCGCAGGAAGGCGCGGGTGCGGCCCGGCCGCGGGATCGTCGGGGCAGCGGTGCTCACAGTCCGTATTCCTTCCAGCGGCGGTCGACCAGGGCCGCCGTATCCGGGTCCGACAGGACCATCTCCGGCCACCCGCCGTCGCGCGTGTAGCCCTCCTCCGGCCATTTCCGGGTGGCGTCGATCCCGGCCTTGCCGCCCCAGAACTGCTGGTAGGAGGCGTGGTCGAGGTGGTCGACGGGGCCTTCCACGACCGTGAGGTCACGGGCGTAGTCGGTGTTGCCGAGGGCGCGCCAGGCGACCTCGTGCAGATCGTGGACGTCGCAGTCGGCGTCCACGACCACGATCAGCTTGGTGAGGGACATCATGTGCGCCCCCCAGACGGCGTGCATGACCTTCTGCGCGTGCTTCGGGTACTTCTTGTCGATCGAGACGATCGCGCAGTTGTGGAAGCCGCCGGCCTCGGGCAGGTGGTAGTCCACGATGTCCGGGATGATGATCTTCAGCAGGGGGAGGAAGAAGCGTTCCGTGGCGCGGCCGAGCGGGCCGTCCTCCGTGGGGGGCCGGCCCACCACGATCGACTGGAGCAGCGGGCGCTTGCGCATCGTCACGCAGTCGATCTTCAGCGCGGGGAACGGCTCCTGGGGCGTGTAGAAGCCGGTGTGGTCGCCGAAGGGGCCCTCGGGCAGCATCTCGCCCGGCTCCAGCCAGCCCTCCAGGACGACCTCGGCGTTGGCCGGGACCTGGAGCGGGACGGTCTTGCAGTCGACCATCTCGATCCGCTTGCCCGCGATGAACCCGGCGAACAGGTACTCGTCGATGTCGCCGGGCAGCGGCGCGGTGGAGGCGTAGGTGACGGCCGGAGGGCAGCCGAAGGCGATGGCCACGGGCAGCCGCTCGCCCCGGCGCGCGGCCACCTGGTAGTGGTTGCGGCTGTCCTTGTGGATCTGCCAGTGCATGCCGATAGTGCGCTTGTCGTGGCGCTGGAGGCGGTACAGGCCGAGGTTGCGGACACCGCTTGCGGGGTCCTTGGTGTGGGTCAGGCCCAGGTTGAAGAAGGAGCCGCCGTCCTCGGGCCAGGTGAACAGCGCGGGGAGCCGGTCGAGGTCGACGTCGTCGCCGTGCAGCACGACCTCCTGCACGGGCGCTTCCTTGATCTTGCGCGGCGGCACGTGCGCCATCGCGCCCAGCTTGCCGAACGCCTCGCGCACGCCGACGAAGCCGTGCGGCAGCTCGGGGCGCAGCAGCCCGCCGATCTTCCCGGAGATCTCGTCGTACGACGTCAGGCCCAGCGCCTTCAGGAGGCGGCGGTCGCTGCCGAAGACGTTCATGGCCAGCGGCATCGCCGAGCCCTTGACGTTCTCGAACAGCAGCGCCGGGCCGCCGGACTTCTGCACCCGGTCGACGATCTCCCCGATTTCCAGGTAGGGGTCGACCTCGGCCTTGATGCGCTTGAGGTCTCCCTCGCGCTCCAGGGCCCGGAGCAGGGAGCGAAGATCGTCATAAGCCATGCCCCCCAGTATCGGCCACCCACCCCGCGCTCCCTGTCACCGGGCCCGGCCCGCGACCGGGTGCCGCTTCCCGTGCCGATCCCGGACAGGTCGTGCGAACGGATGTCCGGGTGCTGTGCTCTGGCCATGTACCTGCGCACTGCGGCAACCCTGATCACCGCGACCGTCATCGGGCTCACGGGCGTTCACACCGCCTCGGCAGCGGCGATCCGGGCCTCGGTGTCGCCGTCCGCGACAGCGGCAGCACCGCGGACGGCCCCCTTCAGCGGGGCGCGCCCGTCGTCGTCACGTCCGATGTCGACCTGACCTCGCTGGCCGCGGACGGCGACGGCGGCTTCACCGTGACGTCCCCGGCGTTCACCAAGGACGTGACCATGGAGATGCCGAAGAACAGCTTCGGGCAGGGCCAGGGCAGCATCAGCTGCGACACCGCGCCGGGCAGCTACCCGGTGGACATCGGCGGGCCGCACGCGAAGTCCGCGGCGATCGGCGACCGGGGCCACCTGACCATCAGGGTCGGGGACGACCACGGCCGGTACTGCGGTCAGGCGGCCGCGCCCTCCAGCCACATCGGCACCATCGCCGCGGGCGTCGGCGGCGCGACAGCCCTCGCCGCGGTGGGCTGCCTCGCCGTGCGCCGCCGCAGGACCGCGAACACCTGACCCCGCAAGGGCGCGACCCCGGCCGACGGCTGCTGTCCCGGTGCGCCGTGTCCAGGTCACGCACCACCGCGAGGTCCGCCGCCGCCCGCAGCAGCAGCCGTGGTGGCGGACCACGGCGGCCGGGCGTCCCTGTCGTCGGGGAGCGGCCAGCACCTGCTTCCCGGCGGCGTAACGGCCCTCGTGCACACCGAGATGGGGCCCAGGCCGTCGTCCATGTGCCGGTAGTCCGTGAACGGGCGCGCGGTTCCCCGCGACCCCCGGCTGAGTCGCCCCGGACGGCGTCGCATGGTCACCGTCCGTTAATCACTTCCCCGTTCGGCCTGCCACCCGTTCCGTTGAAATGGCAGCGACGGGCATGTCTCCGCCGCCTCCCACGGCATTGCCTTGGAGGGGGGCCCTATTCAGCAGGGCCCCTTCTTCGATGGGAGACGCGTGCGAATCACTGACATCCAGCGCTGCGGGGTACGGCCGGGACGGCTCGTCGAGTGGACGCTGAGCCCGGCCACCGTGGCGGCGGCGACCCGGCTGCCGGAGGACTCCCGGCCGCCGGCCTACATCCAGGAGTCGCACATCCGGACCGCCAAGTGCGTACGGGACGACGGGCTGTTCGTGCCGACCTGGCTCGGCACCGCCTTCGACCTGCCGGGCCCGGCCGACCTCGACGCGCTCCAGGAGGCCCTGCGCTCCTGGACGCTGCGGCACGAGACGCTGCGCAGCGGCTTCCGCTGGGCCGGTGACGAACTGCGCCGGTTCACCCTCGACCCCGCCGACGTCTCCCTGCACCGGGAGGACGCCGGGGAGTTCACCGACGCGGACCGGCTCGTCGCCCGTCTCCAGGACCGGTTCGACGCCGTCGCCGACGCCCTGCGCTGGCCGAACCTCATCTACACCGCCGTCGTCCGCGAGGACTCCACCAGCGTCTACATGGCCTTCGACCACAGCAATGTGGACGCCTACTCGCTGACCCGGATCGCCGCCGAGGTGCACGAGCTGTACACCGCGATCACGGAGGGACGGCCGGCCGACTGCCCCCCGCCCGCGGCCAGTTACGTGGACTTCTGCGAGATCGAGCGGGCCGACGCGGACCGGCTGGACGGCGGGCACGACATCGTGGCGCGCTGGCGGGAGTTCATCCGGCGCGGCGGCGGCACCCTGCCCGCCTTCCCGGTGGACCTCGGCCTCGCCCCCGGCGATCCGCTCCCCCGGCAGGCGATGCTGTGCGATCCGCTCGCGGACGCGGAGACGGCGGCCGCGTTCGAGGCGTACTGCCGGCCCTACGGCGGAAGCCTGGTCGGCGTGCTCGCGGCGACCGCGCTCAGCGTGCAGGAGCTGGGCGGGCAGTCGGTGTACCGGACGGTCGTACCGTTCCACACCCGTGTGCGCTCGCGCTGGACCGACTCGGTGGGCTGGTACGTGGGCGGCGCCCCCATCGAGGTGCCGCTCACCGGCACCCGCGGCTTCCCCGACGTCCTGCGAGCCGTACGCGCGGAGCTGGGCGCGGCCCGCAAGCTGGCCCGGATGCCGCTGGCGCGGGTCCTCGCGCTGCTCGGCACGGACTTCCGGCCCACCTCGCCCGACCTGTACTCGATCGTCTCCTACGTCGACACCCGCACGGTGCCCGGCGCCGACCGCTGGACGGACATGCGGGCGCACGCGCTGCTGCGGGTGTCGTACGGCGATCAGGTGTGCGTCTGGGTGAACCGGCAGCACGAGGGGCTGTGGCTGGCCAGCCGCTACCCGGACACCGACGTCGCCGCGAAGAACATGCGGCTGTACGTGGAGCGGCTGCGGGACCACATCGCCTCGGCGGGCCACGGCCGGCTGTCCGCGGTGTCGTGAGCGCAGCGCGGTGCCGTGCGCACACATCGTTACCCAAACGGGCACCACTGGCCCTGGCACCGAGCAACTACCCCTTTCTACACTGCTGTTGAGGGGGGAGATGCGGTGCACACACGGTTGCACGGGCGGGGGGCACTCTTCGACGCGGATCCGGCCGGCCTGGCGCCGCGCCTGGTGGGGCTGGTTCCCGGACACCACCGCGCCCATCCGCCGGAACACCCGGACGGACCCCCCTTCGTGGTGCTCACCGGCGCTCGGGGGCTGGGCAAGAGCGCGGTGCTCGGCGCGCTGCGGGACGCCTACCAGGGGCATACGCCGGTCGCGCTGATCGACTGCGCGGCGCGCCAGTTCGCCGAGCCGCCCGGCGGCCGGCCGGCCGACTCCTGGTCGCCGACGGCGCAGGCGCTGCTGGTGCTCGCCGAGCAGCTGGCCGAGCCGGTGACCGGCGCCGGGCGGATCACCTTCCCGCGCCTGATGTCGGGCCTGGTCGCGGTGGCCGCGGGCGGCTGGGGCGACGCCGACTCGGAGCGCATCCGCCGGGAGGTCGAGCGGATCCTGCTGCTGAACGAACGGGGCGCGAAGTTCGGCGCGTTCGCGGGCAAGTGGGCGGGCAAGGTCGCGGCGAAGGTGGTCGCCGCCGCCACCGGCGCGGGCCCGCTGGTCTCGGGCGCCATCGAGGCCACCCTGGAGTCCGTCGCCGAGGGGTTCACCGGACACCGGCACCAGAAGGCGTCCGAGTGGTACCGCTCGTACCCGAACGCGGGCGGCAACGCGCAGCGCGGGCTGATCCTGCTGTCCCAGCACTTCCGGGACGGCGACGGCTCGCGCGAGCACGCGGAGCGGTACCTGGTGCGGGCGCTGCTGGCCGACCTCGGCGAGGCGTACACCGGGTTCATGGCGAAGATGCAGCGCCTGGGCCGCCCCCTGGTGCTGCTCGACAACGCCCAGACGGCGCCGGGCCCGGAGCTGACCGCGGCCGTGCTGCGCGACCGCGCCGAGGGCACCGGCGACCGGGTGGTGTTCGTGGCCGCCCGGCGCGGCGAGGGCCGCGCGGAGCTGCCGGGCGCCCGGCGCAGGCAGCTCGCGGAGGTCGCCCGGCGCACCGACTGGACGCCGGACGCGTCCCCTTCCTCGCGGGCGCTGCTGGTCGCGCTGCCGCCGCTGAGCGCGGACGACACCCTGCACATCGTCGGCGCGCTCTGCTCGGACACCGCCGTGCCCGCCCATCTCCCGGCCGCCGCCCACCGGTTGACCGGCGGCAATCCGCTGGGCGTGGTGCTGCTCGCCGAGGCGGCCGCGCAGCACCTGCCCGAGGTGACCTCGCTGGGCGGACTGCTCACCGCGGAGTTCCGGCCCGCCGAGGACCGGCCGGGCTCGCCCGTCCACCAGGCGCTGCTCGACCGGCTGGTGCCGGCCGCCTACCTGGAGGAGCTGACCGTGCTGGCCGCCGCCCACGACCACGGCTCGGCGTGCGCGCTGGCCGCGGCGCTGCTGCCGGACACCTTCGGGCCCGCCGACGTACGGGCGCTGCAGACGCTGCTCGCCGAGGAGGGACTGCCCGTCGTACCGGGCCAGTTCGTCGGGGACCCGTTCGTGCGGACGCTGCTGCTGCTGAGGCTGCATCTGCGCGACCCGGACCACGCGTCGTGGCGGCGGGCGCACGAGACGCTGATCGAGCACTACGCGGAGCCGGAGCAGGCGCCGTACCGGCTCTACCACGAACTCGCGCTCGGGGACGCCGAGTCGGCGGTGGCGCGGCTGCGGGACGACTTCGCGGGCGCCGACATCCGGGGGTGGCTGCGCACCCTGCGCTTCCTCGCGGCCGCGCCCTACTTCCACGCGCACGACGCCGAGGGCCACGACTCCGGCGGGCGCGGCGACCGGCGGGCCGCGGTCGCGCTCGGGGTGACGGACGCCGGGTATCCGCTGCCCGAGGGCGTGGACGCCGTACTGCACCTGCGGGTACGGCGGTTGCTGCACGCGCTGTGGGAGCTGACCGATCCGCTGGTGCTGCCGGATGCGAAGGTGTGCGACCGGCTCCGCTTCGAGCTGGAACAGCTGTCCAATCTGCGCCCCGCCGCGGGCGCGCTGCTGTGGCGGGCCTCTCGGGACTGGCCGGCCGCCGCGCTGGCCGGGCGTCCGATCCAGGGCCCGGACGATCCTGAGGACGACGGTCGCGGGGAGGCCTGATGGCGGGGGGCATGGGGACCTGGGTCAGAGAGCATGTGTGGGAGATCCCGCTGCGCCGGTATCTCTCCCTGCTGCTGGCCGCGGTCCTGGTGGCGGGCGGGGTCTTCGGGGTGCGCACCCTGACGCACGACGACCGGCGGTGCGCGCCGGGGGTGTCCCGCCCCGCGGGCAGCGACGAGTGCGTGGGCGTGGCGACCGGGGTGTACGACTTCGGGCAGCCCCGGTTCCACCAGGTGGTCGAGGCGATCGGCCGGGAGAACAAGAGCCTGAGAAGCGGTGGTTACGTGACGGTGGCGCTGATGCTGCCGTTCACCTCCACCTCGCCGACCAATCTGAACGACATCGAGCACCAGCTCCAGGGCGCCTATCTCGCGCAGTACTCGGCCAACCACGACTCCAACGGGCAGTCCCCGCAGATCCGGCTGCTGCTCGCCAACTCGGGCACCGGCACGGACAGCTGGCGGCCGACGGTGGACCAGCTGGAGGGGATGACCCGGAGCGCGGACCGGCTGCGGGCGGTGGCCGGCATAGGGCAGAGCACCGACCCCAACCAGGCGGCCGTGGCGGCGCTGACCAAGCTCGGCATCCCGGTGATCGGCTCCTCCATCACCGCCGACGAGCTGGCCAACGGGCAGCGCGGCAGGAAGCAGGACCCCTACCCCGGCCTCGCACGGGTCGCGCCGACCAACACCGACGAGGCCCGCGCGCTCGCCTCGTACACCAAGGCCAGGGCGAGCCGGGCGAACGAGGACAAGGCCATGCTGGTCTACGACAAGCCGGGCGACCCGTACACGAACTCGCTCAAGCAGTCGTTCGCCACGCTGATGAACGGCTCGCCGTACCAGCCCGTCCTGGAGCAGCCGTTCACCCCGCCCGCCGACCGCAGCCAGGAGGGCACCACCGCGAACACCTTCCGGCAGATCACCAACATCGTGTGCGACACCCCGCGGGACACCCACACGATCCTGTTCGCGGGCCGGCACACCCAGCTGCGGCAGTTCGTCAACGCGCTGGGCGACCGCGGCTGCATGGACCGCTCCTTCCAGGTCCTCACCGGCGACGAGGCCTCCTACCTCACCTACGAGAAGCAGCTGAACCGGGACGCCCTGCGGCACAACCTCACCGTGCTGTTCACCTCCCTCGCCCACCCGGACGCCTGGCTGAAGAACCCCCCGAAGACGGGCGGCTCCACGGCCGACTACCAGAAGCTCCAGGGGCTGCTGAAGACCGCCGCGCACAAGCCGGCCGGCCCGATCGGCCCGGTCGCGCTGGACGACGGCCAGCTGATCATCGGCTACGACGCGGTGCAGCTCGCGGTGCACGGCATCCGCGAGGCCGTGCCGGAGGGCCGCAGCATCCCGACCCTCCCGGACGTCGGCCTCCAGTGGCCGCAGGTCAAGGGCTCGCTGAAGGTGGCCGGGGCGAGCGGCTGGATCTGCCTGGACGAGCACGGCAACCCGTACGACAAGGCCGTGCCGATCGTGCGCCTGACCCCGGAGGGCGACTCGCAGTTCGTGCAGCTGGCCTGGCCGGAGGGGAAGCCGCCGGGCAAGGACTGTCTGCCGCCCGCGTGAGGACCGGCTCCGGCTACGTCCGGGACGCCGTACCCAATGCGACGATCAGTTGTTCGAATCTATGGCGCCAGTCCGTGTCCGAGGGGCCCTCGCCCTGGAACTCGTGGGTGAAGCGCAGCACGCACTCCGCCGCGCCGTCCCGCTCCAGATGGAACCGCAGCCGCCCGCCGCCGCCCTCGTCCAGGGTGTACTCGGCGACCCGGTCCACGTCCCAGGCGGTGACCCGGCCCGAGCCCAGGCCCCGCAGGGAGACCGCGCCGTCGAGACGGGGTTCGAGTACGCCGACGGCGGTGCACCACGCCCCGAGCCCCTCGGGGGTGGCCACCGCCGTCCAGACGTCTTCCATGGCCCTCGGGAGCCGCACCAGGAAGTGGAGTATGTGCGTGTTCCCGTGGGTCTGACTGGTGCCCTGTGCGATGGAACCGCTCATGACTCCAGTGTGGGCGAGCCTTCGCTCACACGCCCGCGTAGGAGTGCTTGCCGGTGACGAAGATGTTCACGCCGTAGAAGTTGAACAGCCAGCAGGCGAACGCGATCATCGCCAGGTAGGCGGCCTTGCGGCCCTTCCAGCCGGCCGTGGCGCGGGCGTGCAGGTAGCAGGCGTAGGCGACCCAGGTGATGAAGGACCAGGTCTCCTTCGGGTCCCAGTTCCAGTAGCGGCCCCAGGCGTCGCCCGCCCAGATCGCGCCCGCGATGATCGTGAACGTCCACAGCGGGAAGACGGCCGCGTTGATCCGGTAGGCGAACTTGTCCAGGGAGGCCGAGGCGGGCAGCCGCTCCAGCACCGAGGTGGCGAAGGAGCCCGGCTTGATCCCGGCCTCCAGCTTGTTCTCGTACGAGTCCTTGAACAGGTACAGGATGGTGGCGACCGCGCCGACGTAGAACACCGCGCCGCAGAAGATCGCGGTGGAGACGTGGATGTACAGCCAGTACGAGTGCAGGGCCGGGACCAGCTGGTCGCTGGCCGTGTAGAGCACGGTCACGGCGAGGCCGAGGAGCAGCAGCACCGTGGTGGTCAGGAACAGGCCCAGCCAGCGCACGTTCTTCTTCAGCGCCAGCAGCACCAGGTACAGGCCGACGGCCACCGTGGTGAACGTGATGCTGAACTCGTACATGTTGCCCCAGGGCGCCCGCCGCACCGAGGCCGCGCGGGCGGCCACACCGGCGAGCTGCACCAGGAAGGCCAGCACGGTCAGCGAGACCGCGATCCGGCCGTACATGTCGCCCTGGGCATCCCCGCCGTGCGCGCCGGGTCCGTCCGGCACGTCACGGGTGCCGGCCGCCGCGCGCACCACGACCTGCGGGCGCTCCAGCACGGCGGTGCCGCCGGCCTGCTTGACGGTGACGGCCGGGCCGGACCGCTGCTTGCCCTCGGCGGTGAGCGCGTTGGCCGTACGGGCCACCTTGCTCCGGCTGCCGAAGATCCACTCGGCGATGTAGGCGAAGAAGGCCAGCACGTACACGGTCATCGCGGAGTAGATGAGCGTGTTGCTCATGCTCGCGAGATGCTCGTTGGTCGCTGTGGCCAGCTCTGTTGCGGCGGCGAGAGTCACTTCTCAGCCCCTTCGGCAGGTACGACGTGAGGGTCGGGGGAGGTTGCGGGGGCGTCGTCCGGGTCGGGAGCCCCCGGCGCCTGGTCGTAGAGGATCCCGGCGAGATCGCCCAGCTCCTCCGGCAGCTTGGCGGACTCGCTGCGGCCGAGCCCGGCCATCTCGACCACGGTCACCCCGTCGGCACCGCGCACCGCCCGCACCCACACGCGGCGGCGCTGGATGAACAGGGACGCGGCCAGACCGAAGATCGCGGCGAGCGCGCCGGTCAGGGCCCAGACGCTGCCCGGCTCCTGGACGATCTCGAAGCCGGCCCACTGCTTCACGTCCTTCTCGAACGTGATGGAGCCGGCGCCGTTCGGCAGCTTCATGGTGTCGCCGGGCTTGAGCAGCTTCTTCAGCAGCTGGCCCTTGCCGTCCTTGAACGCCTTCATGTGGCTCGTGTCGAGCTGGTAGACGCTCTGCGGGATGCCCGCGTCCACGCCCAGGTCGCCGTGGTAGGCGTTGACCGCGAGCAGCGGGTTCAGCAGCGCCGGGAACTGCGACATCATCGTGCCGGACTTCGGGTCGAAGGTCGGCACGAAGAACGCCTGGAAGCCGAGCTGCTCGCTCTTGCCCTGCGGGTTCTTGTAGCCGTCCATCACCTTGACGACACCGTTGGAGGTGACGTTGCCGTCCAGCGGCAGCAGCGGCACCGCGTCGTGGTAGACCACGTTGCCCTTGCCGTCGCGGACCGTGACGACCGGGGCGTAGCCGTGGCTGACGAGGTAGACCTTGGAGTCGCCGATGTGCAGCGGCTCGTTGACCTTGATCGTGGTCGCCTTGCGCTTGCCGTACGCGCCGACGCTGTAGTCGATCTCCGCCTGGAAGGTGCGGGGCGTGCCGCGGTTGGGGCCGCTGGTCTCGTAGGTGCCGGTGAACTTCTTCAGGTCGAAGCTGAACGGCACCAGGTCGTCGCTCTGGAAGAGGCTGCCCGACTTCATGTCGTCGTACATCGGCAGCGCGTTGGAGAAGCCGTCGCCCTCCACCATCAGCTTGGTGCCGTCCGACTTGTACATCTGGCCCCAGGCGAAGGAGACCAGGAGCACGATCAGGGCGATGTGGAAGACCAGGTTGCCCAGTTCGCGCAGATAGCCCTTCTCGGCGGCGACCGCGTCACCCTCGGCGTGGGCGCGGAAGCGGCGCCGCTTCAGCAGCCTGAGCGCGGCCTCGCGGACCTCCTCCGGCTCCGCCGTGGTACGCCACGTCGTGTACGCGGGCAGCCGGGTCAGCCGCTTGGGCGCGCCCGGCGGCCGGCCGCGCAGCTGCCCGATGAACTGCCAGGCGCGCGGCACGATGCAGCCGATGAGGGAGATGAACAGCAGGATGTAGATCGCGGAGAACCACACCGAGCTGTAGACGTGGAAGAGGCCGAGCTTGTCGTAGACCGGCGAGAGCGTCTTGTGCGCCTTCTGGAAGTCGGCGACCTTGTTGATGTCGGCGCCGGACTGCGGGATCAGCGAGCCGGGGATGGCGGCCAGCGACAGCATCAGCAGCAGCAGCAGCGCGACCCGCATGGAGGTCAGCTGCCGCCAGAACCAGCGGATCCAGCCGACCACGCCCATGGCGGGCACGGCGGACAGCGACTCCTCGCGGGGGGCCGTGGACAGCTGGGACCCGGCGGCGCCGAGCTCCTCCTGGTCCTGGCCCTGGTCGGTTTCGGTCTTGCTCATCGATCAGATCCCCACAGTGAAGCCGGTGGACCAGGTCTGCATCTGCTGGACCAGGCTGTCCCAGGCGCCGGTCAGCAGCAGCACACCGGTCACGATCATCATCGTGCCGCCGATGCGCATCACCCACACATAGTGGCGTTTGACCCAGCCGAACGCGCCGAGCGCCTTGCGGAAGGCCACGGCCGCCAGGACGAAGGGCACGCCGAGGCCCAGGCAGTAGGCGACCATCAGGACGGCGCCGCGCACCGCGCTCGACTCCGACATCGCCAGCATGTTCACCGAGGCGAGGGTCGGGCCGATGCAGGGCGTCCAGCCGATCCCGAACAGCGCGCCCACTATCGGCGCGCCGAGCAGCCCGGTCGAGGGCCGCCGGTGGAAGCGGAACTCCCGCTGGGTGAACCAGGGCATCAGGCCCATGAAGAACACACCCATGAGGATCATGAAGACGCCGAGCACCTTGGAGAGCGTGTCCTTGTGCTCCTGGAGGGTCCAGCCGAACTGGCCGAACAGCGCCCCGCCGGAGACGAACACGGCGCTGAAGCCGAGCACGAACAGGGAGGCGCCGGCCACCATCCGCCCGCGCCGGGCGTCGGCCAGGTCGGTGCCGACGACCCCGGTGACGTAGGAGAGGTAGCCCGGCACCAGCGGCAGCACGCAGGGCGAGAAGAAGGAGACGAGCCCGCCGAGCAGGGCGACGGGGAGGGCGACCAGCAGCGCTCCGTGGAGCACCGTCTGGTTCGCGGCCAGCGTCACGGTCGTACCCACGTCACTTCTCCGCGAGGACCGGCTTGAGCATCTTCAGCAGCGAGGTGTCGTCCAGCGCCTCCAGGGCCCGCGCGGCGACCCTGCCGTGCCGGTCGATGACGAGCGTGGAGGGGATCAGCTGGGGGTTCAGCGTGCCCTTCTTGAAGCGCAGCATGAGCTTGCCCGTGGGGTCGTACAGGTTCGGGTACGTGATCCCGTGCGCCTTCTCGAAGTTGACCGCGGACGTCGTGCTGCTGTCGCGGGTGTTGACCCCGAGGAACTGCACGCCCTTGCCCTGGTACGCCTTGGACACCTTGGCGAAGTACTGGGCCTCTTCGCGGCAGGGGCCGCACCAGGAGCCCCAGAAGTTGACGACGACGACCTTGCCCTTGTAATCGGCCACGTCCGCCGTCTTGCCGTCGATGGTCGGCCCGGACAGGTCCGGGGCCGCGGTGCGCTTGCTCACCGGCACGGTGGAGATGCCGTTGTTGCCGGTGACGAAGTTGGTGTTGCCGCCGCCGCCCGAGACGCCTCCCTTACCGCACGCGGTAAGGGACAGGGCCGCGGTGACGGCCACAGCGCTGAGCAGGACGACGCGGCTACGGGTACTCATGTGAAAAGTTTCGCATGTCGCCCCCCGCGTTCTCGCGCACCCCCCTGCGGGGCGGAAAACCGCATTTCAGGAGCTATTTACACGGGACATTCCGGACGGCGGCCGACGGGTGGCGACTCAGGCCATGAACGTCTTCCAGCCACCCGTGGGCTGGTGCCCGACGTCCAGCGTGCGCAGCTTGGCGAGCACCTCCGGCTTCTGGACGTCGATCCAGTCCGTGAACTCCTTGAAGGACACCAGCCGCACGTCGGCGCCCTTGTCCCGCTGGGCCGCGATGTGCTTGAAGGCCTCCTCGACGGAGTCCATGTAGATGCCGCCGTTCCACTGCTCGAAGTGGTTGCCGATGAAGAACGGCGCCCGGTTGGTCTCGTACGCCCGCTGGAAGCCGGCGATGTACGCCGCCGCGGACTGCTTGCGCCAGCCGGGGTAGTTGTAGGCGGGCGCCTTGGTGGAGTTCACGGACTGGTTGGCGAGCATGTTGTAGTCCATGGACAGCACCTCGAAGCTGTGGCCGGGGAACGGCACGGCCTGGAGCGGGTAGTCCCAGATCCCCTGCCGCTTCACCGGCCACACCTGGCGGCCGCCCGGCGAGGAGGCGTCGTAGCGCCAGCCCAGCTCGCGGGCGGTGGGCAGCAGGTTGTCCTGGCCCAGCAGGCAGGGGGTGCGGCCGCCGGCCAGCTCCTTGTCGTAGTCGAAGGGGAGCGCCGGCAGGTCGTGCCAGCCGGTGTTGGTCTTCCACTCCTTGACGAAGGACTTCGCCTGCTCGATCTCGCTCTTCCACTGCTGTGGCGTCCACCACTTCACCGAGCCGTGCGTCTCGCCGCAGAAGTGCCCGTTGAAGTGGGTGCCTATCTCGTGGCCCTCCAGCCACGCCCGGTGGACGTTGGTGAGGGTGGCCTTGATGTGCTCGTCGGTGAGGTAGCCGATGGCGGAGGCGCCGCGCGGGTTGTTCGGGGGCTCGTACATCCGCTTCTTCGACTCGGGCAGCAGGTAGAGGCCCGAGAGGAAGAAGGTCATGTGCGCGCCGTGCTCCTTGGCGAGGTCCAGGAAGCGCGGGAAGAGGCCGTTGCCGACCTCGCCGGCGCCGTCCCAGGAGAAGACCACGAACTGCGGCGGGGTCTGGCCCGGCTCCAGCGGCTCGGGCTTCGCGGAGTGGCCCGGCTGCTTGCCGGTGAAGGAGGTGGAGCCGTCGCCGATCAGCTTGGCCGGCCGGTCCTGGCCGCCCTGCGCCTGACGGGAACCGCCCGCGTGCCCGTCGCCGTCCGAGGATTTGAGGCTTCCGCAGCCGGCCAGGGTGGCGGCGGCGGCCGCGCCCGCGCCGAGGCCGAGCATTCCCCGGCGGGAGAGGTTCCGGGTGACGGTACGCATGAAAGATCCCCGATTCGTCGCGCGTGCTGGTGGTCACTCAGACAGAGGGCGCGACGATCAGGGAGGTTCCGTTAATTCGTATGTTTTTCGCAATAGTCCCGGCAAAAGTGGGCTAAGCGACTTTTAACGGGCCGTCAGGTGACGGGGGGTTGGACCGGGGGGCGGGGCGTACCGGGGGCCGGAAGGCGGACCGGGGGGCCGGGGCCGGTCAGGCGGGCCGGGGGCCGGGGCCGGTCGGGCGCGCCGCGGGCCGGTGGGCCGGGGCCCCGTCAGGCCCGCCGGGGGGCGTGCCGGGGGTCGGAGGCGCGCTGGGGACCGGAGGCGCGCTGGGGACCGGAGGCGCGCCGGGGGTCGGGGGGCGCACCGGGCAACCGGGGTCCCCGGCAAGCCCGCCGAGGAACCGACAGGCCGGAGACCCGGCAAGCCCGCCGAGGAACCGACAGGCCGGAGACCCGGCAAGCCCGCCGGGGGGCCGACAGGCCGGAGGACCGTCAGGCCCGCCGGGGGCCGGGGCCGGTGGGGTGGTCAGGCGCCGAAGGCCTTTCCCTGGGTGCCGCCGCCCTTCTGCGGCTGGGCGCCGGCCCGCAGATGCGCGGGGACGAGATCGATGGCGGGCTCGCTGTAGCCGACGGACACGATCTTGTCGCCGAGGTAGGTGAAGCTCGTCAGGGACGCGAGGGTGCACTGCCGCTTGCGCGGGTCGTGCCACAGCCGCCGCCGCTCCACGTACGACCGTACGATCCACACCGGCAGCTGATGGCTGACCAGCACCGCCTCGTGCCCGCGCGCCCGGTCCTTGGCCGCGTTCAGCGCGCCCATCATCCGCACGACCTGGTCCACGTACGGCTCACCCCAGGACGGCCGGAACGGGTTGACCAGGTGCTTCCAGTTCCCCGGCCGCTGGAGCGCGCCGTCGCCGACGCCGAAGGTCTTGCCCTGGAACACGTTCTCGGCCTCGATGAGCCGCTCGTCCGTGTCCAGGTCGAGACCGTGCGCCTTGGCGATCGGGGCGGCGGTCTCCTGCGCCCGCTCCAGCGGAGAGGCGCAGACATAGGTGATGTCGCGCGGGGCGAGGTGCTCCGCGACCCGGTCGGCCATCTTCCGGCCCAGCTCGGAGAGGTGGTAGCCGGGCAGCCGCCCGTACAGCACGCCCTCGGGGTTCTCCACCTCGCCGTGCCGCATGAGATGGACGACCGTGACGTCCTTGGCGCTGCCGCTCACACTGTTCCCGATGGTCACGCGGTGGCCTCCGCAGCCGCACGGGCCGCCGCCGGAAGGGCGTCGGCGATCTTCTCCAGGGCCCGCTCGTCGTGGGCCGTGGACACGAACCAGGACTCGAAGGACGACGGCGGCAGGTAGACGCCGTTCGACAGCATCGAGTGGAAGAACGCGGTGAAGCGGTACGACTCCTGCCGCTTGGCGTCCTCGTAGTCGCGCACCTGCCGGTCGGTGAAGAACACCGAGAACATGTTGGACGCGTTCTGCAGCCGGTGCGCCACGCCCTCCTTGCTCAGCGCCTCGGTGACCAGCGACCGGAGCTGCGCGGAGACCGCGTTCACGGTGTCGTACGCCGCCTCGTCGAGCAGCCGCAGCTGGGCGACGCCCGCGGCGGTGGCGACGGGGTTCCCGGAGAGGGTGCCGGCCTGGTACACGGGCCCGGCGGGCGCGAGGTACGCCATCACGTCCGCGCGTCCCCCGAACGCGGCGGCGGGGAAGCCGCCGCCCATCACCTTCCCGAAGGTCATCAGGTCGGGCTTGACCCCGTCGACGCCGTACCAGCCGGCGCGGCTGGTGCGGAAGCCGGTCATGACCTCGTCGGAGATGTAGAGGGCGCCGTTCTTGTGGCAGGCGTCCCTGAGCCCCTGGTTGAAACCGGGGTCCGGCGGCACGACGCCCATGTTGCCGGGCGAGGCCTCGGTGATCACGCAGGCGATTTCGCCGGGGTGGCGGTGGAACGCCTCCTGCACGGCCTGGAGGTCGTTGTACGGCAGCACGATCGTGTCACTCGCCTGCGCACCGGTGACGCCGGGCGTGTCGGGCAGCGCGAAGGTGGCGACGCCGGAGCCGGCGGCGGCCAGCAGGGCGTCCACATGGCCGTGGTAGCAGCCGGCGAACTTGATGACCTTGGTCCGCCCAGTGAACCCGCGGGCCAGCCGGATGGCGCTCATGGTCGCCTCGGTCCCGCTGCTGACCAGCCGGACCTGCTCCACGGGCTCGATCCGGGCGACGATCTCCTCGGCGAGCGCTACCTCGCCCTCGCCGGGCGTGCCGAAGCTCGTACCGCGGGCGACGGCGTCCTGGACGGCGGCGACGACCTCGGGGTGCGAGTGCCCGAGGATCATCGGACCCCAGGAGCACACCAGGTCGACGTACTCCCGTCCGTCGGCGTCGGTGAGGTAGGGGCCGTTGCCGGACACCATGAAACGGGGTGTGCCGCCGACGGCGCCGAAGGCGCGCACCGGGGAGTTCACGCCCCCCGGCGTGACCAGGGAGGCACGGTCGAAAAGCGCCTGGGAGACAGGTGCTTCGTAGGGATAGGGCGTTTCGCTCAGTGCACTCATGACGTGCGGCTTCTCCGGCTTCTCGGACTCCGGTTGCGGGGTGACCTCCTCAGGGTAGGCCGCCCGCCCGGAACGACGGCGGCCCGCCCGCGGTTCCGCGCCGCCGCGGTCCGCCATCTGCGAGACTGAGACCTGACACACACAGCTCCTGGGCACGGAAGGATCAGGGACCGGGCGGATCCCCGTGGACTGTTGTTCCACCGCACGTTTCGGCGGGCGGCCGTGGGGGAGGTCACTGACACGATGATCGGGTTGCGCGGCGGGGGCCACGCGTCCTAGAAAAGCAGTCGGGTGGAGATATGCATCGCGGTGGCGGACTGGGCGAGGGGACCGATGACCTCGGTCCTCGACGTGCCCGGCGGGGAAGGCACCGGCGCGAAGCGGAGGACACGACCGAAGCACGTAGAACACAGGGTGCACCGGGTGAGCCCGAACGGTACGACCGGCAAAGCGACCGCCTGCACGACCAGCAGGCCGAGCGAACCGCCGACAGAGCGAAGGACTTCCCACGGGAGCCCCGCGGAGAACGCCCGGACTTCCCTCGGGGCGCGGCGGAGTTCCCTCGCGGCTCGGCGGAGCGGTCGGCTGACTTTCCGCGAGAGGTTCGGGCGGAGCGGCCGGTGGATTTCCCGAAGGACGCTCGGGGTGAACGGCCGGCGGACTTTCCGCGGGCGGTCCCGAGAGACCTTCGGGGAGAGGTGCGCGGGGACGCTCATGACGACGTCCGGGGCGACCTGCGTGGGGACCTCCGTGGGGAGGCCCGTGGGGACTTTCGCGGGGACCTCCGTGGGGAGGCGCGTGGGGACTTTCGCGGGGACCTCCGTGGGGAGGCGCGTGGGGACGTCCGCGGAGAGGCCCGTGGAGACTTTCGCGGGGAGGTCCGTGGGGACACCCGTGGGGACTTTCGGGGGAACCTCTGGGGGAGGCTTCGGGGAGAGCGGCCGTCCGGTCCCGCACGCACCCCGGACGCTCCCGCGGACCTACCCCGAGACCTGCCCCAGGCCCGTCCCGCGGAGCTACCCCGAGACCTGCCCCAGGCACGTCCCGCGGACCCTCCGCGAGACGTGCCGCCGACTCCTGCCGCGGACCCTCCGCGAGACGTGCCGCCGACTCCTGCCGCGGGCCTTCCGCGAGACGTGCCCCCGGCTCCTCCCACGGGCCGGTCGGAGTTCGTCCGGGATGCTGCGTCGACGCCTCCTGCGACGCCTCCCCCGGTCCACGCGGACTTCCCCCGCGAGCTCTCCTCGGACCTCCCCCCGGACCCTCCGGCGGAGCGGCAGCCCGGTCGCTCCGGCGGCCGTCGGCGTGCCCCCCGCGCCGATCGCGTCGGCGCCCTCGGGACGGGGAGCGGGAGTGGTGGCCGGGTGGGGGTGACGTACAAGTACTTCGGCGCACCGGACGGCGCGACCGCGGCCCGCGTCCCCATCTCGATGCGCCCCGAGGAACTCGGCGGCGACGAGCTGGGCATGAACGGCATGTTCACCAAGATCAAGCCGGAGACGATGGCCGCGATGGTCCTGACCGGCATCGAGGGCATCCCCCTGCACAAGGTCCCACCCCTCGAACTGGTCGTCCTGCACCCCGACTACGCGGTCGTCAAACTCCCGATGACCGTGGTCGACCCTTTGCGCGGCATCGGCGAGGAAGCCGTCGGCGCCGCGGCCTTCATCTGGTCCACCGTGCCGGACAGGGGCGGCCCACGGGACGCGTTCAACGTGTACCGACTCCTCCACGAATGGCAGGACTTCAGCCACCGGCTGCACGAGGCGGGCCATCAGGCGTACTGCCTGGTGTGGCCCTGAGCCCGGATTTGGTGGTGAGGGCGGGGCTTCCGGGCCCCGCCCTCGTGAAGGCTCCGTCGATCGCCTTGATGCCCCTGGCGGGGAGCTTCAGAGCAACGGCCGAGTTGGCCGACTGCGACTACCGCACTGTGGCCCGGTATGTGCAGCCCCGCCGATGCAAGAGCCTGGCCGAACGTCAGCAGCGGTCCGTCCGATCGACGAGTATCTACCGAAGATCGAGTAATTGGTGGTGAACTCACACGGCCGGCTCCGCGTGCCCATCGTGCACCGCCAGACGCGGCGATGGGCTTCGCAGGGCGAAGACCGGACCACGCGGCGGGCGCTCGCGGAGGACAAGGGACGGGTGGCGGCTGCCATGTCCTGGGTGGCGTACTCACTGTTGCCCTCCTTCCTCAGCGTGGCATCCACCCAGAGCTGTGCAGGGTGGGTGCTTTACGTTTCGTAAGCGCCAACTGTCCTCATCGACGCGCCGATGTGATGATTGGGATCGTGTCCAACAACGGGGAAGACAGTACGGCAGACGCACACAAACCGAGATCCCGATTGTCCGATTACGTGGACATGGACGTCCCGGCACCGGCTGAGCAAGGCCTGGAGCCGACTTCCGAGGATCACGAAGTAGCCGCGCGCAGGCGGCGGTTCGAGGAGCTATTGGAGGAGTTCCGGCAGACGGCGGTGCTGGTGCCGCTGGGTGAGGCGGATGGCCCGGACCGACAGCGGGGACTGCTGACGGCAGACTGGAACGGGGTGCGGTTCATCCTGGCGTTCTCCGATGGGCAGGCGCTTGCCCGTTACGCCCAGGCGCGGGGCGGGTTCGCCCGGGAGTGGACGTATCAGACGGTCCTCGGCGCGCGGCTGCTCGATGTGGCCGTACCCGCGGCCGGGGTGCCCTGTGGCGTGGCGTTGGACTGCGCGGACGGGCCGGACGGGATGGTGTTCCCGCCAGTGCGGGGTGTCGTGCCCGACCATGCGGCGGTGGATGTCGAGACGGGAGGTGCGGCATGACCAGCGGCGGGGGAAAGGACCTGAAGGCGGAGGGGCTCGCGCTGATCGCCAAGGGTCTGACCGAGGCGCTGGGCGAGCTGAAAGAACTGGGCATGGTGGGCGAGGCCGGGGCCGGGCGCGGCTTCAGTGACATCGCTCTGTCCGGGCTGGAACTCGGGCACGAAGGACTGACCGGGGAGTTCAAGTCGTTCTGCGAGCGCTGGGAGTGGGGCGTGCGGTCACTGATCAACGAGGGCAACGGGTTCGCCCTGAAGACAGGTCTGTCCGCGGGCACGTACTACGAGACCGAGCAATACGTCGAGGGCAGCTTCAAAGTCGTCGCCAACGCCGCGATCGGCAATCCGTATGCCTCCGAGGAGGACATCGAGAAGATGGGCTGGGGCGACATCGCCAAGTCCGGTGCGAGCGTGGACTACAGCAAGGAGTCCTTCGATCAGGCCCTGACCAACAGCGAGCAGGGCTGGAAGGACGCGGGCCGGGACGTGATGACCTCGCACACCCTGGGCCCGATGGGACTCAACCCCGAGAACCTGCACAGCGCGTTCGGCGTGTCGGACGAGGAGTACAACCAGTACCTGGACAACACGTTCGGACCCTCCCCCGAGGCCCGCGCCAAGGCTGCCGGACAGCAAGGGGGGTGACAGGCTGATGGGCATCCTCGGCGATATCGGCGACGGCCTCAACAGCGGTCTCAAGATCGGCGAACATCTCGTCGACGAGGGAAAGAAGAAGCTCGGCGAGGGCGTCGACTACGCCACGAACAAGCTGGGCGATGGCCTGGACTACGTCGGTCTCCACGACTGGGCCGACGATGTGGAGGACTGGGGCGACGAGGTTGCTTCGGACCTGGGCGCCACCCCTGGCGAACAACAGCTGAACCAGACCGAGGAACCGAACGAACTCGTCCACGGCAACCCTGACAAGATCCGCGAGAGCGCCAAGCACCTCAAGGACTTCAACGGCGCGTTCGAGAAGGTCAGTTCCGGTCTGAAGAAGGTCGACTCCTCCGGCTGGCAGGGCGAGGGCGGCGACGCGTTCCGGAAGAAGTTCGGCGTCCACCCCGCCAAGTGGGCGGAGGCGGCCGACGCCTGCGACAAGGCGGCTGGGGCACTGGAGTCGTACGCGTATACCGTCAAGTGGGCTCAGGGGCAGGCCAAAGAAGCCGTCGAGCTCTATAAAAAGGGCCGCAAGGCGTCCAAGGACGCGGCCGACGCGTACAACAAGAAGGTCGACGCCTACAACGCCAAGATCAAGGCGAACGAGGACCCGGGGCCGAAGCCCGCCCCCTTCCAGGACCCCGGCAAAGCCGACATCAAGGCGGCTGTCGACAAGCTCGCCGAGGCCCGCAGGCAACGCAACACGGCGGCGTCCGAGGCGCAGGGCAAGGTGAAGGCGGCTCTCGCGCACGCGCCCGCCGAGCCGCCGCCGCTGTCCCGGTTCGGCAACGACCTCGTCGACGGCTACCAGGCCGTCAACACCGAACTCACGCACGTCGTGGGCGGCGCGCTCAAAGGCACCGCGGATCTGCTCAACTTCGTCCGCGGCCTCAACCCCACCGACCCCTACAACCTCACCCACCCGGCCGCCTACCTGCAGAACGTCAGCATGACGCTCTCCGGCCTGGTCTCCACGGCCGCTCACCCCGAACGCGTCGTCCAGGCCGCCGTGGACGGCTTCAAGAAGGACCCGTCGGAGTTCGTCGGCCGCCTCATCCCGGAAATCATCGGCACCAAAGGCGCCGGCCTCGCACGTGGCGGACTGCGCATGGCGACGAAGGAGGGCCTGGAGTCGGCGGCGCAACGCGGAGTGCGGGAGGGCATCGAGCGTCAGGTCGCCCGAGGTTCCGGGGACCCTATGCCCGAGCGTGCCGATGTTATGCAGGCGCTGCGCGACTCCAACCCGCAGATAGTGAACAAGAAATGGCCGGACACTGATGGCCGCTACTACGCGGACCGGGTGCTCGCCGGTGGCCGGCCAGACGGCGAGAAAGTCTTCGCGGGGCACGGCTACATCGAATCTGGAGCCGGCGAAACCGTGGTCCCGGAGGGAACTTCGATTTCTTTCTACGTGCAACATGGCGAGCAACTTCCCGGCCTCAACGGTCTGACCGTCGAGCGAGGCGTGTACCCAGGGGGGTATTCGGAGACGTTTCATGCGGGCGAGCGAATTCCAAACTACACGTTGGCACCTCCCGTTTCGTCGGGCGCCGGCGGTTTCAGTGTGTTCGAAAATTCGACGACCGTCGGACAAAGAGCGCAACTAGGAGAGTTGCTGAAGCCCGGCATGGGAAATGTTCACTGGGCAGCTTGCCGTGAGATCAAGTAGAATAACTTGAATCGTGAGGAGCTATGTATGAATGTGGCGGAAAAGCGCTACTGGGTCTTGACTGAAGTCTCGCTCGTCATCAGGGGAAGAGACCTCCATCCCGAAGAGATCACACCCTTCCTCGCCATTGAGCCCACTGGGGTACGAAATCCGGGATTTAGCAAATGGGACCGCCCGGACGAGATCGACGGACAGTGGAGGGTCAGCTGCGACGAGCGCACCAGCCGGGACTTTCACGAGCAGTTGGACAGCATCCTTTCCATCGCGGAACGGAAGCGGACGGAACTCAGGCAACTGACCGAACGGGGACACGAGGTGGCGATCAACCTGTTCGGATTCTCCGGAAACGATTCCACCCTTGGTCTCCGGCCGGAAGAAATCAAGCGGATCGCACTCCTGGGGTTTCCGCTCAGGGTCGCAGCCAGTATGAACGAACGCTGAGAAAGTAATCATGGAAATGGAATCTGCGGTGAAATCGAAGCCTTGGGGTGACCTGAGCACATCCCTGGTTGTGTCAGGTCAGGAAGTTGACTCCACTTCCCTGCTTATTGCACTGCAACTCGCCGACAGCGAAGAGTTCTCTTCGCTAGAAGGCGTGGGCATCTATTCCGGCCCCGGCTGGGCCACGCTCACCATCGACGTGCGACGCTCGAAAAGCGCCGACGACCAGGCCGCGGAACTCATCGGGTTCCTTGCCCCCCGCAAGCCGGCACTCGACGCGTTGAAGGCAGCGGGAAAGTCGGTGAAGGTCGATGTGGCAGGCGTTGCCGAGTCAGGATCGGGCCTCAACCTCTCGCCAGACGTTCTTGCGGGTCTTGCGGAGCTGGGCCTTCCTGTCACTTTCACGACGGTCCGGGCATCCGGGGAGGACGAGGAAGACCCACTCGCCTGGCTCGGCTGAATCCGCGAAGAACCTGGCGTCCGTAACTGGTCACCACCTCCGCCCGTCCCCGGATAGGCGACCCCACGCGAACCCCATTGACCGCCCCCGGCGGGTGACTCGACTGCGCCGGGCGGCGTTCAGGTAGGGGAGGGCCGCGGTCGGGATGTCCATGCCGTGGGCCTCGCAGAGGATGCCCAGGGCCAGGGTGTCGGATATTCCGGCGGCCCACTTGTTGATCGTGTTGAAGGTGGCCGGGGCGACCGCGATGGCGTCCGCGGGAGGCAGCGGGCGGAGGTCGCCGGGCAGGCGCCAGGCGGAGCGGATCGGGTAGCCGGTCTGCGCCTCGACCGCCTGCGCGTCGAGGAAGCGCAGGCCCTGCGGTGTCGCGACGACGCCGACGTCCCAACTCGCCTCCTGCGCGGCGGTGATCAGCTTGCCGACGTCATGGGCGACACCCGCCGCGCACACGACGACGTACAAGAACGGCTTCTTGTCCCGATTGGTCGGTTCGGTCATCTGGGGGCTCCCGGTCGGCGGGCTGACGTGGTGCGGTTCAGGAAGCGTACGGCGGCGGTCGCGGATGTCCGGATGTCTCGGGATCGGGGGCGATGTCCGTGCCGTCCGGTGCCCGAGCGCGCCGCGAGTGCCCGTTCGGCCGGATACGCTTGGGCCGCTGCGGCACCCTCCCAACCGATCCGCTCCCGCGGTGAGTCACGGCCTGCGGCGATCCAGACGTCTTTGGGCATGAGGATGAAGAACACGTGCTTATAGCGGGCCGATACAGGCTGCGGGACACCATCGGGCGGGGCGCGATGGGGGAGGTCTGGCGGGCCTTCGACGAGACGCTCGGCAGACCGGTCGCCGTGAAGCTGCTGCTCCCCCACGACTCCGACCCCACCGCGTCCTCGCGGTTCCGGCTGGAGGCGCAGACCGCGGGGCGCCTCAGCCATCCGAACGTCGTCGGCGTCCTGGACTTCGGCGAGTTCGAGGGCCGGCTGTTCCTGGTGATGGAGCTGGTCGACGGGGGCAGCCTCGACGGGCTGCTCAGCGCCTCCGGGCCGCTGCCTCCCGAACGGGTGGCCCGCATCGCCGCGCAGGCCGCCACCGGGCTGGCCCTCGCGCACCGGCAGGGCATCGTGCACCGGGACATCAAGCCGGCCAACCTCCTGCTGGCCGCCGACGACACCCTGAAAATAGGCGACTTCGGCATCGCCCGCTTCTTCGACGACCCCAACTCCGCGCTCACCGCCACCGGTCAGATCGTCGGCACCAGCCTCTACCTCGCGCCCGAACGGGCCCTGGGCCGCACCGCCGGACCGGCGTCCGACGTGTACTCCCTGGGCTGTGTGCTCTACCAACTCCTCATCGGCAGGCCGCCGTTCCAGGCGGACAGCCCGCTCGCGGTGCTGCACCAGCACCTCGACGCCACCCCGGTGCCGCCCCGGCAGCTGCGCACCGACCTCTCGCCCGCCTTCGAGAACTATCTGCTCGGCCTGCTGGCCAAGGAGCCGGAAAGCAGACCCACGGCGGAGGAGGTGGCGGACTGGTTCGGGCGCGGGGCCTGGCGCGGCGCGCCGGAACCGCTGCCGGTCGCGCACCAGGGACACGGCCGGTCCAAGCCGTCCCTCGCCACCGGCCCGCGCATCGCCGTCCCCGCACGCCACGCCTCCACCCCCGTACGCCACACGCCCACCCCCGCGCGCCACGCCCCGGCCCCCGCGCACCGCGCCACCGCGCCCCCCGCCCGGCCCTCCGCCGACGGCGCCTTCGCCCCCGCGGGGGACACCGAGTGGCAGACGAGCGTGCACCGTGCCGCCAACCGCCGCCCGCGCCTGCCGCTGCTGCGCCGCTCCCGGCTGCTGGCCGTACTGGGCGGCACCGGCCTCTTCGTGCTGGCGCTGCTCGCGGGCAAGGCGTGGTTCTCGCCCAGCTGAGCCCAGCTGAGCGGCCAAGGAGACCCGGAGCGGGCCGCCTGAGACCGGGCGGGGCGGGCAGGGTGGGACGGGCAGGGACGCCGAGGCAGTGGGCCGGGAACGGTTCGGGGGGTACGACGGCCACCCCGAGCGCCCTGAAAAGACCTCTCAGGGCCGCCCCCCAAGACCCCCGGCGCCGCTCCTCAGAGTCCCCCCAAGACCCCCGGCGCCGCTCCTCAGAGTCCTCCTAAGATCCCCCGGCGCCACTCCTCGACACCCTCGCCTCCCGCGCCCGCCTCAGCACCTCGTCCACCGACCACTGGTCATACGCGTGCTCGCCATAGCGCGCGGCGACGATCCCGCCCCCGGCGTCGATCAGGAAGTCCGCGGGCAGTCCCAGCCGACCCCCGTGCGGCTGGGCTGCCGGTGCGTGTTCCCGGCCCCGTGGGATCGTCCACGCGCTGCGCAGCACCGCCCGCAGCACCGGGCCCCAGACCCGCGGGTTCAGCAGGGCCCGCGGCGCCGACTCCACGCCGAACTCGGCGTACAGGCGCTCGTCCGGGTCGGCGACGACCGGGAAGGGCAACTCGCTGACGTGCGCCCGCAGTTCGTCGGCGGGTGAGTGGAAGAGGACCACCTCGCGGACGCCGGCCGCGCTCAGCTCCGCGTGCCGCCGTACGACCGACCGCAGATGCAGATTGCACACCGGGCAGCCGGCGAAGCGCCGGAACTGGAGGTGGGTCAGCCGGTCCGGGTCGGGGTCGGGGAGGTCGAGGGGCGGGCCCGTCACCGGGACCAGGGTGCGCGGGGTGATCGAGGCGCCGGGGGCAAGTCGCCCGCCGGGCAGGGCAGTCGGCATCGACATCGGCCTCCTTGGTAGGCGTATGCCGTACACCTACGAGTGTTAGGTGTATGCCGTACGCTGTCAATCGCCATGCCCCGACCCCGCTCCCTGAGCCACGACCGACTGGCCGCCGCCGCGCTCGCCGTCCTCGACCGCGAGGGCCTCGCCGCGCTGTCCATGCGCGCGGTCGCCGCGGAACTCGGCCTGAGCACGATGGCGCTGTACCGGTACGTCCGCGACCGCGGCGAACTGGAGCTGCTGGTCGTGGAGTTCGTGCTCGCGGCGGTCGACACCAGCGCGCCGGACGCCGGGCTGCCCTGGCGGGAGCGGATCGGGATCCTGGTGCGGCGGATGCGGGACACGCTGAGCGCGCACCCCGCCGTCGTACCGCTGACCATGACCCACCGGCACCACTCGCTCGCGCTGCTCCGCTGGTCGGAGACGGTCCTCGCGGTCCTCACCGGCGCGGGCTTCGACGGCGAGGACCGGGTCATCGCCCTGCGCGGCCTGGTCGCCTACGTCAACGGCGCCCTGCAACTGGAGCACCTGGGCGCCCTCTCCGGCGCGGGCACGACCGTCATCTCGGAGCTGTCCCCCGACGACTTCCCGCTCATGGCCGCCACGGCACGCAGCGCCCAACGGGTCGACGCGGAAAGGGAGTTCTTCGGCGGGCTGGCCGTGCTGCTGCGCGGGCTGGGCGACTGAGCCGCACGGCTCAGGCCGGCTGGAGCCGGTCCGCCAGACCTGCCGCTTCGAACGCCGTCTCCACGTCCCGCCGCGTCTCCGTGAAGTGCGCCCAGCTGTCGACGTGGGCGGCCACCACCCGCCGCGCGCCCAGGAGCCGAGCGGCCACGGCCGCGCCCTCGCCGTCGAGGACCAGGAGCGCGTCGTCCAGGGCGGCCAGCCGGGGGGCGCCCGCGAAGAGGACGGCGGTGTCGACGGGCGCGTACCGGGCGGCGATCTCCTCGACCAGGCCGAGGGAGGCGTTGTCGCCGCTGATGTAGACGGTGGGCAGTCCGGCGCCGGTCAGCAGGAAGCCGGTGACCTCGCCGACGAGCGGTTCGCAGCCCTCGGGGCCGTGCAGGGCGGGCGCGGCCGTGACGGTGACCGTGCCGCCGCCGGGGCGCGGCAGTCCGACGGACTCCCAGGGCGCGAGGGGTTCGGCGGTGCCGCCGAGCCGGGCCGCCGCCGCCGGGGTGGTGAGCGTACGGGGGACGTCGGCGAGCAGCGCCCGGCCGGAGTGGTCGAGGTTGTCGGCGTGCTGGTCGTGCGAGAGGAGGACCACGTCGATCCGCCCCAGTTCGGCGGGTGTTGTGGTCGGCGGGGCGGTCTTGGTCAGGGTGCGGCCGGACGGGGACGGGTAGTCGCCGGGGCCGTCGAAGGTGGGGTCGGTCAGGAAGCGCAGGCCGCCGTACTCGATGAGGACGGTGGGACCGCCGAGGACGCGGACGGGGATGTCGATGGAGCGGGCAGCAGCGGCCACAGCCACTCTCCTCACGGTTGGTGATGAGTTTATCCGTGAGGAACGGTAGCCCTTTCTCACGGATGTCGGCAAGGCCTACCATGAGGCCCTGGGTACGGCGTCCGGAGCGGACGGCGTGTGGAAGCACAGAGGGAGAGACCATGACCGGGAGCGGGACGGAGGCCGTGCGGCCAGTCGACGAGCCGCCCGTGACCCCGGCCCCCGGCGCGCGGGAGTATCCCTCGCTCGACCTCGCCGACAGCGTGATCGCGCTGCCCGGCGGCCACTTCACCGACTTCCTCGGCACGCCCGCCGCGGCGAACCGCTGGCTCGCCGCGCACGCCCTCGCGCCCGGCGACGCGGGCCTGCGGGAGACCTGCGCGGCCCAGCTGCGCTCCCTGCGCGAGCACGTACGGTCGCTGATCGCCGCGCGCGTCGAGGGACAGGCACCCCCGGCCGGCGCCCTGAACGCCGTCAACGACGCCCTCACCCGCGCCCCCGCGGCCGAACTGCTGCGCTGGTCCCCCGAGCGGGGCCTGCACCGGGCCGCCGCCCACCCCACCACACAGATCCTGGACCACGCCCTGGCCGCGCTCGCCGCCGACGCCGCCCGGCTGCTCACCGGGCCGGACGCCGACCGGCTCACCGCGTGCGGCTCCCCGCCGTGCAACCGGTACCTGCTGCGGCGCGGCCGACGCCACTGGTGCTCCACCCGCTGCGGCGACCGCGCCCGCGCGGCCCGCGCCTACGCCCGCCGCACCGCCCGCCCGGCCGGACCCGGCCGGGAAGCGGCGGCCGGCCACGAGACGGCAGCCGACGGCACCCCGCCCACGTGACCGGCCCGGCTCACGCAAAATGCCCGGCGCACGCCACCACCCGGCCCCCACGAAGAACCCACACGAAGAACCCACCCGAAGAACCGGTCCACGCCAACGGCCCGGCTCACGCCAACCGCCCGGCTCAGCAGTACGGCGCCTGCCCCGTCAGCGACGCCGCCACCCTCGTCCACACCCCGAACTGCCGGTACAGCGAGGGGAGTCGGCCGGACGCCCGGATCGTGCGGCCGTCGTCCGCCGTGACTCCGGTCAGGCCGAGCAGGGTCGTGGCGACGGCGGTGGACTGCCAGCGGACGGTGAGGGTCGCCTCGGCCGCGGCGGGGGCCGGGCGGGGCGGGAGCTGGGTGAGGGCGGCCGCCACCGTGTCCTCGATCGCCTTGTGGGCCTCGGCCGCGGGGCGCAGCTCGGCCGCGAAGCGGTCGTGGGCGTACTTCACCGGCACCGCGGCCACCGACGGGTCCCACTCCGTCATCTCCGCGCACGCCGTGTCGTCACCCGTGAGGGCCACCACCGGCACGCCCAGGGCCGCCGCCGTGGCGTGGGCGAGGCCGATCTCGCCGACCGGGCGGCCGTCCAGCCACATGTCCTCGATCTCATGGCCCATGAAGCTGTGGCTGAGCACGCCCGGAACGCCGGCGCGGGCGTGATAGCCGACGCAGACCATCGCGTCGTAGTCCTCCGTCAGCCCCTCCAGCATGCCCATCGGCTTGGGCTTGCCGCGCACCAGCCGGGCGGCGGGGTGCAGGTCGTCGGGGCGCAGGTTGCGCATCGGGCCGTGGGCGTCGTTCACGAGGACGTCGCGCGCGCCGGCCGCCAGCGCGCCGCGCACCGCCGCGTTCACGTCCTCCGCCATCATGGAGCGGCCCCGCTCGTAGTCCCGCCCGCCCGGCTGGACGTCGTCGGCGTCGACGAGGCCGGTGATGCCTTCCATGTCCGCACTCACGTACACACGCATGGCACCGACCCTAACGGACCCTACGTATTGTAGGTTCCCAATCGGCCACTGCCACAAGGCCGTTCATACACCTGTTCCGCCACGTCACCGGGGGATTCATGCAGGACACGGAGACGGCGCCCGGCGGCGAGGTCTGCGCACGCAGCCTCGCGCCGACCCTCGCCGTACTCGTCGTCAGCCTCTTCGTCGCCGCCGTGGGGGTGTACGAGCTGTGCGGCTTCGGACTGCACAGCCTCGACCGGCGCCCGCATCTGTTCAGCGACGGGCTCGCCACCGGCGGGGTGATCGTCGCGGCGGTGGCCGCGGGGGCCGCGGTGGGGAATCTGGCGTGGATACTGGCCTCCGCCCGGCGCGGCTCGGAAAGGGCCGGGTAAGAAGCGGGCCCGGTACGCTCCTGTTCCAGACCGATACCGGCGCATATTTCCCTACACGCTGTAGGGTCTCGCCGTAGTCCCGTCCCCCTTCCCCAAGGTGACCAGTCACCATGCCCGCTCCGCAGTCGGCCCAGTCGACCGTCCCCGCCCCGCACGCCCCCGCCGAGCGCCCTTCGCGCCGCCCGTTCCCGCCGATCACGCCCAGCCCCCGGCTGCGCGCCGCGGCGGCCTCGGCCACGGTGTGGTACCTGCGGTTGATCGCCGTGCTCAACGTCCTCGCGGTCCTCTCCCTGCCGTTCCGCCAGGAGGTCCACGAGCACAACACCAGCAAGCTCTTCAACCACGAGCACCCGCACCGCCACGTCGGCGCGTTCTTCACGCCGTACCTGGCCACCGGCGGTCTCGTCTCGGCCGCGCTCGCGATCTTCCTGATGCTGGTGATGCGGCGCCGCAAGCGCGCCGCCTGGCTGACCAACATCGCGCTGGCCGGGCCGCTGTTCGCGGTGTACGTCGTCGGGCTCATCACCCGGGACCGGTACGCCGACCACGTCTTCAACTGGGTCTCCGCCGGTCTGACCGGCCTGTTCGTGGCCGCCCTGCTGATCGGCAGGCGCGAGTTCAACGCGGTCGGCGACCCCTCCAACCCGAAGCTGGCGCTGGCCGTCGGCGCGGGCGGGCTGCTGGCCACCGGCGGCCTCGGCACCCTGCTGGTGCACGCCACCAACAAACTGCCCGGCGCCAATCTCACCGACGAGATCGTCTACACCTATCTGCGCGGCATCAGCGTCGGCGTGTTCGCCGACCGCATCGACCATGTGCACGCGCCCCGCTGGACCGACATCACGGTCAACGCGCTGCTGGCCGGGGCCTTCTGCCTCGTCCTGTACGCCTGCTTCCGCTCCCCGCGCGGCAAGCAGCTGCTCACCGCCGCCGACGAGGAGCGGCTGCGCGCCCTGCTCGACAAGCACGGCGCCCGCGACTCCCTCGGCTACTTCGCGCTGCGCCGCGACAAGGCCGCCGTCTTCTCCCCCAGCGGCAAGGCGGCGATCACCTACCGCGTCGTCGGCGCCGTCTCCCTCGCCTCCGGCGACCCGATCGGCGACCCCGAGGCATGGCCCGGCGCCATCGACGCCTGGCTCGCCGAGGCCCGCAGGCACGCCTGGATCCCGGCGGTCATGGGCGCGAGCGAGGAGGCCGGCACCGTCTACGCCCGGCACGGCCTCGACGCCCTCGAACTCGGTGACGAAGCCATCGTGGACATCGCCGACTTCACCCTCGAAGGGCGGCCGATGCGGGTGGTCCGGCAGGCCCACAACCGGGTCAAACGGGCCGGCTACACGGTGCGCATCCGGCGCCACGAGGACATCCCGGCCGACGAGATGGCCGTCCTCGTCGACCGCGCCGACCACTGGCGCGACGGCGCCACCGAGCGCGGCTTCTCCATGGCCCTGGGCCGCCTCGGCGATCCGGCGGACGGCCGCTGCGTGATGCTGGAGTGCCGCGACGCCGACGGCCAGCCGCGCGCCCTGCTCAGCTTCGTACCCTGGGGCGAGCACGGCCTCTCCCTGGACCTGATGCGCCGCGACCGCGACTGCGAGAACGGCCTGATGGAGTACATGGTCGTCGAACTCCTGCTGCGCGCCAGCGAGTTGGGGGTACGACGGGTCTCGCTGAACTTCGCCATGTTCCGCTCGGTCTTCGAACGCGGCGCCCGTCTCGGCGCCGGTCCGGTGCTGCGGCTGTGGCGCTCGATCCTCACCTTCTTCTCCCGCTGGTGGCAGATCGAGTCCCTGTACCGGGCGAACGCGAAGTACCGGCCGGTGTGGGAGCCGCGGTTCCTGCTCTTCGCCAAGTCCAGCGACATCCCGCGCATCGGGCTGGCGAGCGCGCGGGCGGAGGGGTTCCTCACGCTGCCGGGGATGGGCGAGCGGTCGTAACCGCCCTTGGGCGGGGGCCCGGTCAGCCCCCGCCGACCGTGAACCCGATCACCGCGCCCCCGCCCTCCCGGCGGTACGCGAACGGCGCTCCCCCGTGCGCCATCGCCACCTCGCGCACGATGGACAGCCCGAGCCCCGAGCCCGGCAGGGAGCGCGCGTCGGCGGCCCGGTAGAAGCGGTCGAAGATGCGGATCAGGTCGCCCTCCGCGATGCCCGGCCCCCGGTCCAGGACCTCCACCCGGACGGTTCCGGGCCGGGCCGGGCCCATGACGTGCACCTCGATCGGCGCGTGGCCCCCCCGGTCGAACTTGGCCGCGTTCTCCACCAGGTTGGAGATGGCCCGCTGGAGCATTCCGGGCCGCCCGTCGGTCGTCGTGTCGCCGCTCGCGCGCAGCACGATCTCCCGTCCGGTGCGCCGCGAGGCGAGCCCCACCACGTCCTCCGCGATATCGGCGAGATCCACCCGCTGCGGCGGCTCGGTGTCCGACTGCCCGGCGGCGAGATCAACCAATTCGTTGACCAGGTCGGTGAGTTCCCGTGCCTCCTGGGTGAGGTCGGCGACCAGGTCGTCGCGGGTGCCCGGCGGCAGCTCGTCGATGCGGCGCAGCAGCGAGATGTTCGTACGCAGCGAGGTGAGCGGCGTGCGCAGCTCGTGCCCCGCGTCCTGGACCAGGCGCCGCTGGTCCTCCTCCGACTGCGCGAGCCGCCCCAGCATCCGGTCGAAGGCCCGCCCGAGCCGCCCCACCTCGTCGAGGCCGGCCACCGGCACCTCGATGCCCAGGCGCCGGGTGCGGGCGACGTCCTCGGCGGCGGAGGTGAGCACCACCAGGCGCCGGGTGATCCGGCGGGCCAGCCACCAGCCGAACAGCCCGGCCGCGACCACCACGGCCGCCATCAGGATCAGCGTCCGCTGCTGGAGCGTGCGCAGCAGGTCCTCGGTGTCGCTGAACTCCTGCGCCACCTGCACCGCGCCCCGCCCGTCGCCGAGCGAGACGGTGGCGATGCGGTAGAGGTCGTCGCCGACCTGGACGTCCTTGTGCTCGACCGCCTTGCCGGCCGTCCGCGCGAGCGCCATCGCCCGGTCGTGGGAGGTGACGGGCAGCGACGGGTCGCCGTGGTCGACGATCTGGCCCTGCGCGCCGAGCACCTGCACATCGGTGCGGGCGGGCCGGACCAGGTCGTGGCCGGGCCGGGAGGAGGAGAAGTCCTCCGGCACCATCCGGTGCTGCCGCACCTCGTCCCGTACGTCCTGCACGACCTGGGCGAACACCGTCTGCTGGTCGACCCGGACCAGCCGGGCCGCGGAGCCGTACGACACGATGCCCACGAGGATCGCGACGGCCGCGGTGACGGCGGCGAAGGAGATCGCGAAGGTGGTGCGCAGGGAGACCAGCTTGGGCCGGCGCCGGGCGAGCGTCCGGCGCAGGCGGCCCACTCAGTCCTCCCGCAGCACGTAACCCACGCCGCGCACCGTGTGGATCAGCTGCGGGGCGCCGGGCTCGTCCAGTTTGCGGCGCAGATAGCCGACGTAGACGGCGAGGTTCTTGGAGCCGGGCCCGAAGTCGTAGCCCCAGATCCGGTCGTAGATCGTGGAGTGGTCGAGGACGATGCCGGCGTTGCGCACCAGCAGTTCGAGCAGTTCGAACTCGGTGCGGGTCAGCTCCAGTTCCCGCCTGCCGCGCCAGGCGCGGCGGGCCTGGAGGTCCATGCGGACGCCGGCGGCCTCCACCTGCCGGTCGGAGAGCTGGGGCTCGCCCCGGCCGCCGCCGTCGCCGCCGGCCGGGCCCGCGGGGACCGGGCTGGTGCGGCGCAGCAGGGCGCGCAGCCGGGCGAAGACCTCCTCGACGTCGAAGGGCTTGACCACGTAGTCGTCGGCGCCGGCGTCCAGGCCCGCGATCCGGTCGGCGGTCTCCACGAGGGCGGTGAGCATGAGGATCGGGGTGCGGTCGCCCTCGGCACGCAGCACACGGCAGACCTGGAGGCCGTCGATGCCCGGCATCATCACGTCCAGCAGGAGGACGTCCGGCGGGGTCTTGTGGGCCTGTGCGAGTGCCTCGACACCGTCGGCCACCGCCGTCACCTCGTACCCTTCCAGGGTCAGGGCACGTTCGAGGGCGTGGCGGATGGCGCGGTCGTCTTCGGCGAGGAGCACAGTCTGGGGCACGGAACCAGTCTGCCAAGGCCGCCGGCGGTTCGGCGGGGCAGGCTGGGCCTACGATCACCCTTTTTACCGCGCTCTCACCATGGGGCGGGCAACGGGCGCGGCTCGCCTACCGTCTTCTCACCGAACGGGGTGGGGAAGCGGCCCGGTGATCCCCTCACCATCGGGCGCGGCACCATTCTGGCTGATCGCGCGGTTCCCCGCGCCGCTCCGGGGCGCTCGCAGTGCCGCCGGCTGTTCGGCGAAGGGGACGACACCCGCCTCCTTTCGCCGCTCCGTCTTCGGCATCAGCGCGGCCAGTTCCCGTGCCGCGCGCTCGATCCGCTCCGGCAGTCCCTCCCCGCCCCAGTCCTCCGAGGCGGCGTAGACACCGGTCGGTACGACGACGGCCCGCAGGTGGGAGAAGAGGGGGCGCAGGGCGTGGTCGAGGACCAGGGAGTGCCGGGCGGTGCCCCCGGTCGCGGCGATCAGCACCGGCTTGCCGGCCAGCGCGTCCCTGTCGAGCACGTCGAAGAAGGACTTGAACAGCCCGCTGTACGACGCGCTGAACACCGGTGTGACGACGATCAGCCCGTCGGCCCCCGTCACCGCGTCCTGCGCGGCGGCGAGCGCCTTGTCCGGAAACCCGCTGGTGAGGTGGTGCGCGATCGCGACGGCCAGCTCGCGCAGCTCGATCACCTGAAGGTCCACGGGCGTCCGGTCCGCCACCGCCGCCGCGAGCCGGTCGGCCAGCAGCCGGGTGGACGAGGGGACACTCAGTCCCGCCGATACGACGACGAGCTTCACGCGGCACTCTCCTGCTTCCCGTGCGTGTCGTTCTCTTCCTTCGCGGCCAGCAGCGACCGGTGGGTCGGCGCCTCCGGAACCCCCGCCGGGCGGCCCTTCGCGAACTCCTCGCGCAGCACCGGCACGACCTCCTCGCCCAGCAGGTCCAGCTGTTCCAGGACGGTCTTCAGCGGCAGCCCGGCGTGGTCCATCAGGAACAGCTGGCGCTGGTAGTCGCCGACGGTCTCGCGGAACGCCAGGGTCCGCTCGATCACCTGCTGCGGGGAGCCCACCGTGAGCGGGGTCTGCTCGGTGAAGTCCTCCAGCGAGGGGCCGTGGCCGTACACCGGGGCGTTGTCGAAGTACGGCCGGAACTCGCGCACCGCGTCCTGCGAGTTGCGGCGCATGAACGCCTGGCCGCCGAGGCCGACGATCGCCTGCTCGGGGGTGCCGTGGCCGTAGTGGGCGTAGCGCGCCCGGTACAGCTCGACCATCCGCCGGGTGTGCCCGGCCGGCCAGAAGATGTTGTTGTGGAAGAAGCCGTCGCCGTAGTACGCGGCCTGCTCGGCGATCTCCGGGGAGCGGATGGAGCCGTGCCAGACGAACGGCGGCACGCCGTCCAGGGGCCTCGGCGTGGAGGTGAAGCCCTGGAGCGGGGTGCGGAAGGTGCCCTCCCAGTCGACGACGTCCTCGCGCCACAGCCGGCGCAGCAGGGCGTAGTTCTCGATGGCGAGGTCGATGCCCCGGCGGATGTCCTTGCCGAACCAGGGGTAGACCGGGCCGGTGTTGCCGCGGCCCATCATCAGGTCGACGCGGCCGTCGGCCAGGTGCTGGAGCATCGCGTAGTCCTCCGCGATCTTCACCGGGTCGTTGGTGGTGATCAGCGTGGTGGACGTGGAGAGGATCAGGTTCTCGGTGCGCGCGGCGATGTAGCCGAGCATCGTGGTCGGGGACGAGGGCACGAACGGCGGGTTGTGGTGCTCGCCGGTCGCGAAGACGTCCAGGCCGACCTCCTCGGCCTTCAGCGCGATGGCGACCATGGCCTTGATCCGCTCGCGCTCGGTCGGCGCCCGCCCCGTGGTGGGGTCCGGTGTGACGTCACCGACCGTGAAGATCCCGAACTGCATGGCCGCTCACCCTCCAAGTGGTTTATTGTTCAACTACATGGGGGCCAACGGTACCCCGCGCCCGGATATTCCGGCACCGGCCCCCCGGCATGCCAAGCTGCCGCCATGACGACGATCCTCCGTTCCGCCGCCCTCTTCGTCCTCGCCGCGATCTTCGAGATCGGCGGGGCCTGGCTGGTCTGGCAGGGGGTGCGGGAGCAGCGCGGGTGGTTGTGGGCGGCCGGCGGGGTGCTCGCGCTCGGGGCGTACGGCTTCGTCGCCACCTTCCAGCCGGACGCGCACTTCGGGCGCATCCTCGCGGCGTACGGCGGGATCTTCGTGGCGGGCTCGCTCCTGTGGGGCGCGATCGCGGACGGCTACCGGCCCGACCGCTGGGACATCGCCGGGGCGCTCGTCTGCCTCGGCGGAATGGCGCTGATCATGTGGGCCCCGAGGAACGGCGGCTGAGCCTCGCCTACATTGGACGGAGCCGACCGTCACACCCGAGGAGCAGCCCATGGCCACGACCGCCCCGTCCGCCGCCTCCCGCATCGCCGTCGTCACCGGTGCGAGCAGCGGCATCGGCGCCTCGACGGCCCGGCAGCTCGCCGCCGCCGGCTACCGCGTGGTGCTCACCGCCCGCCGCAAGGACCGTATCGAGGCCCTGGCGGAGGAGATCAACGCGGCGGGTCACGCGGCGACGGCGTACCAGCTGGACGTGACGGACCGCGCGGCCGTGGACGAGTTCGCGACGGCCTTCACGACCATCGGCGTCCTGGTGAACAACGCGGGCGGCGCGCTCGGCGCCGACCCGGTGGCCACCGGCGACCCGGCCGACTGGCGCACGATGTACGAGACGAACGTCATCGGCACCCTGAACCTCACCCAGGCCCTGCTGCCCAAGCTGGAGGCGAGCGGCGACGGCGTCGTGGTCGTGGTCTCCTCCACCGCCGGACACGCGACGTACGAGGGCGGCGGGGGCTACGTCGCCGCCAAGCACGGCGCCCATGTGCTCGCCGAGACGCTCCGCCTGGAGATCGTCGGCCGCCCGGTGCGCGTCGTGGAGATCGCGCCCGGCATGGTCAGGACCGAGGAGTTCGCGCTGACCCGCTTCGGCGGCGACGCGGAGAAGGCGGAGAAGGTCTACGCGGGCGTGGCCGAGCCGCTGACCGCGGACGACGTGGCCGAGACGATCACCTGGGCGGTGACCCGGCCCAGCCACGTCAACATCGACCTGCTGGTGGTGCGCCCGCGCGCCCAGGCGTCCAATACGAAGGTGCACCGGGAGCTGTGATGACCGAAGAAACCGCCGGCGCGCCCGCACCCCTGACCCCCGGCGAGGAGTTCGACCAGCGCCGCCTCGCCCGCGAGAAGCGGGACGAGCGCAAGGTCTGGTACTTCCTCGCCTACTTCCTCTTCGGCATCCACCTCGTGGCGTTCGTCATGATCTACGCCGTGCGGCACGGCAAGTAGACGCACCGGGTCAGCGGGCCGCCCGCCACGCCGGGTCGTCCACGATCACCGCGTTCGCCGGGATGATCTCGACGTCGTCCTCGTCCTTCTGCCGGACGTACTTGGTGGTGGCGTACGCCCGCTTGCCCGCGCCGACGCACTTGGTGGCGAGGTTGCCGAACCCGTCGGGGAAGTTGTAGACCTCGGCGGGCGAGTCCTCCCCGGCGCGGCCCGCCACCGGGGCGTCCGCCTTGCCGCGCTCCTCGTAGTGCTGCCGGGAGCAGCCGCTGAGCGCCAGCGCCGCGCAGATCCCCGCCACGGCGAGGCGCGCGCTCAGCCGGCGCATGCCTTGTCCTCCACGATCTGCACGTTCGACGGCCCGCTGGCGTTCGTCGTCACATACGCCCGGAACCCGTGCCCCACGCACTTGGTGGCCAGGTTCCCGAAGCCGTCGGGCATGTTGTAGACCTCGGCGGGCGTGTTGTCCCCCGCCCGCCCCTGCACCGGCGCGTCGCCCTTGCCGCGTTCGTCGTTGTACTTCTGCGAGCAGCCCGCCAGCAGGCCCGCCACGATCACCACCAGACCCGCGGCCCGGATCGCCCCGCCTCTGCGCACTCGGTTCATCGGCCGTCCCTCCCCAGAGAGTTCCCGTGAAACTGCCGCGCGGTCGATGCCCGCGCTGGTGCCCGCACCTGAGGACAGCGGAGGGGACCGGTATGGTTCCGGCCCCCACTGGCCCCCACCGGCCCCCACCGGCGCCCGCCGCCCCGAGCCCCCGCCCCGGCGCCCGCCGTCCTCAGCCCTTGACGCAGACGACCTGCTTCAGCTTCGCCACGACCTCCACCAGGTCCCGCTGCTGGTCGATGACCTGGTCGATGGACTTGTAGGCGCCCGGAATCTCGTCCACCACACCGGAGTCCTTGCGGCACTCCACGCCCCGCGTCTGCTCCTCCAGGTCCTTGGCGGTGAAGCGCCGCTTGGCCGCGTTGCGGCTCATGCGCCGGCCCGCGCCGTGCGAGGCGGAGTTGAAGGAGCTGTCGTTGCCCAGGCCCCTGACGATGTACGAGCCGGTGCCCATGGAGCCCGGAATGATGCCGAGGTCACCGGAGCCGGCCCGGATCGCGCCCTTGCGGGTGACCAGCAGGTCCATGCCGTCGTACCGCTCCTCCGCCACATAGTTGTGGTGGCAGGAGATCTCCGGCTCGAACAGCGGCTTGGCCTTCTTGAACTCCTTGCGGATCACGTCCTTCAGGAGCGCCATCATCAGGGTGCGGTTGTATTTCGCGTACTCCTGCGCCCAGAACAGGTCGTTGCGGTACGCCGCCATCTGCGGGGTGTCCGCGACGAACACGGCGAGGTCGCGGTCGACCAGGCCCTGGTTGTGCGGGAGCTTCTGGGCCACGCCGATGTGGTGCTCGGCCAGCTCCTTGCCGATGTTGCGGGACCCGGAGTGCAGCATCAGCCAGACCGCGCCGGTGGTGTCGGTGCAGACCTCCACGAAGTGGTTGCCGCTGCCGAGCGTGCCCATCTGCTTGATGGCGCGTTCCTGGCGGAAGTGCACCGCCTCGGCGACCCCGTGGAAGCGCCCCCAGAACTCGTCCCAGCCGCTGGTCGGCAGGGCGTGGAAGCCGCCGGGGTCGACCGGGTCGTCATGCATGCCCCGGCCCACCGGGATCGCCTGCTCGATCTTCGAGCGCAGCCGGGACAGGTCGCCCGGCAGATCGCCGGCGGTCAGCGAGGTCTTCACCGCGGACATCCCGCAGCCGATGTCCACCCCGACCGCGGCCGGGCACACCGCGTCCCGCATCGCGATCACCGAGCCGACCGTGGCGCCCTTGCCGTAGTGCACGTCCGGCATCACGGCCAGGCCCTTGATCCACGGCAGCGTCGCCACGTTCTGGAGCTGGCGCAGGGCGCCGTCCTCGACCGTGGCCGGGTCGGCCCACATCCGGATCGGCACCCGCGCGCCCGGCATCTCCACGTACGACATGACTTCCTCGTCCCCCCGGACTCGACAACAAGAACAACTGAAACAACAAGAACAGTGATAACAAGAGCAGCGATAAAGGGTTAAAAGCAGCAATAAGGAAAAACAGCGCCCAGCGCGGCGAAAGGGGACCGCGGACCGGCATCCACGGCGGCGCGTGCGATACACATTGTCTCCAGGCCAGCCCCCGCCGCGGCAAGCGAATAACCAGCGGGGACACTGAGGCGACCATCGCGCGCATCCTCGGAGCGCAGCCGTCGGAAGGAGCCCGCCCGTGCAGCGGAAGGCGTACGTAACCGGCACCGCCGCCCTGCTCGCGGCGCTGCTCGCGGGCTGCTCCGGCGGCTCGGGCGGCGGCGGGGCGGCGGACGACGCCAACCCCGGCGACGCCGGCACCGCCGCCGCCGCGGCCCAGCCCGGCCGCTACCGCACCCTCCCCGAGCCCTGCGGCGCGGTGAGCCACAGCACCCTCGACGCGCTGCTGCCCGGCATCAAGCAGATCGCCGACCCCGACCAGCGGGACAAGGCGTACCAGGGCGAGGCGGAGCTGACGTACGACACCGACCGCAAGGTCGGCTGCCGCTGGAAGGTCCCCTCCGCCGACGCCACCGACCGCCTTTCGGTCGACCTGGAGCGCGTGGTGTCGTACGACAACACGGTCAGCGACGACGACCAGGCGCGGGAGCTGTTCGAGCAGAAGGAGTCGGCCGCCGGTCTGCCCGCCGCGAGCGACACCTCGCCCTCGCCCAGCCAGAGCGGCGGCACCTCGCCCTCGGACACCCCGTCGCCCGGCGGCTCCCCGAGCGGCACCTCCTCCGCCTCGGACTCCCCCTCGGGCGCGCCGGGCCCCGATCTCCAGCCGCGCACCCTCTCCGACCTCGGTGACGAGGCGTACCTCGACGACAAGCTCGGCACGTCCGGTGCGACCGCCGCGCAGCGGACGGTGACTGTGGTGTTCCGCACGTCCAACGTCGTCGTCACCATCCAGTACGAGGAGCAGCCGATGGCCGCGGGCGCGGCCCCCGACAGCAAGGAAATGCAGGACAAGGCCCGGAATCTGGCCGCCAAGCTGGACGACGCGCTGGGCAGCTGATCCGCTCGCGCACTCCGCGCGCACCCGGCCGCAAAGGTCCCGGACGGCAACCGCACAGCTCCTTCACCGCGTACGGTGGGGCCCCGCAGGAACCCGCACGAACACCGAGCGTCATGAGTGAAGGAACCATGCAGCGAGTCAAGCGAGACGACCGTGCCCGGCTGGAACAGCGAAACAGGCGGCTGCGCCGTGCCCTTGTCTGCGCGGCGGCACTCCCCGCGGTACTGATCACCGCGGCCTGCTCCTCGGACTCCGGCGATTCCAAGCCCAAGAGCGGCTCCACCGGCGCCTCCAGCCCGGCGGGCGACAGCGCCGCGCCGTCCGCCAGTTCCTCCCCGACGGTGGCACCGGCGGCGTACAAGACGCTGCCGGACGCCTGCAAGGCGCTGTCGAAGAAGACCCTGGGCGACATGGTGCCGAAGGCCGACAGCTCGGGCAAGAAGGGCAGTTCGGACGAACCGTCCTCGCGCGGCTCCTGCTCCTGGAGCAGCCTGAGCAACAACGGCGTCAAGGGCTCCCAGTTCCGCTGGCTGAACATCTCCCTGCTGCGCTTCGACTCCGACGCCACCCGCGGCGCGGCGAACACCCAGGCGCACGAGTACTTCGTCAACCAGGTCAAGGACGCCCAGTCGGTGAGCGGCGCCAAGAACGCCAAGGTCGCCTCCGTGTCCGGCACCGGCGACGAGGCGACGTCCGTGCGCTACGACCTGAAGAAGACGGAGGGTCTCTTCAAGCAGGAGACCCTGGTGGCGCGGGTGGAGAACGTCGTCGTCACCCTCGACTTCAACGGCGCGGGTCTCGCGGGCGACAAGACCCCCGACGCCGACGACCTCGCCACCTCCGCGCAGAAGGCCCTCAAGGAGGCCGTGAACTCGGTTTCCGCGGCCAACAGCGGTTCCGGGTCCGGCAGTTCGTCCGGGAGCCCGTCCGGGAGCCCGTCCACGAAGCCGTCCGGCAAGCCCTCGTCGTCCGCGTCCGCCGAAAAGAGCTGACCGAACGGGCTTACGCCGACCGGCGCCACACGCGTCGCACGCGTGTGCCACCCTGTTGCGCGCAACAACAGGCAACGGGAGGGGAGTACGAGTGGCCGCGCCACCGCAGCTGACTCGGATGCACCGGATACTCATCGGCGTGGTCGTGGGCGGTGCCCTGATCATCGCGGGCATCGGCTTCGCCGGTTCGTACGCGGCCGTCCGTGAGCTGGCCCTGAAAAAGGGCTTCGGGAACTTCGCCTATGTGTTCCCGGTCGGCATCGACGCGGGTATCTGCGTCCTGCTGGCCCTGGACCTGCTGCTGACCTGGATCCGCATCCCCTTCCCGCTGCTGCGCCAGGCCGCCTGGCTGCTGACGGCGGCGACGATCGCGTTCAACGGCGCCACCGCCTGGCCCGACCCGCTCGGCGTCGGCATGCACGCGGTGATCCCGATCCTGTTCGTCGTCGCCGTCGAGGCGGCCCGGCACGCCGTCGGCCGGATCGCGGACATCACGGCCGACAAGCACATGGAGGGCGTCCGGCTCACCCGCTGGCTGCTCTCCCCGCTGCCCACGTTCCTGCTGTGGCGCCGCATGAAGCTCTGGGAGCTGCGCTCCTACGAGCAGGTGATCAAGCTGGAGCAGGAACGTCTCGTCTACCAGGCCCGGCTGCGCTCCCGCTTCGGCCGCGCCTGGCGCCGCAAGGCCCCGGTGGAGTCCCTGATGCCGCTGCGCCTGGCGCGCTACGGCGTCCCGCTCGCCGAGACCGCCCCGTCCGGCCTGCTGGCCGCGGGCATCGAGCCGGTGCTCCTGTCCCCGGCCGCCCCCGCCCCGGAACTGACCGCGGGGACCGCGGCGGCACCGGCGGCGGACGCGGTACCGGTGGCGGCGGGGGCCGTACCGGCGCCGGCCGCCACCGCGGAACCGGCCGCCCGGCCGGCCGCCACCGGCCCGGCACCCGCCCCCGCGCCCACCGCCACGCCCACCGCACCGGCCGCCGCGCCCCACCCCGCCCAGGCCCCCGCGCCGGAGGAGGCGAGCCCCTGGTTCCAGGCGCCGCGGGAGGTCGAGTACCACGGCGGTTACGACCCCTCCTTCGAGCCGCCCCCGGACCCCCAGTACGACCCCGAGGAGCAGTACGAGGACTGGTACGAGGGCCAGCCCCCGGAGCGCTTCCAGCAGCCCTCCCCCGAGGAGACCGGCAGCTTCCCCATCCCGGTGGGCCCGCACCGCACCCGCGAACTGGGCGAGGGCGGCGGCACCCCCGCCGCCGAACCGGACGAGGACGCCTTCTACCAGGTCTTCCGGCAGTCGATAGACGGCAGTTACCCCACGCCCCACATCCTGGGCGAGAACATCCAGGCGACCTACGGCACCCAGCTCAGCCCCGCCGAGCTGAAGTCCCTCGCCGCCCGCCTCCAGCGCCACGAGGTGGAGCTGGAGGAGGACCACATCGCCTGACACATGAGCGAGGGGCCCTCCCGCAGGAGGGCCCCTCGCTCATGCGCGGATCACTGGCCGAGCAGCGTCCGCACCCGCTCCTGTCCCACCGCGAGCAGCAGCGTGGGCAGCCGGGGACCGGTGTCCCGGCCCACCAGCAGCTGGTACAGCAGCGCGAAGAACGTCCGCTGGGCGGTCTTGATCTCCGGCGGCAGCTCCTTGGGCGTCGCGTCCGCCGAGAACCCGGCCTGCACCTTCGGCACGCCGTAGACGAGGTGCGTCAAGCCGTCCAGCGACCAGTGCTCGGCGAGGCCGTCGAGCAGCAGCCGCAGCGACCGCTGGGACGCCTCGTCCAGCGACTTCAGCAGCTCGGCGTCCGGCTCCTCGCGCACGATGGTCCGCTGGTCGGCGGGCACGTGCGTGTTGATCCAGGCCTCGGCCTTGTCGTACCGCGGCCGGGCCTCGGCCAGCGAGGACAGCGGGCGCTGCGGGTCCAGCTCGGAGAGGATCCGCAGGGCCTGGTCCTCGTGCCCGGCCGTGATGTCGGCGACGGACGCGAGCGTGCGGTACGGCAGCGGGCGCGGCGTCTTCGGCAGCTCGCCGGCCGCCGTGCCGACCGCGCGGGTGTACGCGGCCACGTCACCCGGCAGCGCCGAACCCTCGGCGACCTTTGCGGCGAGCTTGTCCCACTCGTCGTAGAGCCGCTGGATCTCCTGGTCGAAGGCGATCTTGAAGGACTGGTTGGGCCGGCGGCGGGCGTACAGCCAGCGCAGCAGCTGCGGCTCCATGATCTTCAGCGCGTCCGCCGGGGTGGGCACGCCGCCGCGCGAGGACGACATCTTGGCCATGCCGGAGATGCCGACGAACGCGTACATCGGGCCGATGGGCTGCTCGCCGCCGAAGATGCCGACGATCTGCCCGCCCACCTGGAAGGACGACCCCGGAGAGGAGTGGTCGACCCCGCTCGGCTCGAAGATCACGCCCTCGTAGGCCCAGCGCATCGGCCAGTCGACCTTCCAGACCAGCTTGCCGCGGTTGAACTCGCTCAGCCGGACGGTCTCCGTGAACCCGCACTCGTTGCAGGTGTACGACAGCTCGGTGGTGTCGTCGTCGTACGAGGTGACCGTCGTCAGGTCCTTCTCGCAGTTGCCGCAGTACGGCTTGTACGGGAAGTACCCGGCGCCGCCCGCGGAGCCGTCGTCCTCGGCCGCGGCGCCGGAGCCCTCCTCGGCCTCCAGCTCGGCCTCGTCCACGGCCTTCTGCTGCTGCTTCTTGACCTTGGGCTTGGTGCGGTACTGGGCGAGGATCGCGTCGATGTCACCGCGGTGCCGCATCGCGTGCAGGATCTGCTCGCGGTAGACGCCCGAGGTGTACTGCGCGGTCTGGCTGATGCCGTCGAACTCGACGCCCAGCTCGGCCAGCGATTCGACCATCGCGGCCTTGAAGTGCTCCGCCCAGTTCGGGTACAACGAGCCCTTCGGGGCCGGCACCGAGGTCAGCGGCTTGCCGATGTGCTCGGCCCAGGACTCGTCCACGCCCGCGACGCCCGCGGGGACCTTGCGGTAGCGGTCGTAGTCGTCCCAGGAGATCAGGTGCCGGACCTGGTGCCCGCGGCGGCGGATCTCGTCGGCGACCAGGTGCGGGGTCATGACCTCGCGCAGGTTGCCCAGGTGGATGGGGCCCGACGGGGAGAGCCCGGACGCGACGACGACCGGTTTGCCCGGGGCCCGGCGCTCCGACTCCTCGATGACCTCATCCGCGAAACGGGAGACCCAGTCGGTGGTCTCGGTGCTCTGAGCCACGATCGGCACGTCCTTCTTTCTCCATCGGGCAGCCGTGACGGTCGCACGGCTGACCGCTCCATTGTCCCAGCCGGGACCACTTCCGCGAAAACGCCTTTTCAACGCGTGGGACGCGCTCACCGGGCCCCCCGTTCACCGGCGGACCGGAAAATTCGTTTGGGCCCCCGTGGGATACTGGGCGTGACGATCCATCCCCACGAGGAGAACGGCACCTCACCTATGGCCTCGGTCACGTCCCTCAGCGACTCCGTCCGGCAGCAGCTCGCGTCCGCCCTCACGGCCACCCTGCCGGAGGCCGCCGGCGCGGACCCGCTGCTGCGACGAAGCGACCGGGCCGACTTCCAGGCCAACGGCATCCTGGCCCTCGCCAAGAAGGCCAAGGCGAACCCGCGGGAGCTGGCCACGCAGGTCGTGTCGCGGGTGACCACGGGCGCGGTGATCGAGGACGTCGAGGTCTCGGGCCCCGGCTTCCTCAACATCACCGTCGCCGACCGGGCGATCACCGAGAACCTCGCCGCGCGGTACACGGACGAGACCGGCCGCCTCGGCGTGCCGTACGCCCCCGAGCCGGGCACCACGGTGATCGACTACGCCCAGCCGAACGTGGCCAAGGAGATGCACGTCGGCCACCTGCGCTCCGCGGTGATCGGCGACTCCGTCGTCCAGCTGCTGGAGTTCACCGGCGAGACCGTGATCCGCCGCCACCACATCGGCGACTGGGGCACCCAGTTCGGCATGCTCATCCAGTACCTGGACGAGCACCCGCACGAGCTGGACCACAAGGCGTCCACCGAGGACACCGCGGCCTCCGGCGAGGAGGCGATGTCCAACCTGGACCGCCTCTACAAGACCGCGCGCAAACTCTTCGACTCCGACGAGGAGTTCAAGACCCGCGCCCGCCGCCGGGTGGTCGACCTCCAGGCCGGCGACCCGCACACGCTCGCCATCTGGCAGAAGTTCGTGGACGAATCGAAGATCTACTTCTTCTCCGTCTTCGAGAAGCTGGACATGGAGATCCGGGACGCGGACATCGTCGGCGAGTCGGGGTACAACGACATGCTGGCCGAGACCTGCCGCCTCCTGGAGGAGTCCGGCGTCGCGGTCCGCTCCGAGGGCGCGCTGTGCGTCTTCTTCGACGACATCAAGGGCCCCGACGGCAACCCGGTCCCGCTGATCGTCCAGAAGTCCGACGGGGGTTACGGCTACGCGGCCACCGACCTCTCCGCGATCCGCGACCGCGTCTTCAACCTCAAGGCCGACACCCTGCTGTACGTGGTGGACGCCCGCCAGGCCCTGCACTTCCGCATGGTCTTCGAGACCGCGCGCCGGGTCGGCTGGCTGAACGACGACGTGACCGCCGTCCAGCTCGCCTTCGGCACCGTGCTCGGCAAGGACGGCAAGCCGTTCAAGACGCGCGCGGGCGAGACGGTCCGCCTGGTCGACCTCCTCGACGAGGCCATCGACCGCGCCTCGGCCGTGGTCCGGGAGAAGGCCCAGGACCTCTCGGAGGAGGAGATCGCCGAGCGCGGCGCCCAGGTGGGCATCGGCGCGGTGAAGTACGCGGACTTGTCGACGTCGGCGAACCGCGACTACAAGTTCGACCTGGACCAGATGGTCTCGCTCAACGGCGACACGTCCGTCTACCTCCAGTACGCCTACGCCCGTATCCGGTCCATCCTCCGCAAGGCCGGCGACACCCGCCCCGCCGCGCACCCGGAGCTGGAACTGCACGACGCCGAGCGCGCGCTGGGGCTGCACGCGGACGCCTTCGCGGAGCTGGTGGCGGAGGCGGCCGCCGAGTACGCCCCGCACAAGCTGGCCGCGTACCTGTACCAGCTGGCCTCGCTCTACACGACCTTCTACGACAAGTGCCCGGTCCTGAAGGCCGAGACGCCGGCCCAGGTGGAGAACCGCCTCTTCCTGTGCGACGTGACGGCCCGCACCCTGCACCGGGGCATGGCCCTGCTGGGCATCAGGACCCCGGAGAAGCTCTGACCGACGGGTCGGCGTTCCACTCCGCCAGCTCCCGCGCCCTGCGCGCCAGCGCCGTCCGCACCTCGTCCGGCGCCAGCACCCGCAGCGGTGTGCCCAGCGTGAGCAGATAGCGGGCCAGGCCGTCCGCGTCCGGGCCCCCGATGTCGACCACGGTCGCGTCGGGGCCGTCCGGGCGATGGGTGCCGACGGTCGGCGGGACGAGCCGCAGGGCCCGGTCCAGGGGGACGGGCAGGCGGACGGTCGCGGAGAGCGGGTAGGGGCCGTTCGCGATGTTGCGGGAGACCAGCCGGGCCGGGTCCGGCGGGTCGGTGAGGTCGGCGGGGTGACCGGTCGGCTGGAGGCGGTCGACGCGGTCCGCGCGGAAGGTGCGCCACTGGCCGCGCGCCACGTCCCGCGCGACCAGGTACCAGAGCCGGCCGGTGTGGACCAGCCGGTACGGATCGATGTCCCGGACCGTGGCCCTGCCCTCCGCGTCCGTGTACGACAGCCGGGCCCGCTCCTCCCTCCGGCAGCCGGCCGCCAGCTCCAGCAGCAGCCCCGGACCGACCCCGGACCCGTCGGCGCCGGGCAGCCGTACGAACGCGTCGTCCAGTTCGCCCAGGCGGTCCGCGATGCGGGCGGGCAGCACCTACCGGAGCTTCAGCAGGGCCGACAGCGCGGCCTGGTCGCTGCCCGCCGCCCGGTTCAGCGCCGCCTCGCTCAGGCCCACCGCGACGGCCAGCGCCTCCTCGTCGTCCAGGATCAGCGGCGGCAGGCGGGAGCCGGCCCGCAGCCGGTAGCCGCCCCAGGGACCGGCCCCGGAGTCCACGGTGTAGCCCAGCTCGCGCAGCCGGGCGATGTCCCGGCGGACCGTACGGTCCGTGATCCCCAGCCGCCCGGCCAGCTCGGCGCAGGTCCACGAGGGGCGCGCGGACAGCAGGGACAGCAGACCCAGCAGACGGGCGGACGCCGCTAGCACGGGCTCGTCCCGGGGGGCCTTTGGCACACACTTCGCACGACCAGGACCGTACCTGTCCTGGTCGCGTCGTAGCGTCCCTTCCATGACTACGGAGACGACTTCCGCGATCCGCTGTGCCGCCGTCACTTTCGACTGCGCCGACCCCGCCGAACTCGCCCGCTTCTACGCCCGGTTGCTGGACTACCCCACCCTCTTCGCCACCGACGACTTCATCCTGCTCGGCACCGAGGGCGCCCCCGGTCTCGGCTTCACCCGCATCCCCGACTACCGCCCGCCCACCTGGCCGGACCCGGCCCAGGGCAAGCAGGCCCATATCGAGCTGGGCGTGGACGACCTGGCCGCCGCCGAGCGGCGCGCCGTCGAACTGGGCGCCGTCAAGCCCGAGTTCCAGCCGGGCGAGCGGCGCTGGACCGTGCTCCTGGACCCGGCAGGCCACCCGTTCTGCGTCACGACCCTGGCCTAGCGGAAGGGTCTCGCGCCGGCCGTTGTCAGACCCTCCCCCTACAGTCCTCCTCATGGCGACTCTTCCCAACCCGCTGCCCCGGCTGGCCACCGATCCCAGCGGCCGGGGCCTGGGGCTCCGACTGCCGCCCGGCAGGCTGCTCGACATGACCGACGACGGCCCCCACCACGAGCCGCTGCTCTGGCTCGCGGACAAGCCGGCCGCCCCCGGCACCTGGACCGCCCTCGGCGCCCCGGCCGCGCGCGCCGGGCTGCTGCCGGTGCTGGTAGAGACGGGCGGCCCCCAAGGCGGGCCCGAGGAATGGGAGTTGATACCGGACGACATGTCCTATCCGGGGGACCACGACCCGGAGGAGGTCCTCGCCGAGTACTGGGAGGGCGACGGGGAGGGCGACGGGGAGGGCTGGGAGAGCGGTGACATGCTGGAGCCGTTCGGCCCTCAGTGGCCTGGTACCGCCCCCGCCAGGAGGTTCGGCATCGACCCGGCCACGTGCGCGGCGCGGGCCGCCGACGAACTCGCCGGTGACGAGCGCCAGTCCGTGTTCCCGGCCCCCCGCCTCGCCCTCGTGCCCGCGCGCCGCTCCGCCGACATCCCGGCCGCGATCGGCTGGGCCGGCCCGCTGAACCACGAGAACGACGTGGCCCGGCTGTGCGCGGTCCTGCGCTCCTGGGAGGACCGTTTCGGCATACGGGTCGTCGCGCTCGGCTTCGACGCCCTGCTGCTGTCCGTGGCCGCCCCGCCCGCCGACCAGGCCGAGGCCGAGGCGGTGGCGGCGGAGCACTTCGCGTTCTGCCCGGACAACATCACGCAGGGCACGGGCTCCCTGCGCGCCTACGCGAAGGAGCTGATCGGCGAGACCACGTGGTTCTTCTGGTGGGACTGAGCCGGCGGTGACGGCGGCTGCCGGTGACGGCGGCTGCCGGTGGCTGCCGGTGATGGCCGCGCTGCCGGTGGCGGCGACTGCCGGTGATGGCGGCTGCCGGTGGCTGCCGGTGATGGCGGCTGCCGGTGGCTGTCGATGGCGGTGGCCGCCGGTGGCCACCGCCATCGGTGGCTACTGCGCGGGCGCCCACTTCTCGCCGCCCAGCGGGAAGGCGTAGGCGGGGCGCCCGTTGCTGCCGCTGGTGCGGAAGGGCCTGCCCTTGTCACCGATCTCCAGGGTGCCGTGCCGCCCACCACTGGACCAGGACAGCTCCAGGTACCAACTGACGTCGTACGCCGACGCGTTCGCCGTGACGTAGAAGACCTCGGGGTCCGACTCGCTCACGCTGAGCGGGAAGCCGCGCTGCCCGGCCACCGGCTGCACGGCCGGCCGCAGGGCGTCCAGGGCGACGGTGAAGGAATGCGTGGGCACCCCGCCCCCGCAGCCGACGCCGGGGTAGCCCATGGCGTAGTCGTTCCAGGCGAGCGGCGCGCGCTTGCCCGCCATCCGTACCGACATGCCCTCCAGCACCACGGTCTGCTTGCCGCTGCCCTGCACGGTGAGCGTGACGAACTGCTCGCCCGCCGAGACCGCCTGGTGCACGGCCACCCACGCGGGCGCGTCGTTCTCGACGGGCGGCGGGGAGACGTCCGCGGGCGGGCGGTCGATCAAGTAGTGCTGGGAACAGGGGCTTTCCCAGGAGTACGGGTGGGTGGTGATCGCGAGGGGGGCGGCCGTGGACTCCGCCCCGTCGGCGGTCACCCCGCCCGGCGGTCCGCTCGGGCCGGCGTCCGGGCCCCCGGCGTTCCCCCGCGTGGCGGAGGGCGACGGGTGCCCGGCGGAGCCCGAGGGTGAAGGCGAGGGACGGCGCCGGGGGCTGGTCCCGGTGCCGGTGCCGGTCGCCGGTGCGGGGTCGGAGACGGTGGCCCCGGTGGGGGCCGCGCCCTGGTCATGGCTCCCACCGCCGGGCAGCGCGAACGCGAGGGCCACGGCGCCCAGTACGGCGGCTCCGGCGAGGGCGGCGACCAGGGCGGGACGGCGGGGACGGAGGCGGGCGCGGGGAACGGCGGCTTCCGGGGCGGGGGTTGGCGCCGGTTCCGCCGCCGCCTCCGATACCGGCTCCGTCGTCGGCGCGTGCCCGCTGCCCTCGGACACGGTGTCCCCGGCGACCGCCGCCGCCCCACCGACGACTACCGCCTCCCCAGAGACGGCTGCCTCCTCGGAGACGGCTGCCTTCCCAGAGGCCGCTACCTTCCCAGAGGCCGCTACCTCCCCAGAGGCCGCTGCCTTCCCAGAGGCGGCTTCCTCCCCGGAGGCCGCCTCCCTGGTGGCGGCCGCCTCCCGGAGCGCCCCCGCGCCCCCTGCCCCTCCGCTCACCACCCCCGCGGGGGCCTCCCCCGCGGCCCCCTCGGCGCCCGTCCCGGCAGCCCCCTCACCCGACCCCCCGACGGCCTCCGCAACTACCCCCGCAGCCGCCGCCTTCCTCCCCCGCCCCGCGTCCGCCAGCACCCAACTCCGGTGCAGCGCCACGAGTTCCGCCGGGGACGCCCCGCAGAGTCGCGCCATCCGTTCCACCGGGGCGTAGTCCGTCGGCACGGCCTCCCCGTTGCAGTAGCGGTGCAGCGTGGACGTGCTCATGTGGAGCCGCTTGGCGAGCATGCCGTAGCTGTGCCCGGAGCGGTCCTTCAACTCCCGCAGCCGCTCGGCGAATCCGGTCCCCCCGGTGCTGTCCGACACGGTCCTTCCCCTCCCCCTGTCCCGTTCCCCCGTTCCAGGGGAGGGACGTATCCGCAGGTCATCGCCTGTTTGGTCGTTCCAGCGTCCCGGATCGGCGGCCGGAGCTGGCGGGCGGGACGAAACGGCCCGCAGGCTGTGGACATCCAAGCACCCCACGACCCGGAAGCGAGAAGCGCCATGCGCGACCGCCGTACCCACCGCACCCGTACCCCCCTTCTCGCCGCGGCCACCGCCGCCCTCGCCGCCCTCGCCCTGACGGCGTGCGACAACGGCACCGGCACCAAGGACGAGGGCGCCGCCCGGCACACCCCGTCGGCGAACGCGAGCACCGGGGCCTCCTCCGGCACGCGGCCCTCCGCCGACGCGAAGGCGCCGCAGGGGACGGCCGGCTCCGCCGCCAAGGGCACGCAGACCTCGGCCGACACCCACCGGGGCACCGGCGGCACCGGCGGCACCCGAGGAACCCACGCCTCCGGCGGCTCCGGCGGTGCCAAGGCCACGGGCAACCCGTGGGACCCCGAGAACCGCGTCCTGTGCAACGGCTCCAACACCAAGGTCACGGCCCAGGTGCTGTCCCGCCCGCTCAACCACATGCTGCTCACGGTCAAGAACACCGGCTCGAAGTACTGCGACCTGACGTACTACCCGGTGCTCCGCTTCGACGGGATGCAGTGGGCGCCCGGCGCCGACGAGTCGACCCAGCCGCAGGCGGTCACCACCCTCGCGCCCGGCGAGTCCGGCTACGCGGGCGTGCTGCTGTCCGCCGCCGACGGCAGCGGCGACGGCGGGCAGACCGGCCACAAGCTGACCGTGTACTTCCAGGGCATGACGCCGCACAGCGACGGCGGCGCCACGGCGAACGTCGCGCTGCCCGCGAAGGGCGTGTACTACGACAGCACGCTGAAGGTCACCTACTGGGTGTCCGACCCGTCCGACATCGCGAGCTGGTGACCCGGACCCCCCGCGGGGCGACGGCCTAGTAGGCGACGGAGATGTGCTGCCGGGGATGCGCGTCCCGCTCGATCTCGTCCACGACGGCCAGCGCGAAGTCGGCGCCGGAGATCTCCGACCTGCCCCGCTCGTCGAGCAGGGCGACCTCCCCGCCGACCCGGTACGTCCCGGTCCGCTCGCCCGCGGCCCAGGCGCCGTAGCCGCCCGCGGGCGAGACCAGGGTCCAGTCGAGCGAGGCGGGCGCGGCGGTGGTGAGCCACTCGCGGACCGCGTCCATCTCGCGCGCCTCGGACCGGAACTGCTCGGGCAGGTCCCCCTCGGCGAACCGGGGCGCGCCCGGCGCGGGGCGCAGCGAGGAGAAGCCGCCGATCACGATCAGCCGGGCGCCGGCGGCGTCCGCCGCGGCGGCGATGTCCCGGTACAGGCCGGGCAGCCGGCCCACCAGGTCGCCGCGCGGCGACAGGGCCGCGACCACCGCGTCCCGGCCGGGGACCTGCCGCGCCGGGGGGCCTTGCGCACCCCCTGTCGGTCTTCCCCCCTCTCCCCCGCTGTTTCGGTGCGCGTGCTCTTATGTCC
>NZ_JBWKES010000022.1:66183-92081 GCF_056435325.1 Streptomyces sp. NPDC043952
GTCTTGTTTTTTGTGCCTTCCGCGGCGTCTGCTCCGTCCCGTGGCCCGCCCCCCCCCCCCCCCCCCCCCCCCCCCCCCCCCCCCAGGGCCGCGACCACCGCGTCCCGGCCGGGGACCTGCCGCGCCGCGTCCTCGGCCGCGCCCTGGGTGTACGTCACCCCGTCGACCGGCGTGCTGGGCGCGGAGCGCGCGTACGACACCACCTGGTGACCCCGTGCGACGGCCTCGGCCGCGATGTTGGTCCCGGTGTAGCCGGTCCCGCCGATGATCAGGATCTTGCGCACGGCGACTCCCGCCGGTCGGGGTCAGCGCCAGCCGAGCGCCGGCGCGACATGGGTGAGGATGTTCTCCAGGACGTGACTGTTGTAGTCCACGCCGAGCTGGTTCGGCACGGTCAGCAACAGCGTGTCGGCCTCGGCGACCGCCTCGTCCCCGGCCAGCTGCTCGACCAGGGCGGCGGGCTCGGCGGCGTACGTGCGGCCGAAGATCGCACGGGTGGCGGCGTCGAGGTAGCCGATGCTGTCGCGGCTGTCGCCGTCGCGGCCGAAGTAGGCGCGGTCGCGGTCGTCGGTGAGCGCGAAGATGCTGCGCGAGACGGAGATGCGCGGCTCACGCTCCCAGCCTGCCTCGGCCCACGCCTTGCGGAAGGCCCGGATCTGCGCCGCCTGCTGTACGTGGAAGGGCGCGCCGCCCTCGTCGTCCTTGACGGTGGAGCTCATGAGGTTCATGCCGAGCCCGGCGGCCCAGGCGGCGGTGGCGTTGGAGCCCGCACCCCACCAGATGCGCTCGCGCAGCCCCTCGGAGTACGGCTCGATGCGCAGCGGACCCGGCGGGTTGGCGAACATCGGGCGCGGGTTCGGCTCGGCGAAGCCCTTGCCCTGGAGCGCCATCAGCAGCACCTCGGTGTGCGTGCGGGCCATGTCGGCGTCGGTCTCGCCCTCGCCGGGCGCGTAGCCGAAGTACCGCCAGCCGTCGACGACCTGCTCCGGTGACCCGCGGCTGACGCCGAGCTGGAGCCGGCCGCCGGAGATGAGGTCGGCGGCGCCCGCGTCCTCCGCCATGTACATGGGGTTCTCGTAGCGCATGTCGATCACGCCGGTGCCGATCTCGATGCGCGAGGTCTTCGCGCCGATCGCGGAGAGCAGCGGGAAGGGCGAGGCGAGCTGGCGGGCGAAGTGGTGCACCCGGAAGTACGCCCCGTCGGCGCCCAGCTCCTCGGCGGCCACGGCGAGGTCGATGGACTGGAGCAGCGTGTCCGAGGCGCTGCGGGTCCGCGAGTGCGGGCCGTCGCCCCAGTGGCCGAAGGAGAGGAAGCCGATGCGTTTCATACCGCCGTGAACAGCGGACCGAACTGATTGATTCCTCAACTACTTACCCGGCCCGCACTCCCCTGATTCCGCGCGGCTCCAGCCGACTCCCTTGGTTCAGCGCAGCTTCTGCGCCACCTCGGTCGCCCAGTACGTGAGGATGTTCCGCGCCCCGGCCCGCTTGATCCCCGTCAGGGTCTCGAAGATCGCCCGGTCCCGTTCGATCCAGCCCTTCTCGGCGGCGGCCTCGATCATCGCGTACTCGCCGGAGATCTGGTACGCGGCCACCGGCACGTCCACCGCGTCCGCGACCCGCGCGAGGATGTCGAGGTACGGCCCGGCCGGCTTGACCATCACCATGTCCGCGCCCTCGGCGAGGTCCAGCTCCAACTCCCGCAGCGACTCACGCCAGTTGGCCGGGTCCTGCTGGTACGTCTTGCGGTCCCCCCGGAGCGAGGAGGCGACGGCCTCGCGGAAGGGGCCGTAGAAGGCGGAGGAGTACTTCGCGGTGTAGGCGAGGATCGCCACGTCCTCGCGGCCGATCTGGTCGAGCGCGTCGCGGATGACGCCGATCTGGCCGTCCATCATCCCGCTGGGGCCGACCACATGGGCGCCGGCGTCGGCCTGCACCTGGGCCATCTCGGCGTACCGCTCCAGGGTGGCGTCGTTGTCCACCCGGCCCTCGGCGTCCAGCACCCCGCAGTGCCCGTGGTCGGTGAACTCGTCCAGGCACAGGTCGGACATGACGAGGAGGTCGTCGCCGACCTCGGCGCGTACGTCGCGCAGCGCGACCTGGAGGATGCCCTCCGGGTCGGTACCGGCCGTTCCCTGGGCGTCCTTCTTGCCGTCCTCCGGCACGCCGAACAGCATGATCCCGGAGATCCCGGCCTCGACGGCCTCCGCCGCGGCCTTCTTCAGGCTGTCGCGGGAGTGCTGGACGACACCGGGCATCGCGGCGATCGGCACGGGCTCGCCGGCGCCCTCGCGGACGAACGCGGGGAGGATCAGGTCGGCGGGGTGCAGACGCGTCTCGGCGACCATCCGCCGCATGACGGGCGAGGTCCGCAGCCGCCGGGGACGCGTACCGGGGAAAGATCCGTACTTCGTCATGCCTTCTACGCTACGCCCGCCCACTCCTCTTCCTTACCGACGCCCTGTCGGCCCCGCCGCCCGGCATTGAGGGGCAAACCGGAACCCCGATACCGAGTTTTTGCGCCCCGCTGGCCATCTCTGGATCCGGCCGCCTCCCCAGCGTTCTACGCGCGTGGTGTCATGCACCCGACACCACTCCCCTGCCTCCCAAAAGGAGTCACGCAATGCTACGGAAGGCCCTCACCCGCGCTGCCGTCGCCCTCGCCGCCGGCAGTGCCGTCGCCGTCGCCGCCGTCCCCGCGAACGCGGCGACGTACTCGGCGTTCGCCTTCTCCCAGGCCGGCACCAGCCAGCCGGCGATCTACGACTTCATCAACTCGGCCACCAGCAAGCTCGACATGACGATGTACGAGCTGGAGGACACCACGGCCGTCAACGACCTGGTCGCGCTGGAGAAGAAGGGCGTCGCCGTCCGGGTCGTCCTGGACCGGCAGCACAAGAGCGAGGACAACGCGGCGTACACGACGCTGACCAACGCGGGCGTGGGCGTCGTCTGGTCCTCGTCGGCCTTCACCTACACCCACCAGAAGACGATCACGGTGGACGGCACCAAGTCCCTGATCCTGACCGGCAACCTGACCTCGCAGTACTACACGACCAGCCGGGACTACGGCGTCTTCACCGACGACACCCGCGACGTCGCCGCCATCGAGAAGGTCTTCGACGCCGACTACGCCGGCACCTCGGTCACCCCCACCGACGGCGACCACCTCCTGTGGTCCCCCACCGACTCCCGCAGCCGCCTGGTGTCCTTCATCAACGCCGCGACCAAGACGCTCGACGTGCAGGAACTGGAGTTCAGCGACAGCACGGTCGTCAACGCGATCGTGGCCCGCGCCAAGGCGGGCGTCAAGGTCCGCGTCGTCCTCGAAGACCCCGCGAGCTACGCCGGCGAGGTCTCCGCGATCAAGGCCGCGGGCGGCACGGTGGTCGGCTACTTCGACCCGAACGGCTTCTACATCCACGCCAAGGCCATGGTCGCCGACTACGGCCTGTCCACCCAGGCGGTGGAGGCGGGTTCGATGAACATCAGCAGCAACTCCCTGAGCAACAATCGGGAGTTGGGCATCATCCTGACCGGCACGGGGGTGGCTCAGCCGGTGGCGCAGACCATCGAGACGACGTTCAACAGCGACTACGCGGGCGGCACGGCGGCGTAACACCGAGCCCTCGCTCACACTCCCCGGCCGGGCCGGCTCCGTCCGCCCGCGCCGGGCCCCACCCCCCGGACACGAAAGGCGTCCCGACACCAGTTTTCCCGAAGCAACTCCCTTCTTTGCTGCAGCAGTTCATCCGGGACTTCCTGAAGACACCGTCCGAGCGGATCAGATCTCCCGTTGATACCGCGGTTCCCATTCCGGTGCACCTATGCCGTATACCTCAGATGCAGCTCAAGATCATTGCATTGGTGAAGCGGCCGGTGATTGGCTCGTGCTGCGCCCCCGACCGGAGCTGACCTTCCGACGCGCTCATGGGGCTGCCGAACGCCTGCGCACTGTGGGCCAGAGGAATTGGGGAACAGTGCAGTTCAGCAGAATCACCACGCTCACCGCCACCGTCACCGCCGTCGCGATCTTCAGCGCGGGGCTCTCCGGGGCAGCAGCCGCGGCCGACCGGTCGCACTCTCCGGCTCTTTCCATAGGTATTCCGGCATCGGCCGTCGCGGACCCCTCCGCCACGCCTTCCCCGGAAGAACAGAAGCTCATCGACGCCCTGGCCGTCATCGACGCGATGCCGGACAGCGTCGCCGCCCAGGGCGATGAGGCGGTCCACAACTACTTGGCGCAGCACCTGCCCAAGTCGCAGCTCCAGGCTTTCGGCTGGTGGCAGACGACCAAGTGCGTAGCGGCCATCACGATGGCCGTCGCCAGCACCGCTGTGCCGGCGGCGAAGATCCTCAAGCTGAAGGCGTTCATCAAGAAGGCGGGCAGCGTCAAGGAGGCCGCCTACCTCCTGATCCGGGTGGCCAAGGGCGAGGAGAAGATCAGCGAGCTCGGGGCGACGCTCGGTGGCCTTGCCGGTGCCATTCTGGGCGTCGACAGCATCAAGAAGCAGTGCAGCTGAGGGCGGAGGGCAGCGGACAGTGAGCAGCAGCAGGCACCAGACGACGGCTTTGATCACGCCGGTATCCGCCGAGACACAGCAGGAAGCCCTGGCACTCGCCGGGGAAGGCCGCGAGTCCAAAGCCATTTCCCGGCTGCGCAAGGTGTCCGGCCTCGGCCTCGTCGAGGCGCGCGCGGCACTCGAACTGCTCGGCTCGGGCCGTGCGCTCCCGGAGAACCCCGCACAGGCGCTGGACAACCTTCAGACGCTGGACGCCAAGCTGATCGCAGAATTGCGATCCCTGCTCGAAGCCGACGACCGCACCACGGCCATCAAGCTCCTCCGAGAGCGGACGGACATCGATCTGGCCAGCGGCTACCACCTGGTACAGGAACTCGCCAACCGATAGCAGCGGCGCGTGCGGCCGCGGACGGCGGCTGGACGCCGCACCACGACGGTTTCTGGTCCAGCCGGAGCAAGGGCACCTTCCAGCGTGGCATCTCCCCGGACGAGATCGTCGCCCTCGCCCGCCGGGTCGGCCTCGTGCCCGCTGCCGAGGCCCCCGTGCTGCCTCTGCCCGGCGTCTGCCATGCCGTACTGACCAGGCCCGGAACGTGAGGTGCCGTGGAGATCGTCCGGACGGCCTCCGGTCAGCGGTTGCCCGTCCAGACGATCCGGTCGGAGAAGTCTCCGCGCTCGGCCGTCTTCGCCGCGCGGATCTTCTCCAACTGGTCCTCGCCGACTCCCAGGTCCGCGGCAAGGGCACGGACCACTTCCAGCACGTCCGCCAGTTCCTCCGGCGCCGCGTCGTCGTCCGCCGCGAGGAACTCCGCGACCTCCTCACCGAGCTTGTCCCGCAGCCGGTTGCGGTATTCCCCCCGGCCCGCGGTGTAGAAAACCGGCTCGGTCCCGCCGTCGCGAATGATCTGCGGAATCCGGTTCCGCACCAACTTCCCGTGCCTGCTGTAGGAGTTCACCCGTGCCCTCCTGCGCATGTCCGTGAGGCGAGCGCCGAATGCCGCCCCTTCATGCCGCCGCAGCCTAGGGAAGTCGCCTCACGACTGGCTATGTGCCTCCCGCATCCCACCCGTTCGGACGGCACCTCTCACCGTGGCGGGTGGAACGCGGGCCCGAGCGGAGCGAACACGCACTCGGCCCACACCGTCTTGCACGGCACCGGTCCCTGGCGGACGCCCCAGCGGGTGGACAACGTGTCGACCAGGAGGAGGCCGTAGCCCGATTCGGAGGGGGTGAGGTTGCGTACCGGGAGGGATTCCGCGCGGGTGTCCGTGACCTCGATGCGCAGGAGGCCCGGCTCCGGTACCGCGAGGGTCAGGCGGAAGCTGCGGCCCGTGACCCTGCCGTGCAGCACGGCGTTCGTCGCCAGCTCGGCCACGATCAGCCGTGCCGGGTCCAACGGGACGCCCCACGACTCCAGTTGCTCGACCGCGAGGAGCCTCGCCAGGCGGGCGCCCCTGCGGGTGGCCGACAGCGGTACGGAGAACTGGCGCGGTGGCTTTTGCGCCAGCGCGGTCTGCTGAGTTTCCTGATTCACATCACGCAGCGTGGCCGTTCCTGCGTAGCCTGTGAATATCGGTGGCCCGTGCGATCAGCGCCTGTCCGTGAGTTGTCCGGATCCGTCCGGGCTGTACGGCGTGACCGGAGACGCGCGTCCGTGGTTGGGCCCGGCAGGAAGCGACGGGAGGGCGGCGGACGTGAGCGACTGGGACGCGGAACTGGGGGACGAGGAGGCCGGGGCCGTCATTCGCACGGTGGCCCGGCAGTTGAAACTCTGGCGCGAGGCGGCGGGCCTCACGCAGGCGGAGTTCGGCACTCTGATCGGGTACGGGGAGGAACTGGTCTCCTCGGTGGAGCGGAGGCGGCGGATCCCCCGCCCCGAGTATCTCGACGCGGCGGACGAGGCGTTGCGGGCCGACGGCAAGATCTCCGCGATGAAGACGGATCTGGAGGAGGTCCGGTACCCCAAGAAGGTACGGGACGTGAAGCGCCTTGAGGCCGAGGCGGTGGTGATCAGTTCCTACAACAACTCCGTTGTGGACGGACTCCTCCAGACCCGAGACTACGCGCGGGCCGTCCTCGGCTCTCGACGGCCGCCGTTCACAATGGACGAGTTGGAACGGCAAGTGGCCGCAAGGCTGGCTCGCCAGGAGATCATCAACCCCGCGACGGCCAAGCCACTCTTCAGCTTCGTGCTGTGCGAGTCGACGCTACGACGGCTGATCGGGGGCAAGATGGTTATGCGCGAGCAACTCGAACGGCTGTTGGAGGTAGCCCAGTTGCCCAACGTCGACCTACAAGTCCTTCCGCTGGACAGCGAGGAGAACTCGGGCCTCGACGGCCTGTTCCGGCTGCTCAAGCTCAAGGACGGGACCAATGTAGGGCTCAGCGAAGCGCCGCTCGTCAGCCGTGTCTTCTGCAACCCCAAGGAGACCACTGCCCTCGATATGCGCTATGGGATTATCCGAGCGCAGGCTCTCACGCCACGGGAGTCATTGGCCCTGATCGACAAAGTACTTGGAGAAACATGAGCCTCAAGCCCAGCCCCGAGCTGGAGTGGATCAAGAGCAGCTACAGCACGTCCGACGGCCCGTCCTGCGTCGAAGTAGCCACCATCCCGGACCACATCCTCGTCCGCGACTCCAAGAACCCCACCGGCCCCCGCCTCGCCCTCAACCCCACCACCTGGGCGAGCTTCCTGCCCTACGCGTCGCAGCACTGAACCCACAGGGAGCGGCATGGACCCCGAGCCGAAGTGGATAAAGAGCAGCTACAGCACGCCTGAAGGACCCGACTGCGTCGAAGTAGCCGCCGTTCCCGAGCACATCCTCGTCCGCGACTCCAAGAACCCCACCGGCCCCCGCCTCGCCCTCAACCCCACCACCTGGGCGAGCTTCCTGCCGTACGCGTCGAAGCACTGACGGGGGAAAAGCCGCCCGCCCACCCGGCAGCCGAGAGCTTCGGGTGGGCGGGTGGGCCGGTTCACGTCGTCGAGCGGCGACGCCGTGCTCCCGGCCGGCGTTCGCTCGGGCGGGTCACCGGGTCGCCCGACTCCAGTGCCGCGTCGCGGCGCTTCGTGCCGAAGGCGGCCAGGGCCTCGGCCAGTTTGGCGACCGAGGGCTCCGGGGCCATGACGTCGACGCGGAGGCCGTGTTCCTCGGCCGTCTTCGCCGTCGCCGGGCCGATGCAGGCGATCACCGTCACGTTGTGCGGCTTGCCCGCGATGCCGACCAGGTTGCGGACCGTGGAGGACGAGGTGAACAGGACCGCGTCGAAACCGCCGCCCTTGATCGCCTCGCGGGTCTCGGCCGGCGGGGGCGAGGCACGGACCGTGCGGTAGGCGGTGACGTCGTCCACCTCCCAGCCCAGCTCGATCAGCCCGGCCACGAGAGTTTCCGTGGCGATGTCGGCCCGCGGCAGGAACACGCGGTCGATCGGGTCGAAGACCGGGTCGTACGGCGGCCAGTCCTCCAGCAGACCCGCGGCCGACTGCTCGCCGCTCGGCACCAGGTCCGGCTTCACGCCGAAGGCGATCAGCGCGCGAGCCGTCTGCTCGCCCACCGCAGCCACCTTGATACCCGCAAAAGCCCGAGCGTCAAGGCCGTACTCCTCGAACTTCTCCCGCACCGCCTTCACCGCGTTGACCGACGTGAAGGCGATCCACTCGTAGCGGCCGGTGACCAGGCCCTTGACCGCGCGCTCCATCTGCTGGGGCGTGCGCGGCGGCTCCACCGCGATGGTGGGGACCTCGTGCGGCACCGCGCCGTAGGAACGCAGCTGCTCGGAGAGCGACGCCGACTGCTCCTTCGTGCGCGGCACGAGCACCTTCCAGCCGAACAGCGGCTTGGACTCGAACCACGACAGCTGGTCGCGCCGGGCGGCGGCGGAGCGCTCGCCGACCACGGCTATCACCGGGCGGCCCCCGTCCGGCGAGGGCAGCACCTTCGCCTGCTTCAGCGTCTGCGCGATGGTGCCGAGCGTGGCCGACCAGGTGCGCTGGCGGGTCGTCGTACCGGCGATGGTGACGGTCAGCGGGGTGTCCGGCTTGCGGCCGGCCGAGACCAGCTCGCCCGCCGCGGCGGCCACCGCGTCCAGGGTCGTGGAGACGACCACCGTGCCGTCGGAGGCGCCGACCTCGGTCCAGCAGCGGCCGGAGGCGGTACGGGCGTCCACGAACCGGACGTCCGCGCCGTCCGCGTCCCGCAGCGGCACACCGGCGTACGCCGGGACGCCGACCGCGGCCGCGACACCGGGTACGACCTCGAAGGGCACCCCGGCCGCGGCGCACGCCAGCATCTCCTCGGCGGCGTCCGTGTCGAGTCCGGGGTCACCCGGAACCGCACGCACCACCCGCCTGCCGCCCCGCGCGGCCTCCATGACAAGATGAACGGCATCCCGGGCAGGAGACGGGGCAGCGGCGGTGGTTGACGTGCCGTCAACGACCGTGAGCTGCGGCGTGCCCGGTGGCGACGTGGACAGGTCCCCGTCGGTGTGCACGACGGAGACGCCCTGCCGCGCGTGCGTCCGGATCACATCGAGCACCTCGGGCTCGGCGATCAGGACGTCCGCGTTCGACAGTGCCTCCACGGCGCGCAGAGTCAGCAGTCCCGGATCCCCGGGTCCGGCACCGAGGAAGGTGACGTGCCCGTGTTCCGGACCGGCGGCAGGAAGGGCGGTGGGGCTCAATGTGCTCGCTCCCCCATCAGACCGGCCGCGCCCTGGTCGAGCATCTCGGCGGCGAGTTCGCTACCGAGTGCCAGCGCACCCTCGTGCGTCTGGGGCACGGGACCGGTGGTGGACAACTGCACCATGCGGGTGCCGTCGGTGGTCCCGACGACGGCGCGCAGGCGCATTTCCTTGACAATCTGCCCGCCCCCCAACAAGTCGGCCAGCGCACCCACAGGTGCGCTGCAACCGGCCTCCAGGGCGGCGAGCAGTGACCGTTCGGCGGTCACGGCGGCCCGCGTGAACGGGTCGTCGAGCTCGCCGAGCGCCGCGATCAGGTCCGCGCGCTGGGCCGCGCACTCGATCGCCAGGGCCCCCTGGCCGGGGGCGGGCAGAACCGTGTCGACCGACAGGAAGTCGGTCACCTCTTCGATGCGGCCGATCCGGTTGAGTCCGGCGGCGGCCAGGACGACCGCGTCGAGCTCGCCGTCGCGGACGTACCGGATACGGGTGTCCACGTTGCCGCGGATCGGGACCGTCGCTATGTCCAGTCCGTGGGCGCGGGCGTACGCGTTCAGCTGTGCCATGCGGCGCGGGGAGCCGGTGCCTATGCGGGCGCCGCGCGGCAGGTCGGTGAACTTCAGGGCGTCGCGCGCCACGAGCACGTCCCGCGGGTCCTCGCGCACCGGCAGGGCGGCCAGGACCAGTTCCTCGGGCTGGGCCGTGGGGAGGTCCTTGAGCGAGTGGACGGCGAAGTCGACCTCGCCGCGCAGCAGCGCGTCGCGCAGCGCCGTGACGAACACGCCGGTGCCGCCGATCTGCGCCAGGTGCTCGCGGGAGGTGTCGCCGTACGTCGTGATCTCGACCAGCTCGACCGGTCGCCCGGTCACCCGGCGGACGGCCTCCGCCACCTGGCCGGACTGGGCCATGGCGAGCTTGCTCCGCCTGGTCCCCAGTCGCAGTGCCTTGTCACTCATGCCGGTCGGTCCTTCGTTTCTGTGCTGTCCCCGGCCCTCGAGACGGAGGCGACCGTCTCGGGATCGAGGTCGAACAGGGTGCGCAGCGCGTCCGCGTACCCGGTGCCACCGGGCTCGGCCGCGAGCTGCTTGACCCGTACGGTCGGCGCGTGCAGCAGCTTGTCGACGACCCGGTGCACGGCCTGGCGGATCTCGCCGCGCTGGCGTTCGTCCAGGTCGGGCAGGCGGCCGTGCAGCCGCGCGATCTCGGCGGCGACGACGTCCGCGGCCATGGTGCGCAGCGCGACCACGGTCGGCGTGATGTGCGCCGCCCGCAGGGCCGCCCCGAAGGCCGCGACCTCGTCGGAGACGATACGCCGGACCTGGTCCACGTCGGCCGCCATCGGCGCGTCCGCGGAGGCCTCGGCCAGCGACTCGATGTCCACCAGGCGCACCCCGGCCAGGCGGTGCACGGCGGCGTCGATGTCGCGGGGCATGGCCAGGTCGAGGAGGAAGACGACGGGCGCGGGACGCTCGGCGACCGGCTCGGGGCGGCGCCGCTCGGGGATCCGGCCCGCGCTGGCGGCGGTCGCGGCGAGCGCGGTGATCAGCTCGGCGTCGGCTCCGGCGGACTCGTTGGTACGACCACCCGCCGGGCGCGTGCCGCCCCCGGCGGCCCAGGCCGCGTGCTGTTCCAGGGTGGCCGCGTCCATGCCGGCCACGGCGGCCTCGCCCATGACGGAGAAGCCGGGCTGGGCGGCGGCCAGGTCGAGCGGGCAGTTTTCGTCGGCGGCGGCGGGCTGCGGAGCCTCGGGCTTCACGGCCGGGACACCGGGCTCGGCGACGGCCGGCCGCCCGGTGCGGCCCTCGACCGCCTGCGCGACCGCCTCCGCCGTGAGCACCAGGCCCGTCGCCCCGGTACAGGAGACGACGACGTCGGCACGTGTCAGCTCGTCCGGTACGGCGTCCATCCGTACCGCACGGGCGGTCACCGCGTGGTCGTCGGCCTCCCGGAGGATCCCGGCGAGGCGCTCGGCCCGGTCGAAGGTGCGGTTGGCGACGACGATCTCGGCGACCCCGGTCCGCGCGAGCGTGGCGGCGGCCAGCGAGGACATCGAACCGGCGCCGATCACCAGCGCCCGGCGGCCGGCCGCCCAGCGCCGCACGTCGCCGCCCGCGGCCAGCTGCTCCAGGCCGAAGGTGACCAGGGACTGGCCCGCGCGGTCGATGCCGGTCTCGGAGTGGGCGCGCTTGCCGACCCGCAGGGCCTGCTGGAACAGGTCGTTCAGCAGCTTGCCGGCGGTGTGCAGCTCCTGGGCGCGGGCCAGGGAGTCCTTGATCTGGCCGAGGATCTGGCCCTCGCCGACCACCATGGAGTCCAGGCCGCAGGCCACCGAGAAGAGGTGGTGGGCGGCCCGGTCCTCGTAGTGGACGTACAGGTAGGGGGTCAGTTCCTCCAGGCCGACGCCGCTGTGCTGGGCGAGCAGCGTGGACAGCTCGGCGACACCGGCGTGGAACTTGTCCACGTCGGCGTACAGCTCGATGCGGTTGCAGGTGGCGAGCACCGCGGCCTCGGTGGCGGGCTCGGCGGCGACCGTGTCGTGCAGCAGCTTGGTCTGGGCGTCCGCGTTCAGCGCCGCCCGCTCCAGCACGCTGACCGGGGCACTGCGGTGGCTCAGTCCGACGACGAGGAGGCTCATGCCGGCATCACGGCGGGTACGTCCCCGTCGGGTCCCTGGTCGGCGTCGTCGCGGGGGGTGACGGCGGCGGGCAGGGCGCCGTCCCCGGCCGCGGTCTCCTCGCCGGACTTGCGCTGCTCGTGGAAGGCGAGGATCTGGAGCTCGATCGACAGGTCGACCTTGCGCACGTCGACGCCGTCCGGCACGGACAGCACGGTCGGCGCGAAGTTCAGGATGGAGGTGACCCCGGCGGCCACCAGCCGGTCGCAGACCTGCTGGGCGGCGCCGGCCGGGGTGGCGATGACGCCGATGGAGACCCGGTCGTCCTTGATGATCTTCTCGAGGTCGTCGGTGTGCTGCACCGGGATGCCGGCGACCGGCTTGCCGGTCAGGGCCGGGTCCGCGTCTATCAGCGCGGCCACGCGGAAACCGCGGGAGGCGAACCCGCCGTAGTTGGCGAGGGCGGCGCCGAGGTTGCCGATACCGACGATGACAACCGGCCAGTCCTGGGTGAGGCCGAGTTCACGGGAGATCTGGTAGACGAGATACTCCACGTCGTAGCCGACACCGCGCGTTCCGTAGGAGCCCAGGTACGAGAAGTCCTTGCGCAGCTTGGCGGAGTTGACCCCCGCGGCCGCGGCCAGCTCCTCGGAGGAGACCGTGGGCACCGAGCGCTCGGACAGCGCGGTCAGGGCTCGGAGGTACAGCGGAAGCCTGGCGACGGTGGCCTCGGGAATCCCTCGGCTGCGGGTCGCCGGTCGGTGTGTTCGGCCAGTTGCCACGGTGCTCCTGATGGTAGAGCGGGGCTGTAGGCGGTCATACGTCCCCAGACCGCCCCGTCGACAGCAGGCTATGTCTTTGTGAACGCGTGCACAAAGATGGTGTCCGATTTGCCCGGCAGAAGTGACCGGGGTCACGCATCTTTCGCGCCGTTGGCGGGAACCAGCGGGCGCACACCCGTGCACCTTCGTTACTGGGGGCAAAACCGCACACGCTCCTCACGAATCCCGCCCCCGAGACCAAACCGCCCATAGATCCTAAGCGACTTTCGGGACGCTTTGGACTACTCGGTCAGTGCCTTGGGCTACCCCGCCGGCACCTTGGGCTACTCGGTCAGTGCTTTGCGGAGCCGGTCGGCGTTCACGCGCCAGAAGGTGTGCTGCTCACCGTCGACCAGTACGACGGGGATCTGCTCCCAGTACCGGTCGTACAGCCCCTTGTCCTCGCTGATGTCCTTCTGGTCCCAGGGCACCCCGAGTTCCCCGCAGACCTTCTCGATCACGGCCTGGGCGTCGTCGCACAGATGGCAGCCGGGCTTGCGGATCAGGGTGACCAGCCGCTCGCCGGGCTCTGGTTTCGCGTTCTCGCCGCCGTTGCGTCGGAAGAGTGGACTCATACCGGCCATTCTCGCGCGCGGCGCCGGCACACCCGGTTCAACCCTCGCCTCACCCAGAGTTCACGGCGTTCGAACCTTCCGGCTCCGGAAGCACCGAACGGACTGGCTATGCTCACGACATGGCCGCTCTCGGATGGCTCACTCCCCGTAGGCGCTCCGCCACGGCGCGGAGCGTGTTGGCAGGCGAGGCCTCGGCGGAGGCCGCCCGCAAGTCCTCCAAGGAGGCACAGCAGACCGCGCGGGCCGAAGCGGAGGAACCGGTTTTCCCGGTGATCGGCGACACCAGCGCGGCCGCCTTCTTCGACCTCGACAACACCGTGATGCAGGGTGCCGCGATCTTCCACTTCGGCCGCGGCCTGTACAAGCGCAAGTTCTTCGAGACCCGCGACCTGGCGCGCTTCGCCTGGCAGCAGGCGTGGTTCCGGCTGGCCGGGGTCGAGGACCCCGAGCACATGCAGGACGCCCGCGACTCGGCGCTGTCCATCGTCAAGGGCCACCGCGTCGTCGAACTCCAGACCATCGGCGAGGAGATCTACGACGAGTACATGGCCGACCGCATCTGGCCGGGCACCCGCGCGCTCGCCCAGGCCCACCTGGACGCCGGGCAGAAGGTGTGGCTGGTCACGGCGGCGCCGGTGGAGATCGCCACGGTGATCGCGCGCCGGCTGGGTCTGACCGGTGCGCTCGGGACGGTCGCGGAGTCGGTGGACGGCATCTACACCGGCCGGCTGGTCGGCGAGCCGCTGCACGGGCCGGCCAAGGCGGAGGCGGTGCGGGCACTGGCCGCGGCGGAGGGCCTCGACCTCGCCCGCTGCGCGGCGTACAGCGACAGCCACAACGACATCCCGATGCTGTCCCTCGTCGGCCACCCCTACGCCATCAACCCGGACGCGAAGCTGCGCAAGCACGCGCGGGAGAAGGACTGGCGGCTGCGCGACTACCGCACGGGGCGCAAGGCGGCGAAGGTGGGGATCCCGGCGGCGGCGGGCGTCGGAGCGGTGGCCGGTGGCACTGCGGCGGCGATCGCTTTGAGTCGCCGGCGCCGATAAGGATCGGTCGGCCGGGTACGGATCCCCCGCACCCCCAAGCAGCGCCTCTCGGCGCCCTCTCCTGCGGCCGGAATTATGCCGCGGCCATTTCAAGATGTCCTGGAGTTCACCGAAACACGCCCTTTTTCGGTCAAGAAGTGATCAGGTTGCGGAACGGGATAGGGCAACAATCGGTTACAGATGCGACGCAATCGGTGATTTGAGCAACTCGGTGTAGCAGGGCCTGCACGAAGCGTTATTCTCCTCAGACGCAAACCGGTACCCCTCCGTCGCCACGACGGGTGAACGGTTCCGCACTGCACGTGATGAAAGCTCTGCCTCTGGGAGTCCCGTGTACCCACACGTCGGGGTTGACGCCTCGGGCCTGGCTACGCTGCGCGCAACTGTCGCAACGGTCAAAGAGACGCTGCGCGGCCTCGTCCCCACCGCGCTCACCGTCCCTGCCTTCGCCATCGCCACGCCCACGGGCCCGTGCTACGCACTGGCCGACGGCGGCGCCGCCGTCGCCAGACGCGGGCGCCCCGCCGGCGCCAGCGGCGCCACCACCGCCCGCCGCCCGGCCGCCGACAGCGACAGCGCCCGGATGATGGACCTGGTCGAGCGCGCCCAGGCGGGCGAGGCCGAGGCCTTCGGACGGCTGTACGACCAGTACAGCGACACCGTCTACCGGTACATCTACTACCGGGTGGGCGGCCGCGCCACCGCCGAGGACCTGACCAGCGAGACCTTTCTGCGCGCCCTGCGCCGGATCGGCACCTTCACCTGGCAGGGCCGCGACTTCGGCGCCTGGCTGGTGACGATCGCCCGCAACCTGGTCGCCGACCACTTCAAGTCCAGCCGCTTCCGCCTGGAGGTCACCACCGGCGAGATGCTGGACGCCAACGAGGTCGAGCGCTCCCCGGAGGACTCCGTCCTGGAGTCCCTGTCGAACGCCGCGCTCCTGGACGCCGTACGACGCCTCAACCCGCAGCAGCAGGAGTGCGTGACGCTCCGCTTCCTCCAGGGCCTCTCGGTCGCGGAGACCGCACGGGTCATGGGCAAGAACGAGGGCGCGATCAAGACCCTCCAGTACCGCGCCGTCCGCACCCTCGCCCGGCTGCTGCCGGACGACGCCCGCTGAAAGCGCCCGCCCCCGGCCCGCCACTCCGGGCGACCGCCAACTCACCTTCCGTAAAGGCGCGTTGACTTTCCGCACGGATCAAACAGGGTCCGTAACCCAAGTGCCGCACCAGTCGTTGAGCGGGATACAGGCTCCCTGTGGTCACCTCCCGGCCGGACCATCGCCCGATCGGGTGGCGTGGCCGGGGGCGTGCAACCCTCAGGACCCCCTGGGGAGTCGACCGTCATGACGAGAGGAGGTGCCGCCAGTGATCGCGAACGTATCGGCGCACCGGCGGGCGAACGCCTTCGCCCAGGCCCTGGAGGAGCAGCCCGACCGGGACACGGCGGCCGAGCAGTCCGACGAACCGGCGGGTTCCCCGCCGACCACCGAGGAACTGACCGAGCGGGGCCGCCTGCTGGCCCTCGCGGACGGACTCGGCGCGCTGCCCAGGCCGCAGCTCGACCCCGACGTCAAGGTCGTCCAGCGCGCACAGCTGGTGGCCGCGATGGAGGCCATGCTCCAGGAGGGGACCGGGGCGGCGGCGGAGCCGACCGTACCGGAGCAAAGGGGGAGCGAAGCGACTGCCTCGCAAGGGTGGTGGCGGGAGACGGGCGGGCGCAAGGCCAAGGGCGCGCACCGGGCGAGCCCGCTGGGCAAACTCCGGCCGCGCACCAGGCTGACCAAGGGCCTCGCGGCCGGCGGACTCAGCGTGGGCGTGGCCGCGGGGGCCTTCGGCGGGGTCGCCGCCGCCAGCTCCCACGCCCTGCCCGGCGACTCGCTGTACGGACTGAAGCGCGGCATCGAGGACTTCAAGCTCGACTATCTGAGCAATGGCGAGGACCAGCGCGGCCAGGTCTACCTCGACCAGGCGTCCACCCGGCTCGGCGAGGCCCGCCGGCTGATGGAGCGGGGCCGCGGCGGCCATCTCGACCACGAGTCCATCGGCGAGATCCGCCGCACCCTGTCCGGGATGCAGCACGACGTCACCGAGGGCCACCGGCTGCTGCACGCGGCCTATGAGGCCGATCCGGACCAGCTGGGCCCGATCCAGGCGCTGTCCGCGTTCTCCCGGAACCACCGCGAGGCGTGGAGCGCGCTCAGCGACAAGCTGCCGGTGCAGCTCGGGGACGTCAAACAGCAGGTGTCGTCGGTGTTCGACGCCATAGACCAGGAAGTCGCCCCGCTCCAGTCCCTGCTGCCGCAGCAGCCCTCGCCGGGCGGCGACGGCACGCACCGGGGCTCCGGCCCGGCGTCCCCCGGCACCCACCGCTCGGTCCCGCCGCACCACAGCACCCCGTCCACCGGCCACACCAGCACCGAGCACCCGACCGGCAAGGCCAGCGAGGGCACCGACGACGGTCTGCTCGGCGGCAGCACCGGCGGCCTGCTCGACCCGCCGAAGTCCGGCGGCGACAGCGGCACCCCGTCCACCACCAAACCCCCGACCACCGCCCCCGACGTCACCCTCCCGCCACTCCTACCGGGCCTCCTGCCGGGCCTGGGAATCGACAACGACCAGGCGAACTAGGGAAGTACGGCAGCGGGGGCGTCCCCACCCGAGCGGGGACGCCCTCGCCGTCGTACCGCGGGCTAGAAGAAGACCGATCGGCGCTGGACCAGCAGTTTGTACAGGGTGTGCTGGATCTGCTCCCGTACCTGGTCGGTGAGGTTGAACATCAGCATCGGGTCCTCGGCCGCCTCCGGCGGATACCCGTCCGTCGGGATCGGCTCGCCGAACTGGATCGTCCACTTCGTCGGCAGCGGCACCGCACCCAGCGGTCCGAGCCAGGGAAACGTCGGGGTCAGCGGGAAGTACGGGATGCCCAGCACCCGCGCGAGCGTCTTCGCGTTGCCGATCATCGGATAGATCTCCTCCGCCCCGACGATCGAGCACGGCACGATCGGCACTCCCTGCCGCATCGCCGTCGACACGAACCCGCCCCGCCCGAACCGCTGGAGCTTGTACCGCTCGCTGAAGGGCTTCCCGATGCCCTTGAACCCCTCGGGCATCACCCCCACCAGCTCGCCCTGCTCCAGCAGTCGTTCCGCGTCCTCCGCGCACGCCAGGGTGTGCCCGAGCTTGCGCGCCAGCTCGTTGACCACCGGCAGCACGAACACCAGGTCCGCCGCCAGCAGCCGCAGATGCCGGCCGGCGGGATGGTGGTCGTGCACCGCGACCTGCATCATCAGCCCGTCCAGCGGCAGCGTCCCGGAGTGGTTGGCGACGATCAGCGCCCCGCCCTTGTCCGGGATGTTCTCGACGCCCTTCACCTCGACCCGGAAGTACTTCTCGTACACCGGCCGCAGCAGCGACATCAGGACCTGGTCGGTCAGCTCCGCGTCGTACCCGAAGTCGTCGACCTCGTACTCCCCGGTCAGCCGGCGCCGCAGGAACGACAGCCCGGCCGCCACCCGCCGCTCCAGACCGCCCTCGCCGTCGGGTACGGGCCGCTCCACCGGCCGCTCGTCCGCGCCCACCGGCCCGTCCTCCCGCGCCGGTTCCCGACCCGGCAGCCGCTGCACCTCGCCCAGCTCCCCGGCCCCGGCGTCGCCGCGACCGCCGCGCCGGCCGGCCGCGCCCCGCCGTCTCCCGGACCGCTGGGGGCCACTGCCGCTCCCGCTCCCCCGCGACCGGTCGTCGTCGAAGGGAATCACCTTGGCGTCCGCCATCGTTACCGCGCTCCTCGGTTGGCGCTAGTCGGCGCTGTACGTCGTGGGCCGGCCGCCGCCCGGCAGGGCGAGCGCGGCGATCCGGTCGACGGCTCCGGCGACGGCCTCCGGCGGCAGCAGCCCGGCGCCCTGGCCACGGGCGAAGTCCGCGAACGCCTCCGCCGTCGTATAGCGGGGCGTGAACCCCAGCGTCTCGCGCATCTGGCCGGTGTCCACGACCCGCCCGTGGGTCAGCAGCCGGATCTGCTCCGGTGAGAAGTCCGTCATACCCAGCGTACGGACCAGGGAGCCGGCCCAGGTGACCGCGGGCAGCAGCAGCGGCACGGTCGGCCGCCCGAGCCGCCGGGAGCACTGCGAGAGCAGCAGCACCCCGTCTCCGGCGATGTTGAAGGTGCCGCTGTTGAGGGTGCCCCGGCGCGGCTCGTGCGAGGCCAGCCGCAGCACCTCCACCACGTCGTCCTCGTGCACGAACTGGAGCCGCGGGTCGTACCCGAACACGGTCGGCAGCACCGGCAGCGCGAAGTACGAGGCGAGCGGGGTGTCCGCGGCCGGGCCGAGGATGTTCGCGAACCGCAGCACGCACACGGCCACATCGGGCCGCCGCCGCGCGAACCCCCGCACATACCCCTCGACCTCGACGGTGTCCTTCGCGAACCCGCCGCTGGGCAGCGACTTGGCCGGGGTGGTCTCCGTGAACACGGCGGGATCGCGCGGCGCCGAGCCGTACACATTGGTGCTGGACTTGATCACCAGCCGCTGGACCGCGGGCGACTTCTGGCAGGCGCCGAGCAGTTGCATGGTGCCGATGACATTGGTCTCCTTCACCGTGGCCCGGTTGCCGCCGCCGAGCGCGGTGCCCGTGACATCGAGGTGTACGACGGTGTCGGCGCCGGTCTCGGCGAGCACGCGGGCTATGGTCGGCTGCCGGATGTCGGCCTGGATGAAGTCGGCCCCGCCGAGCTGGTGCGCGGGCGGCACCGCGTCCACCGCGATCACCCGCTCGACCTCCGGGTCCCGCTGGATCCGCCGCACGAACCGGCCGCCCAGCTGCCGGGCGACCCCGGTGACGAGCACGACCTTGCCCAAGATCAGCGCCTTCCTTCCCAGGGATCTCACGTTCCGCGTTCCCCGCCGGGGCCAACTTAGCGGGTGGATGTCGCGCTGTGATGACCGCCCGATGCGCGAGGGGACGGAAATTCCCCGGCTGGAGTCGGCCGGATCGCCACCGGGTCACCGGGGATACACCTGTGGCCCCCCATCATTGTCGATGGGGGGCCACAGGACACGCTCTCGCGCCGGCCGCTTACTTCTTGTTGCGGCGCTGGACGCGCGTGCGCTTGAGCAGCTTGCGGTGCTTCTTCTTGGCCATCCGCTTGCGCCGCTTCTTGATAACAGAGCCCACGACTACCCTCGCTCACTTCTCATCACTCGGTTGTTTGGGCGCCATGGGCCCACACGACCTACGAGGGGCTAGCCTACCCAACCGAGCGCTGAGGTCGTAATCGAGGGGTCTCCGGGATCCCCCGGAGGGGGTCGTCAGGCCGTCTCCACCCCCACATAGCTGTCGCGGAGGTACTCGTGGACCGCTTGCTCGGGGACGCGGAAGGACCGCCCCACCCGGATCGCGGGCAGATGACCGCTGTGCACCAGGCGGTACACGGTCATCTTCGACACTCGCATCACCGTGGCGACCTCCGCCACGGTCAGGAACTGAACCTCGTTCAGAGGCCTCTCGCCAGCTGCGGCCATGACACACCTGCACCTTCCGCACTCGACGGCCACCGGCTTCCCCTTCCGGTGACTCTTCGTCGCTGCGTGCTCACTCCCCAGACTAGGGGCGGGTGATGCGAGTGGGGAAGAGGTGCACCCATCGGCGGCCTACTGTGACAGACATGCGCGTTTGAGTACGTAGCGGGTGAGTGGCAGGTAGTGACTAGACCGGACTCCGTCGTCCAGGGGTACGACGACGCGGACGGCGCCCTCCGCCTGGCCGACGAACGGCGCGGGGTCGTCGGAGTCGGCCGGTCCGATCGCCTCGAACCCCAGCTGACCTGCGCCGCAGAGCCAGCCGTGGTCGCCGATGACCAGCTCGGGCAGCGGTCCGCCGGCGGCCGCGGCGGCCTCCAGGACGACCCGGACCGGCAGCGGCGAATGGCAGTGCGCGCCAGGCTCACAACCGGGGCGCCCGCCCTCGGTTTCCCGCACCAACGCGACGCGTCGTACGTAGTCGATGCGGTGTGTGCGTAGACCGAACTGGGTCAATATGTCGACACAGCGACCCTGCGCTGGGGTGAGGACCTCACATCCCGCCGCCGAGAGGGCGTCCGCGAGGACGGCGTAGAAACCGAGCAGCGAGCGGGGGTGCCCGGTGCCGAGCAGGACCGGCGCGTGCCGCCGCGCGGCCGCCGCGAGTCTTTCCCCGAAGGCGTCCAGCGCGGCCAGCGTCAGCGCCGGATCGATCACATCCGGCCCCGAGCGGTGCCGGGGATCGGCCGAAACACCACACCCGCGCGCCATCAACGCGAGCAGCTCCGGCTCGCCCCAGCTCCCTCGCGGGTCGATCCCGAGCAGCACCCGCGGGTCCCGGACCGCGAACTGACGGTACCTGAGCAGACTCCGCTCCCGAGACGTCCCGACGACTCCGGCCAGCCGGGCAGCGGACAGGTAGGCCAACACGCCAGCGATAGTGGCCGATCGCCGCACCCCGTAAGGGAAATACCGGGGGATTTGCGCACGGTTGGCGTAATAGCGCGCGGGAACGCGACCACACATCCCCGGCCGCCCAAGAGCCGGCCACGGTTCTCTCGCGGGCCCTGCCTGCGGGCGGCCGACGGGCTCGGCCGGGGCCCCCGGAGGGCCTCCGCCATGGGCCGTCGGAGGGCCCGGTCCGCGTCGATCGCCCGCGGGCGGCTTTTCTGCGGTGCCCCCGTAGCCGACCGAGTCGGGTGGGTGGGTGGGAGAAGAAGTGGTCAGGGGAGCAGGCCCCGGAGGGGGAAGGCGGCGCGGCGGGTGGCCAGGATGGACTGGTCGAGGCGGTCCGCGGGGTCGTAGCCCCCTTCCCAGGAGGACCAGGAGACCGGCCAGCGTCCGTCCGTCATCCGCTGCGGCGCCAGCTCCCGCGTCCGCGCGTACACCTCCTGCCGCCAGCCCTCGGGGATCACCGTCTCCGGCGTCACCGGCCGCCCCGCCGCGATGGCCACGAGATGCGTCCAGGAGCGGGGTACGACGTCCACCACCGCGTAACCTCCCCCGCCCAGCGCGACCCACTTGCCGTCGGCGTACTCGTGCGCCAGCTCGTGGCACGCCAGCTGCACCGCCCGCTGCGCGTCCAGCGAGACCGCGAGATGCGCGAGCGGGTCCTCGAAGTGCGTGTCGGCTCCGTGCTGGGAGACCAGCACCTGCGGCCGGAACTCCGCGAGCAGTTCCGGCACCACCGCGTGGAACGCCCGTACCCACCCCGCGTCCCCCGTCCCGGCCGGCAGCGGCAGGTTCACCGCCGCCCCCTCCCCCGCCCCGGCGCCGGTCTCCTGCGGCCACCCGGACTGCGGGAACAGCGTACGGGGATGCTCGTGCACCGAGATCGTCAGCACCCGCGGATCCTCCCAGAACGCGGCCTGCACCCCGTCCCCGTGGTGCACGTCCACATCGACGTACGCGATCCGCTCCACGCCCAGCTCCAGCAGCCGCGCGATGGCGAGCGCCGCGTCGTTGTACACGCAGAACCCGCTCGCGGCCCCCGGCATCGCGTGGTGCAGCCCGCCGGTGAAGTTCACCGCGTGCAGCGCGTCCCCCCGCCACACCGCCTCCGCCGCCGCCACCGACTGCCCCGCGATCAGCGCGGACACCTCGTGCATCCCGGCGAACGCGGGATCGTCCAGCGTCCCGAGCCCGTACGACCCGTCCGCGCCCGCCGGGTCCGCCGACGCCGCCCGCACCGCCTCGATGTAGTCGTCCCGGTGGACCAGGCGCAGCGTGGACCACCCGGCCGGCTTCGCCGCGACGACCTCCAGCTCCCGGTCGACCCCCAGGGCACCGATCAGCTTCCGGGTCAGCGCCAGCCGCACCGGGTCCATCGGATGACCGGGGCCGAAGTCATAGCCCGTTACTGCCTCGTCCCACATCAGCTGTGCGCGGCCGCTCATACCCGCCACCGTATCGGCCCCCGCTCGTCGCGAACGACCTGGCGTACACGAGCGTCACCAGCACCAGCACCATCGGCAGCAGCATCGCCCCGCGATAGCTCCAGGCGTCCCCCACCGCCCCCACCAACGGCGATCCGACCAGGAAACCGACGTAGTTGAAGATGTTCAGGCGGGCCACGGCCGCGTCCGACGCGCCGGGGAACAGCCGCCCCGCCGCCGCGAAGGTCTGCGGCACCAGCACGCACAGCCCGAGCCCCAGCAGCGTGAACCCGAGCATCCCCACCCACGCGCCGGGCGCCGCGGCCACCACCGCGAACCCGCCGGCCGCCACCAGCGCCCCGAGCCGTACGACCGCCGCCGCGCCGAACCGCCGTACCCCGAAGTCCCCCAGGGCCCGCCCGGCCAGCGTGGTCACCATGTACACGTTGTACGGCACCGTCGCCAGCTGCTCCGAGCTGCCCAGCACGTCCTTCAGGTACTTCGCGCTCCAGTTGGAGACCGTCGAATCCCCGATGTACGCGAAGGTCATCACCAGGCACAGCGGCAGCAGCAGCCGGAACACCACACCCCCGCCGCCGCTCCCCTGCGCCACCGGCACCGCCGCCTCCCCATCGACGTACCACAGGCTGCCCACCAGCGTCGCCGGCAGCAGCACCGCCACGACCGGCAGGTACGACACCCACAGCGCGAGCTGCCAGTGCGCCCCGGCCCACGCCAGCGAGGCCCCGACGATGCCGCCCAGGCTGTACGCGGCGTGGAAGCTGAGCATGATGCTGCGCCCGTACGACCGCTGGAGGCTGACCCCCAGCATGTTCATCGAGGCGTCCAGCATCCCCACCGACAGCCCGAACACGGCCAGCGCGACCGCCACCGCGGCCAGTTGTCCCCGCCCGCCCGCGCCCGCGGCCAGCAGCGCGAGCAGCACCACCGGCTGGGACCAGCGCAGCAGCCGGCTGGGCCGTACCCGCTTGACCAGCTGCTCGGTGGTGACGCTGCCGACGCCCGCGAGGACCGGCACGGCAGCCAGAAAGACCGGCAGCAGGGCATCGGAGATGCCGTACCGGTCCTGGATGGCGGGGATGCGCGTCACCAGCAGGGCGAACGCGGCGCCCTGCGCGAAGAAGGCGAACGCCAGCGAGGCCCTACCGCGCCGCAGCAGTTCAGTCATGGCGGCGAGCGTAGGGCCCCGGCTTACTTGTGGGTAGACATCGCCAAAGGTGAATTTCCTTCAGCTTCAGTGGGGTTGGAGCCGGCGGCGACCTCGGTCTCCAGCAGGCGCTCCATCGGGCCCGCGCCCCGCACTCCACTGATCCGGAAGGCGACCACCATGGTGCCGATCAGGACGACGGTGCCGAGCCAGACCATGGTGTCCACGGGGACGGTGTACGCGCCGACGACGCGGGCGACGCACTCGGCGAGCAGCGCCACGCCCCAGACGACGGAGAACGTCCGCTCGTACCGCCGGAAGTCCGCGGACCGCACCGAACTCCCGCCGGTCAGCCGCTGCCAGGCGGCCTCCTTCGCCGCGTCGCCCTTGACCAGGAAGGGCATCACCGCGGTGGTCATCATCGGCCGGCCGAGCCGGACCGAGAGCAGGATGCCGATGCCGACGGTGCTGCTGACCGCGCCGTCCTTGGCGAGCATCAGCCGCGGGTCCCCGGCGACCGAACTCACCAGCAGGGAGATGACATTGACCGCGAGGATCAGCAGGGCGAGCCCGTTGGCCCGGCGCTCGCGCACCAGGCTCCACACGGTCCGCACCGCCGGCACCACGCTGCTCCAGGCGAGCGCCGCGAAGGTGCTCGCGCCGAGGCCGTCCTTGAGGAGGTAGTACGCCCCGAGGGGCACGGCCACGTCGATGACGAGCGGCCTGAGGTTGTCCAGCATGCTCGGGTTCTGCTGCGTGTTCCGGCTGTGGTTCCCCGTGTTCTTCGTCATGCCCTCAGCTTCCCGGCCGGCGGGGGTCCCCCGGTAGGAACGTTCGTCCGGACGACGGCATGACAGATGTCAGGCACCGGCGGATGGCACCGGTCATGGTGCGGGTCATATCAGCAGGTCGGGCAAGTCCCCCAGGCGCGCGAACAGTTGGGTCGCGCCGGTGAGCCGCCCGGCCGGGGTCATCGCGGTGAACCCGTACACGTCCATCCCGGCCGCCACGGCCGCCTGGACGCCCAGCGGGGAGTCCTCCACGACCGCGCACCGCTCGGGGGCGACGCCCATCCGCTCGGCCGCGTACAGGAAGAGGTCGGGCGCGGGCTTGCCCTTGCCGACGTCCTGCGAGCTGAAGATCCGCTCCTTCGGGAACCACCGGTCGAGCCCGGTGGCGCGGTGCCCCACCCTGATCCGCTCATGGCTCCCGGAGGAGGCCACGCAGTACGGCACCCCGTCCGCGGCCAGCTTCCCCAGCACCTCGGCCGCGCCCGGCACGGGGGCCAACTCCCGCTCGAACGCGGCGAAGACGCGCGCGTGGAAGACGTCGTCGAAGTCGGCCGGCAGCCGCCGCCCAGTGCGCTCCAGGACGAGGTCGTGGACCCGGTGCATCGCCGCGCCCATGTAGTCGCGCAGGGAGTCCTCGTACGACGTCGGGACGCCCAGCTCGGTCAGGTACGCCGCCAGGTGCCGGTTGGAGATCGGCTCGCTGTCGACCAGGACGCCGTCGTTGTCGAAGATGATGAGGTCATAGCGCATGCCCCCACCCTAAGAGCCGCCGCCGAGGCCCCCTTCGCGGAGCTGCCGCAGGATGGCGTCCCAGAATCGGGCCCGCTCGTGCAGCGCCTCGTGCACCGCGTACGTGCACTCCTCCCATTTGCGGCGGTCGGCACCGCACAGGTCCACCAGCATGCGCATGGCCATGGGGGTGTGCTCGTCGGCGTCGACCTCGATGTGCCGGTGGAGGTAGTCCTTGAACCGGGTGAGGCTTCCGTCGCGGTCCTCGATGCGGACGACCTGCTCGAACATCTCCGGGATCAGGTCCTCACGCCCGAAGGCGAACACCGCGCCCTGCACATGCACCGGGGCGGTCTCGACGACGTGCCAGGTCGCGCCGACGAACTCCCGCACCGGGAGCGGCGCTCCGGCGTCCACGAGGGCCTTGGGGACGGGGGTGCCGGCCCGGATCAGGTCCAGGAAGGCGTCCAGCGGTCCGGGGTCGGCGCCGGCGTCGTCCATCGCCGCCCGGTACAGCTCGAAGTGGGAGGTGAATCCCTCACCCAGTTCGTCGCTCTCCTCCACCAGCGTGATCTCGTTGATCAGCCGCCGGGAGGCGACCGGGCCCCGAGGGACCCACGGCACGCTGGTGCAGGTCAGCTGCCGCTGAAGACTCTTCAGCAAGGACATGAAGTCCCATACGGCGAAGACGTGGTGCTCCATGAACACCGCGACGTCCCGGCGGCTGCGGAAGCTCGTGTAGAGGGGGTGGGCGGTCACCTCGGTGCGGATTCCCGCGATGTGCTCCTTGAGGGTGCGGACGCCGGGATGCTCGACGGAAGACTTGTAACGGGACATCGTCATGAGCTGATAACGCGACGACCCCGCCGAGGACACTGTCTACACTGTCTGCGAATACACTGCCCCGGAATGCAGGAAACCCCCGCACCAATGGTGCGGGGGTTTCCCGGAATGATAGTTCGGCGGCGTCCTACTCTCCCACAGGGTCCCCCCTGCAGTACCATCGGCGCTGAAAGGCTTAGCTTCCGGGTTCGGAATGTAACCGGGCGTTT
>NZ_JBWKES010000023.1:0-88016 GCF_056435325.1 Streptomyces sp. NPDC043952
GAACTTCCACACGATCCCGTTCAGGACCCTGCGGTCATCCAGCCGCTTGCGCCCCCGCAACGACTCGGGCAGCAGCGGCCGGACGAACTCCCACTAGGCATCCGACAGTTCATGGCGACGTATCACGACACCATGATCTACCAGCAATGATCATTTGAAGACACCGCCTAGGGCGTCTTCCGCGAGCGCCCTACCGCATCTCGCGCACCGCACGGGACCCGAGCACCGCGAGCCCCGTCAGGGCGAGCACCGCGGCGACCGCCCCGAACAGGGCGAGCGCCCCGGTCCGGGCGAGCGCGCCGCACACGATGAGCGACAGCGGGGCGGCGGCGTAGCCGAGGACCATGTCGACGGAGATGACCCGGCTGAGCACGTCGGCGGGGATGTTGCGCTGGATCCAGCTCAGCCCGAACACCCCCTGGAAGCCGATGGCGAAGCCCATGGCCAGCACGGTCGCGACGACCGCCGGGGTGCTGTGCACCAGGCCGAGGACCGCCATTCCGGCGCCCAGCCAGCCGGCCAGTGCGGCCACCAGCAGCCCGACGCGGGGGCGGCCCCCCAGGGCGCCGCCCGCCAGTGTGCCGAGCATCGCGCCGCCGGCGAGCGAGCCGTTGAGCACGCCCAGGGTCGCCGAGCCGCCGCGCAGCACCTGGTCGGCGAGGGTGGCGAAGCCGACCGTGAAGGGCCCGGCGTAACAGAAGTTGACGGCGGTGTCGAGGACGACGACGGTCCGCAGCCGCGGGTCGCGCAGGGTGAAGGCGACGCCCTCGCGGATACGGGCGCCGAGGGACGGCTGACGTTCGACTTCCTTGCCGCTTCCGGACTTTGACCCGCCATCCTGGACGGCGCCGGTGCGCGGCCGGGTGGCGATCCGGGACACGCACCAGCCGCACAGCGCGAAGCAGACGGCGTCGACCACGAACGCGACCGGCGCGCGGGTCAGCGCGATGACCACACCGCCGACCGCCGGTCCGACGACGGCCGCGGTGCGCGAACCGGCGCCGAGGAGCGCGTTGGCCGGGGTGAGCAGGTCCTTGTCCACCACGGAGGGCAGGATGGACACGCGGGCCGGCTGGAAGAAGGCGTCCACCGCGCCGAACGCGGCGGCCGCCGCGCACAGCATCCAGACCGTCAAGTGCCCGGTGAGACCGGCGAGTCCGACGCCGGCCATCAGGACGGCGCGGGTCCAGCTGGAGGCGATCATCAGGGTGCGGGTGGACCAGGAGTCGCTGAGGGTGCCGCCGACCAGGGTGAGCAGGGCGCGGGGTACGGCCTGGAAGGCGAGGACGTAGCCGAGGGTGAGGGTGGAGCCGGTCAGGCCGAGGGTGATCCAGGAGAACGCGACGACGCTGAAGCCGTCGCCGAGCAGGGACAACGACTGTCCCAGCCACAGGAGTCGGAAGGGCCGCTGGCGGGCGGGGGCCCACAGCCGGGGACCGGCGCCGGCGAGGGTGGTGGCCATGAGGTGCCTTTCGGAGGTGCGGACGCTCGCGGCGGTCCGGTCAGTAGCGGACGGGCAGCGCGGTGAGGCTGCGGTTGAGGAGGGACGGCTGCCAGGTGAGCGCGCCGGGGTCGGTGAGGGTGAGGTCCGGGTGGTCGCGGACCAGCGTCCCGACGGCGGCGACGGCCACCAGCCGGGCCAGCGCGGCGCCGATGCAGAAGTGGGCGCCGAAGCCGAAGCCGAGGTGGGTGGCGCCGGTGCGGTGGACATCGAACCGGCCGGGGTCGGGGAAGCGGGCCGGGTCCCGGTTGGCGGCGGCGGTCACCAGGAAGATCCGCTCGCCGGCCCGCAGGGTGTGGCCGTCCAGCTCCAGGTCGCTCACGGCGGCGCGGATCGACATCTTGGAGGGGCCGTCCAGGCGCAGCGCCTCCTCCACGGCGCCCTGCGCGAGCGCGGGATCCGCGCGTACGGCGGCGAGTTGGCCGGGGTGCGTGTGCAGGGCGAGGACGGTGTTGGCGATGAGGTTGCTGGTGGTCTCCCCGCCGGCGAACGCCATCTGGGTGAGCATCCCGACGAACTCCTCCTCGGTGACCGACTCCCCCACCCGGCCCTCCCTCAGCACCTGGCTGATCAGGTCGTCGGCGGGTTCGGCGCGCCGCCTGGCGACCAGTTCCGCGAGGTAGTCCTCCAGGCTCACCAGCGCCTGGAGGGAGGCGCGGTACTCGCTCTCCTCCTGGGCGGTGCCGAGCACGAGGTCGGCGACGCGGGCGTTCCAGTACCAGAAGGCGGCGGCGTCGGTGCGGGGGATGCCGAGCCAGCGGGCGAACACCAGGGCGGGCAGCGGCTTGGCCACGTCGGCCATCAGGTCGCCGGTGCGGCCGGGGATGGCCTTGCGGGCGAGGACGGCGCGGGTGGCCTTCTCGGTGAAGGTCCGGTAGCGGGCCACCGCCCGTGCCGCGAACGCCTCCTGGAACACCTGCCGCAGCCTGCGGTGCTGCGGCGGGTCGTTGAACACCATCCAGCGGGACAGGATCCCGAAGGCCCGCTCGGCGTCCTCGCGGGCGCCCTGCGGTACGGCGTCCATCAGGGGCCGTACCCGGTCGGCGGAGACGGCGGGGTCGCGCAGGCAGCGCATCACCTGGTCGTAGCCGGTGACCAGCCAGGCGTGGTGCATCGGGCTCCAGTGCACGGGGGCGTGCGCGCGGAGGGCGTCAAGGTGCCCGTAGGGGTCGGCGATCATGTCCGGGGACAGGAGGTAGCGCTCGGTGAAGGGGGCACCGGTCCGGGGAGCTTGCGGGGCGCCGGTCTTCGCCGGGGCCGTAGGGGCCGTAGGGGCCGTAGGGGCCGTAGGGGCCGCCGTGGTCGTCGGAGTCGCCGTCGTCAGCGGGGTCATCGGGGCCGCCGTCGTCATCGGTTCTCCCCTTCCTGGATCGCGACGAGGATGTCCGCGATGCCCGTGACCCTCGGCTCGGCCATCATCGACATGTGGTCGCCCTCGCTGATGTGCACGGTGAGCCCGTCGCCGGCCACCTCGCGCCAGCGAGCGAGGTAGGTGTCGTAGTCGACGTCGAGCCCCGGCATGGTGCGTCCGCGCGGGAGCCCGGCGGCCTCGCTGCCGACCACGAGGTGGATGTGACCGGGGTAGGGACGGACCTCATAGCCGGCGAGGGCGGCGAGCAGCGAGTGCCACACCTCGATCGGCGCGTTCTCCACCAGGGCCGCCTCGGCGGGGCTCATGCCGGCGCCCAGCAGGGTGGCGGTGAGTTCGGCGGTGGCCCGGTCGCGTTCCGGGCCGGGCGGCAGCTGCCGGATCAGGTCGCGCCGGCGCCAGGCGGTGCGCAGGTCGTCGGTGACGCCGTTCAGGCGGGCGCGGGCGGCGGGGTTGGGCAGGTACGGCTCGATCAGCACGAGCGGGGCCACCGGCTGCCCGGCGCGGTGCAGCTGGGTGGCCATCTCCAGGGCGATGTTGGCGCCCATGGACCAGCCGAGGAGGGCGTGCGGGGCCCGCCCGGCGGTGGGGTCCGCGGGCCGGTCGGTGATCTCCGCGACGTAGTTGGCGGCGATTCCGGTGACGGTGCTCGGGTCCACCCCGCCGAGCAGTCCGCGCGCCTGGAAGGCGTGCACGGGCCGGCCGGGCGGCAGGGCGCGGGCGAGCGGTACGAACCAGGCGGCGCTGCCGCCCGTGGGGTGCACGCACCACAGCGGCTCCCCGGTGCCCTCGCGCAGCCGCACCTCGGAGGTGACGGCGGCGGGCAGGCCCGCGCCCGCGGCGCGGGTGGCGTGTTCGGCGAGCTGGGCGATGGTGGGGTGCTCGATCAGGTCGCCGACGGAGACCGTCAGACCGCGCCCGGCGGCCATCAGGGAGACCCTTACGGTGGACAGGGAGCTGCCCCCGATGCGGAAGAAGTCGTCGTGGACGCCGATGCGGGCGAGGCCGAGGACCTCCCGCCAGATCTCGGCGAGGACCTTCTCCGCCGCCGTGGCCGGGGCGACGTACTCGGTGTCGCTCTGGTCGAGTTCGGCGGGCGGCAGCGGCAGCGCCCGCTTGTCGATCTTGCCGCTGCGGTTGACGGGCAGTTCTTCGAGGAGCACGAACCGGGCGGGGATCATGTAGGCGGACAGCGAGGCGCGCAGGGCGCGGCGCAGTTCCTCGGGCGCGGGCCGGGCGCCGGGGCGCGGGACGAGGTAGGCGACGAGGGCCGGTTCGCCGCCGGGCAGGTCGGTGCGGTGCAGGACGACGGCCTGCCGGACCTCGGGGAGCCCGCGCAGCGCGTGTTCGATCTCGCCGAGTTCGATGCGGAAGCCGCGCAGCTTGACCTGCGAGTCGCGGCGGCCGAGCCATTCCACCGAGCCGTCGGGCCGGTGGGTGCCGAGGTCGCCGGTGCGGCACAGCCGCTCGCCGGGCAGCCCGTAGGGGTCGGGCACGTAGGTGGCGGCGGTGAGTCCGGGCCGGCCGAGGTAGCCACGGCCGACGGCCTGTCCGCCGAGATAGATCTCGCCGGGGACGCCGGCCGGCACGGGCTGGAGGTCGTCGTCGAGGACGTGGATGCGGGTGTTGCGGATCGGGGCCCCGATGGGCGGCTGCCCCTGGCCCGGTGACAGTTCGGCGGCGACGGACCACACGGAGGTCTCGGTGAGGCCGTAGACGTTGTGGAAGCGGCGCCCGCGCGCCCAGATGTCGGCGAGTTCGGCCGGGCAGGACTCGCCGGCGACCTGGAGGACCCGCAGCTCGGGGAAATCGTCCTCGCCGAGCACCGCGAGCGCGCTGGGCGGCAGCATGGCGCAGGTGACGCGGGCCTCGCGGAGGGTGCGGGCGAGGTCGGGGCCGGGGCGCAGGTCCTCCCTGGGCGCGGTGATCAGGCGCCCGCCGTTGGCGAGGGACCAGGTGAGTTCCAGGATCGAGGCGTCGAAGCCGAAGGAGGCGAACTGGAGCACCCGGTCCTCGGGGGTGGGGCGTACCAGGTCGCGCTGGCCTTCGAGCATGTTGGACAGTCCGCGGTGCGGCAGGGCGACGCCCTTGGGGGTGCCGGTGGAGCCGGAGGTGTAGATGATGTAGGCGAGGGTGTCGGCGTCGGGCTCCCGGCCCGGCACGGGCTCCACGGGCGCGGCGGGGGCGTCCAGGTGGAGCACGGGACCGTCGAAGGGCACGGTGCCGTCGAGGGCGCGCTGGGTCAGCAGGACCCGCATGCCGCTGTCGTCGGCCATGAACTTCAGGCGGTCGGTGGGATGTTGCGGGTCGAGCGGCAGGAAGGCACCGCCGGAGCGCAGCACCCCGACGGCGGCCCGCACCAGGTCCGGACCGCGCTCGGCGCAGATGCCGACGACCGTCTCCGGGCCGACCCCCAGCATCCGCAGCCGCCGTGCCAACTGCTCGGCCTGATCGTGGAGTTCGCGGTACGACAGCTGCTGTCCGCGGTGCTCGACGGCGACCGCGTCCGGGGTGCGGGCCGCGTGTCCCGCGATGTGCTCGTGCAGCATCAGCGGCGAGGACGGGATCTCGGGTCCGCGCGCCCAGACGTCGAGGGCGGTGGCGCGGGCCGCGCCGGTGAGCGCGGGCCGGGTGACCCGCGCGTCCGGCGCCGCGACCATGGCCTCCAGCTGGGCGCAGTACACGTCGGCCAGTTGCTCGGCCGTGGCGGGGGCGACGAACTCCGGGTCCACGTCGAGGGTGAAGGCGTTGACGCTGGCGTTGACCAGCAGCGGGAACATGGTCCGGGCGATCTCCAGGGAGTCGTCCCAGGAGTCGTGCGAGAGCCGGTGGAAGTTGACGTAGTTGAAGACCGTGTCCGTCAGGTTCGGTTCGGTGGGCCGCAGTTGGGTGATGCGGACCAGGGGCACCCTGCGGTGCGGCAGCATCTCCTGCTCGGCCGCGAACACGTCCCGCAGATAGCCGCGCCAGCTGCCGCGCGGGCGGGCGACGCCGAACGGCACGGTGTTCAGGAACAGTCCGCGCATCCGGTCGGCGCCGGGTATCTCGGGCCGTCCGTTGGTGACCAGGCCGATGCTGTGGCCGAGGGCGCTGTCGTCGCGGTCGGCGAACAGGCTCATGGTGTGGTGGAAGGCGGTGAGCAGCACGGTCCGGCGCGGTACCCCGGCGTCCTTGGCCAGCTTGCCGATGCGTCCGGCGAGGTGGGCGTAGGAGCGCCGGACCTCGTGCACCGGCTGCCGCTTCGCGTCCGCGCCGCCGCGCACCCGCCGGCGGAAGGTCACCGGGCGCAGGTCGGCGAGAGTGTCGCGCCAGTACGCCAGGGACTCCTCGCTGTCCAGGGCGGCCCGCTCCAGGGCCACGTACTCGGCGAACGCGGGGGCCCGCGGGGGCAGGGGCGTGGTGCCGTGGGCGACGGCCTCCCGGTGCAGGGCGAGCAGGTCGGCGACGAGCGAGGTGAGGCTCCAGCCGTCCAGGACGACATGGCAGTCGGTGAGGACGAGCCGCAGATCGTGGTCGGTGATGTGGTGCAGGTGGATGCGGACCAGGGGTGCGGCGGCCAGGTCGAAGCGCCGCTCGAACTCCTCCCGCACGAACTCCCGCAGCCGCGCCCGCTGTTGGTCGCGGGGCAGGCCGCGCAGATCGGTGTAGCCGACCCGCAGCCGGGCGGTGCGGTGGACCAGTTGGAGGGGTTCGCGGTAGGTGACGAGGTCGACGGAGCTGCGCAGGATGGGGTGCCCGGCGACCACCGCGTCCACGGCCGCCTGGAACGCGTCGAGGTCGAAGCCCTCAGGGGTGCTGATCTTCAGGTCGGTGACGTTGTGGTAGGCGCCGCGCCGGGGGTCGGCGAGCATTTCGTGCAGCATGCCGGCCTGGAGCATGGTCAGCGGGTAGGCGTCCTCCAGGCCGTCGGGCAGCCGGCCCGCGTCGGCGGGGTCGAGCTGGGAGAACGGGGCGACGGGGTCGGGGACGTCGACGGCGTCGGTGGTGAGGGCGGCGAGGTCGGCGAGGGTGCGGGCGCGGAAGACGTCGGCGACGGAGAAACCGAGCCCGGCGAGCCGGCCGAGTCCGACCAGGCGCAGCGCCAGGATCGAATCGCCGCCCAGGTCGAAGAAGTTGTCGCCCCGGCCGACGTGTTCGGCGCCGAGCACCTGGCTCCACACCCCGGCCAGCGCCCGCTCCACCGGGCCCTCGGGCGGCACATGGGTGCCGGGTCCGGTCGCGGCGGGGGCGACGGCGGTCAGCGCGGCGCGGTCCACCTTGCCGTTGGCGGTCAGCGGCAGCCGCTCGTGCCGGACGAACAGCGCGGGGACCATGTAGTCGGGCAGGGTGAGCCGCAGCCCCTCGCGCAGCGCGGGCGGGTCGAGCGGGCGGGCCTCCGGGGTCACGACGTGGGCGACCAGCCGGGCCGTGTCGCCGTCCCGGCGGGCGACCACGGCGGCATCGGCGACGCCGGGCAGGGCGCGCAGCGCGGTCTCGATCTCGCCGGGTTCGATGCGGTAACCGCGGATCTTCACCTGGTGGTCGGCGCGGCCGACGTACGCCAACTCGCCGTCGGGCAGCACCCGTACGAGGTCGCCGGTGCGGTACATCCGGGCGCCGGGTGTCCCGAAGGGGTCGTCCAGGAAGCGTTCGGCGGTCAGCTCGGGCCGGTTGCGGTAGCCGCGGGCCACGCCGCCGCCCAAGACGTACAGCTCGCCGACGCTGCCGGGCGGCACGAGCCGGCCCCCGGCGTCGAGGACGTACCCGTGCTGGCCGGTGAGCGGGCGGCCGATGGGGGAACGGACGGTGCCGTGCACGTCCGCCTCGGTGATGGCGCGGAAGGTGACGTGCACGGTGGTCTCGGTGATGCCGTACATGTTGACCAGGGCGGGCTTGTCGCCCGGAGCGGTGAACCAGTCTCCGTAGTCGCGGACGTCGAACGCGTCGCCGCCGAACACCACGGTTCGCAGCGGGAGTTGGGCGAAGCCGGCGCCCGTGTCCGCCAGGTGGGCGCGCAGGCCCTTGAAGGCGGCCGGGGTCTGGTTGAGGACGGTGACGCCCTCCTCGCGCAGCACCCGGTGCACGGTGGCCGGGTCGCGCACCTCGTCGGCGCCGAGCACGACCACGCGTCCGCCGCTGGTCAGGGGCGCCCACAGTTCCCAGACCGAGAAGTCGAAGGCGGGTGAGTGCATCAGCGTCCACACGTCGTGCGGGCCGAAGTCGAAGTGGTGGTCGGCGGCGGCCAGCAGCCAGGCCAGGTTGGCGTGCGTGACCTCGACGCCCTTGGGGCGGCCGGTGGAGCCGGAGGTGTAGATGACGTAGGCGAGATCGGCGGGCGCGGGAAGGATGTCGGGGCTCTCCGCCTCGGCGCTCTCCCCGTCAAGGGCCATGATCCTGACCGGGAGTTGGTCCACGGCGCCGCGGGTCGCGCTGTCGGTGACGATCCACTCGATGCCGGAGTCGGCGACGGTGAACTCGCGGCGGGCCTTCGGGTGGGAGGGGTCGAGCGGGAGGTAGGCGGCGCCGGCCCGCCAGACGGCGAGCAGGGCGACGGCCAGGTCGGGGGTGCGGTCGAGGCAGACGCCGACCAGGGAGCCGGGAGCGACCCCGGCCGCGCGCAGCCGCCGGGCCAAGCGGGAGGCGCGAGCGTCGAGTTGGGCGTAGGTCAGGGTGTGGGAGGCGGCCGCTCCGGCTCGGCCGTGGGCCGGGGAGCGGGTGCCGCGCACCGCGATCGCCTCCGGTGCCCGGCGGATGTGCTCGGCGAGCCGGTCGGGGGCGGTGCGCGGGGTGGTCCGGGGCTCGTTGCCGGTGTTCGCGGGCCCGTGGGGGCCGAGCAGGTGGGCGCGTTCGGCGGGGGTCAGCGGGTCGATGGCGCTGAGCGGGGTGTCCGGGGTGGCGCAGAACGCCTCCAGCAGGTTCACGGTGTGCCGGGCGAGGGCCGCGACGGAGGCGGCGTCGTACAGGTCGGGCCGGTAGACGAACGCCAGCTCGGTGCGGCCGTCGCTCTCCCGCAGGTCGAGGGTGAGGTCGAACTTGGCGGTGGTCAGGTCGATCCGGTACGGCGCCCCGGTGGCCGCGCCGAGGTCGAACGCGGAGCCGCCGGTGTCGGTGTGCGTGTAGAGGACCTGCACGAGCGGGTTGCGGGCGAGGTCGCGCTCGGGGCTCAGCGCCTCCACGACCCGCTCGAACGGCAGCGACTGGTGGGAGAACGCCTCCAGGACCCGTTCACGGGTGCGGGCGAGCAGCGCGGCCGGGGTGGGGTCGTCGGTGAAGTCTCCGCGCAGCACGAGGGTGTTGACGAAGAATCCGACGAGCTGTTCGGTCTCGGCCCGTTCCCGGTTGGCCACGACGGTGCCGACGGCGATGTCCTGCTGCCCGCTGTGGAAGGCCAGCGCGGCCTGGAAGGCGGCCAGCACCGTCATGTACGTCGTCGTGCCCGCGCGCCGGCCGAGTGCGGCGAGGGCACCGGTCAGCGTGGGCGGCAGGGTGAGGGTGTGGGCGTCGCCGCGGCAGCCGGGGGTGTCGGGGCGGGGGTGGTCGGTGGGCAGCTCCAGCGGGGTGAGGCCGGCCAGCCGGGTGCGCCAGTGGTCGAGCGCGGCGGACTGGTCGCCGCCCCGCTGCCAGATCGCGTAGTCCGCGTAGTCCAGGGGCAGTTCGGGCAGTTCGGCGGGGCGGTTCCCGGTCCTGGCCCGGTACAGCTCGGTCAGGTCGCGGACGATCAGACCGAGGGACCAGCCGTCGGAGACGATGTGGTGCATGCCGAGGACCAGCACATGGTCGTCGTCGCCGACGCGGACGAGGGTGGCGCGGAAGGCGGGTTCCCGGCCGAGGTCGAAGGGGCGCAGGGCGGCGGCGTGCACGGTGGCGGCGAGCCGTCGCTCCGGGTCGGCGCCGGCCGGGTCGGTGGCGTCCACCACGTCCAGGCAGCCGGGTTCGGGCGGCAGGATCCGCTGGTACGGCACGCCCTCGTGCTCGGGGAAGACCGCCCGCAGCTGCTCGTGCCGGGCCGTGAGGTCGGTGACGGCGGCGCGCAGCGCGGGCAGGTCCAGCGGGCCGGTGAACCGCCAGGCGGCGGGCAGCAGATAGGTGGCGGCGCCGGGGTCGAGGCGGTCCAGGAAGTACAGGCGCTGCTGGGCGGGCGACAGCGGGATGCGGTCGGGGCGCGGGCTGACACGGACCGGGCCGTCGTCGCGGGCGCCGGTCAGTCCGCGCAGCCGCCGCTCCAGCAGGCGCCGGGCGGCCGGGGAGAGCCCGGCGGACGGGGCGGCGGGTCCGGGGCGTACGTCGGATGTGGTCATGAGGGCACTCCTCAACTCATGGGGAAGGAGACGGTGTCGGGGCGGGTGGCCCTCAGAAGTCGGCGGTGAGGGAGAGGTCGATCTCGTCGTCGCTCATCTGCGAGATCAGTTCCAGCAGCCGTTGCTCCACCTCGGCGGCGAGGCGCGCCACCGTGGGGTGCTCGAACAGGTCCCGCACCTGGAGCGGGCAGTCGAAGGCGGTGCGCAGCCGGGAGGCGACCGCGACGGCGCGCAGGGAATGGCCGCCCAGGGCGAAGAAGTCGTCGTGGACGCCGACCCGCGGCAGGTCCAGCACCTCGCACCAGATCTGGGCGACGACCGTCTCGGCCGGGGTGCGCGGTGCCACGAAGGCGTCCGACTCGGGGGCGGCGGGCTCGGGCAGGGCGGCGGTGTCCAGCTTGCCCTGCACCGTCAGCGGCAGCGCGTCGAGCCGGACGAACGCCGACGGGACCAGATAGTGCGGCAGCCGGGCCCGGCAGTGCGTCCGCAGGACTTCCTCGGACAGCCCGTCGCCGACGACGTAGGCCACCAGGGCGGGCTCGCCGCGCAGGGTGCGTACGAGGACCGCCGCGCCCCGCACTCCGGGATGGCGGCGCAGCACCGCCTCGGCCTCCTTGGGCTCGACGCGGAACCCGCGGATCTTCACCTGGTCGTCGTTGCGGCCGAGGAACTCCAGTTCGCCGGAGGGCAGTCGGCGTACGACGTCCCCGGTGCGGTAGAGCCGCCCGCCGGGCCGCCCGAACGGGTCGGGCTCGAACCGCTCGGCGGTCAGCGCCGGCCGTCCCAGATACCCTCGCGCCAACTCGCGTCCGCCGACGATGAGTTCACCGGGCACGCCCTCGGGGACGAGTTCGCCCAGGGCGTCGACCACATAGGCACGACGACCGCCCAGGGGCCGGCCGATCGGCACCCGTGCGCCGCCTGTGCCGTGGACGGTGTGCGCGGTGGCCGAGATGACGGATTCCGTGGGCCCGTAGGTGTTGAGCACGGGCACGTGGGGCAGGTGTCCGAACCACCGCTCCAGCGGGTCGGCGGGCAGCGCCTCCCCGCCGGTCACCAGCAGCCGCAGCGAGGCGAGCCGGGGCGCGAGCCGGTCCAGGTGGGTGACGAGTTCCGCCCAGTAGGACGGGGTGAGTTCCATGACGGTGACCCGCTCGTCCGCGACCCGTGCGGCCAGCTCCTCCGGGGCCCAGATCTCGTCCGGGCGCACGACCACCGTGGCGCCGGTGCTCAGCGCGGGCAGGATCTGCTCCAGGGAGGCGTCGAAGGAGGTGGACGCGAAGGTGAGCACCCGGTCCTCGGCGGTGAGCGCGAACCGCTCGCGGGCGGTGGCCACATGGGCGTCAAGGGCGTGGTGCTCGACCCCGACGGCCTTGGGGCGGCCGGTGGAGCCCGAGGTGAAGATGACGTACGCCAGCTCGCTCGGGTCGGGCGTGTACCGTGGTCCGGCGGGCAGGGGTCGTACGTCCTCGACGGCTACGGCCGTCACCCCGAGCGCGGCGACCTGCTCGCCGGTGTGCGCGTCGGCGACCACGTGCCGGACCCCGGCTTCCCGGAGCATGTACCGGAGCCGGTCCTCGGGCAGCAGGGCGTCGAGCGGGACGTAGCCGCCGCCCGCCCGCCAGACGGCGAGCATCGCGGCCACGGACCAGACGCCCCGCCCGACGCACACCCCGACCCGGTCACCGGGGGCGACTCCCCCGGCGGCGAGGTGCGCAGCCAACCCTCCTGCCAGGGCGTCCAGTTGGGCGTAGTCGAGGCTCGTGCCCTCGCACACCACGGCGGGGTCCTCGGGGCGGCCGGCCACCCGGAAGGCCGGCGCGGCCGGCACCTCGCGGCCCGCCGTCGCCACCAGCAGCTCACGCTCCCCCGCGGACAGCAGCGGCGCCGCGTCGACGCGGATGTCCGGATCCGCGAGGACGGCTTCCAGCAGCCGTCCGACGTGCCGGGCGAAGCGGGTGGCGGTGGCCGGTTCGAACAGGTCGGCGGCGTACTCGACGTTGAGGGCGAATCCGCCGGGCCGCACCACGAAGGTGGCCGTCAGATCGAACTTCGCCGATCCCCAGGGGAGTTGGAAGATGCTCGTGTCGAGCCCCGGCAGCCCGGCGCCGCCGGTGGACGCGTCCTGGACGTCCACCATCACCTGGAACAGGGGATTGCGGGACAGGTCGCGGGCGGGGCGCAGCCGCTCCACGACCTGTTCGAACGGCACCTCCTGGTGGTCGAAGGCGCCCAGCACCACCTCGCGCACCCGGTCCACCAGTCCGGCGAAGGTGGGCCGCCCGGACAGATCCGTGCGCAGCACCACGGTGTTGACGAAGAAGCCGATCAGCGGCTCCAGTTCGAGGCGGCCACGCCCGGCGACGGGGGTGCCCACCGGGACGTCGGTCTGCCCGGACCAGCGGGCCAGCACGGCCTGGGCGGCGGCCAGCAGCACCATGAACCGGGTGGCGCCGCGCTCACGGGCGAAGGCGTCCACGCGGTGCACCAGAGCGGCGGGCAGGTCGATCTCGACGGCACCGCCCCGCCCGGTGAACGCGGCCGGCCGGGGCCGGTCGGTCGGCAGCTCCAGGACCGGCGTCTTTGCCAACGTCTCTTCCCAGTAGGCGAGTTGAGGTTCCATCCCGCCGTTCTCGGCGCGTTCGCGCTGCCACACGGCGAAGTCGCCGTACTGGACGGGCAGCGGCGGAAGCTGGGCCGCCCGGCCCGCCCGCCGGGCCGCGTAGTGGTGGGCCAGCTCGTCCAGCAGGACGCCCTGGGACCAGCCGTCGGTGACGGCGTGGTGCAGGGCGAGCAGCACCACGTGATCGTCGTCGGCCAGCTCCCACACACCGGCCCGCAGCAGCGGCGGCCGGTCGAGTTCGAAGCGGCGCGTGGCGAGGGCCACGGCCCGCCGCCGTACGGCCTCCAGACGGGACTCCGCGTCCGGGCCGTCCGGCCCCGCCTCCCAGTGCAGGGGCACGCCCACCGGGTCGCACACCCGCTGCACTGGGCGGCCGTCGGACTCGGTCAGCGCCGTGCGCAGCACCTCGTGCCTCGCCACCAGATCGTCCAACGCCTGCTGCCAGGCAGCGCGTTCGAGTCCGCCGCGCACCCGCAGGCAGTACCACAGCAGGTAGGAGTCACCACGGTCGGAGGTGCGGTCCAGGAACCACAGGCGCTCCTGCGCGAAGGACAGGGGCAGCGGGCGGGCGCGGTCGACGGGCACCACCTCGGCCGTTTTGGAGGCGCGGGCGCCGGCCACGCACGGGGCGAAGCCGCGCACGGTCGGGTGCTCGAAGACGGTGCGCAACTCGATGTCCCGGCCGAGGCGCCCGGCGATCCTGGAGACCGCCATGGTGGCGAGCAGGGAGTGCCCGCCCAGGTCGAAGAAGCTGTCGTCGATGCCGATCCGCTCCAGGCCGAGCACATCGGCCCACACCTCGGCGACGATCCGCTCGGTCTCGTCGCGGGGCGCGGTGAAGGCGGCGTCGTCGGCCGGGCGGCCGCGGTCGGGATCGGGCAGGGCGGCACGGTCGAGCTTGCCGGAGACGCCGACCGGGAGGGCGTCCAGGGTGACGAAGTCGGAGGGGACGGCGTAGTGCGGCAGCGAGCGGGCGCACCAGGCCCGCAGCTCCGCCCGGCCGGGCGCCTCGGGTGCGTCCGGGGCGGCCACGACATACCCGGTCAGGGACTGTCCGGTGGCGCGGTCGGGCCGGACGGCGGCCGCGGCGACCTGCGGGCAGGCCCGCAACACGGCCTCCACCTCGCCGAGTTCGACGCGGAAGCCCCGGATCTTGACCTGGTCGTCGCGGCGGCCGACGAACTCCAGCTCGCCCGAGGACGTCCAGCGCACCAGGTCGCCGGTGCGGTAGAGGCGCCCGCCGGGCGGGCCGTACGGGTCGGGCACGAAGCGTTCGGCGGTCAGCGCGGGCCGGTTGAGATAGCCGCGCGCCAACTCAACGCCACCGATGAGGAGTTCGCCGGACACCCCGACCGGCACCTGCTCGTCGTCCGCGTCCACCACGTACACGCTCCGGTCGCCGAGCGGGCGGCCGATGGGCACGCTGTCGGCGGGCGGTTCGTCCGCGTCGTGGGTGGTGGCGGTGACGGTGGTCTCGGTGGGCCCGTAGGCGTTGCAGACCCGCACCCAGGGCACGGCGGCCCGCCAGACGGCCAGGGTGTCGGCCGGGACCGCCTCGCCGCCGAGGACCAGCAGCCGCAGTGGGGCGAGGGCGGCGGCGAGCCGCCGGTCGAGGGAGAGGGCCAGTTCGGACCAGTAGGTGGGCGGCACGTTGACCACGGTCAGCTCGTGCCGCTGGACGATCTCCGGTACCTGGGTGGGCAGCCAGGGCTCCTCGGGACGCATGACGACGGTGGCGCCGCAGGTGAGGGCGGGCAGCACCTGGTCCAGGGAGGCGTCGAAGGAGAAGGAGGCGAAGGCCAGCACCCGGTCGGCGGCGGTGATGCCGAGGCGCTGCCGGGCGGCGGCCACGTGCGAGGCGAGCGCGGCGTGTTCGACGCCGACGGCCTTGGGGCGGCCGGTGGATCCGGACGTGAAGATGACGTGGGCGAGCTGGCGGGGGTCGGGCCGGTGGCGGGGTCCGTCCGGGTCCGGGGTGACGGCGGTGACATCGACGGCGACGGGGGCGAGTGGGGCGGCGACGGTGGCCGTCGCCGGTGCGGTGACGACGCAGGCAAGCCCGGCCTCCTCGGCCATGAACGCGAGGCGCTGCGCGGGCAGTTCGGGATCGAGGGGCACGTACACCCCGCCGGCCCGCCAGATCCCGTCGATGGCGGCGACCGACCACAGGCCGCGGCGCAGGACGACGCCGACCGGGCTGCCCGCGGTGACTCCGGCGGCGCCGAGCGCGGCGGCCAGTCCGCCCGCCATGGCGTCGAGTTGGGCGTAGGTGGCGCTGTCGTCGCCGCAGCGCAGCGCGATCGCCTCGGGCCGCCCGGCGAAGGCGACCGGCGCCGCGGGGGCGGCGGGCCGGTCCGGGGCGTGGTGCCATGCGCCCTTCGGCCGCGCGGGCGCGCCGGGCCCGACGGGCAGGGCGCGCGCCAACTCGCCGAGAGGAGTGCCGGGTTCGGCGAGGACGGCCCGCAGCAGCGCGACGTACGCCTGCGCGAAGGCGCGCATCGTGGCGGCGTCGAAGAGGGCGGTGGCGTACTGGAGGATGGCGGCGATGCTGCCGTCCGTGCGCAGGGTCAGGTCCAGGAAGACGTCCAGCGGGGTCTCGGCCAGCGGCGGCTCGACCAGCGTCACCTCCAGGTCCGCCATCCGCACCGGCCGGATCGGGGAGTTGAGCAGAGTGAACGACGCCTGGGCGAGCGGATGCCGGGACAGGTCACGGGACCCGCCGAGCGCGCCGACCACCAGATCGAAGGGCGCCTCGGCATGCGAGAGGTCGGCCGGCACCCGCCGCCGTACCCGCTCCAGCAGCGCGTCGAAGCCGGGCCGCCCGGACAGGTCCGTGCGCAGCACGGCGGTGTTCACCAGCGGGCCGATCAGCTCGGCGGCGCCACGCTGGGCCCGGTCCGCGAGGGTGCTGCACACGGCGACGTCGGTACGGCCCGACCAGTGGCCGAGCAGCGCCTGGTAGGCGGTGAGCAGCACCGTGTACCGGGTGGTGCGCCGGGTGCGGGCCAACTCGTCCACCGCGGCGACGAGTTCGGCGGGCAGGTCGAAGCGGACGACGTCACCGGAGCCGTCCCAGATCCGGGGGCGCGGCCGGTCGGTGGGCAGCTCCAGCGGGGTCAGGCCGGTCAGCCGGTCCCGCCAGTACCCGAGCAGCCGCTCCAGGCGGGCGCCGGAGAGCCGTTCGGCCTGCGCGCGGGCGAGTTCGGCGTACTGCACGGCGGGCGGTTCGACCTGCTCGCCCCGGTACCCGGCGGCCAGTTCGGCCAGCAGCACGCCCCAGGACCACCCGTCCACGGCGATGTGGTGGACCTCGACGAGCAGCAGATGCTCGTCGTCTGCGACGCGGGCGAGCGTGGCGCGGACCGGGTGCTCGGCGGCGAGGTCGACGGGGCGGCCCAGGCAGCGGGCGTACAGGTCGGCGGGGCCGTCCGCGGTGATCCGGCGCAGCGTGAACCGGGCGGGGGCGTCCACGACGGGAACCGGCTCCCCGTCGACGGCGGTGAACCGCGTCCGCAGCACCTCGTGCCGGGCCACGATGCCGGCCAGCGACCGCTCCAGCCGGCCGGCGTCGAGGCGCCCGCGCAGCCGCAGCACCAGCGGCAGCATCGACCCGCTGGAGGACCCCGCCAGCTGGTCCATGAACCACAGCCGGCGCTGCGCGAAGGATGCCGTGCGGGTGTCCACGTCGTTCGGCGCCCCCGCAGGGGCCGGACCTGTTGTCACTGTCGCCTCCCAGCCGTCTTTTCCCAGCAGCCTGCCGCCGCGCGCCGACACTCCCCAGGGAAGAAGACGCAGCGGTGCGAGCAGAGTCGACTGCGGTTCCGGGGACGGGGGTTGCTCCCCCTTCGACGGAACTGCCTTGGCGTCCAACGGGTCGGGGGCGATGTTCCGGGACGAGGTGGCGTGGCGATCGGGGACTATGCGGACTGGGACGTGCGATCTCACCCTGGGCCGCGCGGGCGTCGGCCACGACGCCGAGGCGGCACAGGCCACCGCCCGCATCGACCCCATCGAGGGGAGGAACCGAGTAACCTCACGGCCGACCGACCGTGCGTGCCTCCCCACCCTCCGGCAGAATGCGGGCGTGTCACTTGACGCCATCGACGCCGTGGACTGATCGGCGGTACCCAACCCGACGGGGACCCACTGGGACGATCCGGTGGGGGTCGCTCATGCTTACCGGTTGCTGGCGGTGTCCAGTACCGTCAACGAGACGGGGGACGCCGCGGCCAGGCTGGCCGGTCGTGGCTTTGTCCGCGGCCACGCCGCCATGGTGTTCCCGGCGGCCTACACGGCCACCCCCATCCTGCTGGACCTCGTCGCGCACGGCCAACGGCAACGCATCCGGGACGCGGCCCTCGGTCTCCTGTCCGACGCGCTGGACTACCACCCGCTCGCCGGCCACAACCGGGTGAGCACGCCGTACGGCGACGATGTCCCGCCGTTTCGCACCGGCGCTTGACCACCGAGGAGGCGGAACTCCGGCCGAGCGGCGATCTGTTCGCCCTCGTCGCCCCCGAAGGCACGCCCTTCACGACTCCACCCGAGGCCGAGGTCCACACCCCGTCACCCGCGCGCCCGTCTCCCACCGTCCGCGTCGACGCCCTGACCACCGACCCTTCCGGCGTCGCAAGCATCCACATCAGACGGACGACGTCCGCAATCACACCGGGAACCACCCTCTACCCGGCGGACTGCGGCCTCCGCGAGCACTGAACGAGCGGCCTTACGGGCGAACTCTCTCCCGCAGCGGCGATAGGGGACTTGCTCCGGACGCCAGACCCATCGGCCGGGTTCATCGGCAGACACCCGGCGGCCCGGTGCGTCAGGCTGTGCGCGTGCCCGGAGAACGATGCCGAGGGAGGACCGGACGGATGACCGCCGTGCCGCACGAGGGGGACGAAGAGACGGGCCCGCGGGCGGAGCCGGTGATGCGGGTGCGGCGGTGGGTGGGGACCTGGCCGGAGGACGACCCGCACGCCAATTTCAAGTCGGACGTGGTGCTCTACGGGCGGCTCGACCCGCTCGTCACGCTGCGGGGCATGGCCGAGCACCTGGACATCCCGGTGGGCGCCCTCGCCCGCTATGTGCTGGCGCGCTGGGCGACCGGCGGCAGCGGGGGGCTGCTGGAGGTGGGGCCGGTGATGGTGCACCGGCTGTGGGAGCCGATCGCCGAGGCGGAGCGGCAGGACAGCGACGCCGAGCGGTTGCGGGCGTACTACCAACTGCGGGAGATGATCGCCTGGCTCAAGCTGCCGCTGGACGAACCGGCAGTCTATCCGGCCCAGTTCGAGGACGGCCCGGCCGGCACGAGCGACTGAGCTGGTAGAACCATGGTGACGGCGCCCGGTCTCCAGGGGCCCGCCTGCCCTCCGTACACCGCTCACCCAGGAGTCCCCGTGTCCGCACCGGACGCCCGCACCCTCACCAGCCGCGAACGCTCGGCCAAGCCCCCCGTCCCGCACGCCGCCCTCGGCGTGGGCGCGATCGTCCTCGGCGAGCAGGGCATCCTCCTCGGCCGCCACCAGCGCGGCACCCTCGAACTGCCGGGCGGCACCGTGGAGGTCGGGGAGGGGCTGGAGGAGACCGTCGTACGGGAACTCGCCGAGGAGACCGGGCTGCTCGTGCGGACCGAGGACGTCAGGCTGCTGGGCACGCTGGTCGACCACGTCGGGGACGTCGTACGGGTCACCGTCGGCGCCCTCGTCACCACGTGGCGGGGCGAACCGGCGACCCAGCCGGACGAGCGGGTCGGCGACTGGGCCTGGTACCCCCTCGACCGGCTGCCCGACGGCCTGTTCGTGTGCAGCGCCCAGATCCTCACCGCGTGGCGCCCCGAACTGCCCATCGCGCACACGCCGGCGCACTTCACCCCGTACGCCTAGGAGCCTGCGGACCTGGAACCGGGAACCAAGGAGAGGGCGGGGCCGCCGAGTTGGCGGACGCGGCGCCCGCCCTCGCCCGTACGTCCCCTACAGCGCCTTCTCCAGCCGCTCCGCCATCAGCTTCACGAAGCGCGCCGGCTCCTTCGGCTGGCCGCCCTCCGCGAGGACCGCGAGGCCGTACAACAGCTCGGCGGTCTCGGCGAGTTCGGTGCCGTCGCCGCGCTGCGTGTAAGCCTCGTTGAGGCCCTTGACCAGCGCGTGGCCGGGGTTGAGTTCGAGGATGCGCTTGGCCCGCGGCACCTCCTGGCCCATGGCGCGGTACATGTTCTCCAGGGCCGGGGTCAGGTCGTGCGCGTCGGAGACGATGCAGGCCGGGGAGACGGTGAGCCGGGAGGACAGCCGTACCTCCTTGATGTCGTCCTCCAGCCGCTTGCCCATCCACTCCAGCAGAGCGGCGTACGCCTCGTTCCGCTTCTCCCGCTCCTCGTCGGCGCCGGCCTCCTCGTCCTTCGGGTCGAGGTCGAACTCGCCCTTGGCGACGGAGCGCAGCTTCTTGCCCTCGTACTCGCCGACCGCGTCGACCCACACCTCGTCCACGGCGTCGGTGAGCAGCAGCACCTCGATGCCCCGGTCGCGGAACGCCTCCATGTGCGGGGAGTTCTCGATGGCCTGGCGGGACTCGCCGGTCAGGTAGTAGATGTCCTCCTGGCCGTCCTTCATCCGCTCCACGTACTGCTTCAGCGTGGTCGGCTCGCTCTCGTGGTGCGTGCTCGCGAACGACGCGACGGCGAGCAGCGCCTCCCGGTTCTCCGCGTCGGTGACCAGGCCCTCCTTGAGGACGGTGCCGAACTCCCGCCAGAACGTGGCGTACCGCTCCGACTCCTCGCCCATCAGGTCCTTGACGGTGGAGATGACCTTCTTCGTCAGACGGCGGCGCATCATCTCGATGTGCCGGTCCTGCTGGAGGATCTCGCGGGAGACGTTGAGCGAGAGGTCCGCCGCGTCGACGACGCCCTTGACGAAGCGGAGGTACGGCGGCAGCAGCGCCTCGCAGTCGTCCATGATGAACACCCGCTTGACGTACAGCTGCACGCCCCGCCGGAAGTCCCGCGTGAACAGGTCGTGGGGCGCGTGCTCGGGGATGAAGAGCAGCGCCTGGTACTCGAAGGTGCCCTCCGCCTGGAGCCGGATGGTCTCCAGCGGGTCGCGCCAGTCGTGCCCGATGTGCTTGTACAGCTCGTGGTACTCCGCGTCGGACACCTGGTCGCGCGGCCGAGCCCACAGCGCCTTCATGGAGTTGAGGGTCTCGGGCTTCTGCTCACCGTCGTCGCCCGCGCCCTCGGGCTTCATCCTGATCGGCCAGGTGATGAAGTCCGAGTACCGCTTGACGATCTCCCTGATCTTCCACGGGGAGGCGTAGTCGTGGAGCTGATTCTCCGGGTCGGCGGGCTTGAGGTGCAGGGTGACCGAGGTGCCCTGCGGCGCGTCCTCGACCGGCGTCAGGGTGTACGTCCCCTCGCCGCGCGAGGTCCAGCGGGTGCCCTGGCTCTCCCCGGCCCGCCGGGTCACCAGCGTCACCTCGTCGGCCACCATGAACCCGGAGTAGAAGCCGACGCCGAACTGGCCGATGAGCCCCTCCTCGCCGGCCGCGTCCTTGGACTCGCGCAGCTCGCGCAGGAATTCGGCGGTGCCGGAGTTGGCGATGGTGCCGATGAGCTGCCCGACCTCGTCGTACGACATACCGATGCCGTTGTCCCGCACGGTCAGGGTGCGGGCCTCCTTGTCGATGTCCAACTCGATGTGCAGGTCGGACACATCGACGTCGAGCGCGTCGTCCCGCAGCTTCTCCAGGCGCAGCTTGTCCAGCGCGTCGGAGGCATTGGAGATGAGTTCGCGCAGAAAGACATCCTTGTTCGAGTACACGGAGTGGATCATCAGCTGGAGCAGCTGACGCGCCTCCACCTGAAACTCAAACGTCTGCGTCGACATGTTCGCGGATACCTCACAGGTCCTGTCGTCGGAACTGGCGGCAGCCACTGTAAAACACCATGTCACGGCGGGGGGTCACATCAGGCCCAGAGGGACTGGGCGAGGGCCGCGCCCAGGAAGGCGGCGCCGAGTCCGGCGACGACGCTCGCGACGACGTTGGCGGCGGCGAAGAAGCGCGCGCCGTCCTCGGCGAGCCGCAGCGTCTCGTAGGAGAACGTGGAGTACGTGGTCAGCGCCCCGCACAGCCCGGTGCCGAGCAGCAGCTGGAGGTTCGAGGACATCCCGCCGGCGACGACCGCCCCGGTGACCAGGCCGAGGACGAGGCTGCCGACGACGTTGACGGTGAAGGTGCCCCAGGGGAAGACAGTGTCGTGCCTGGACTGCACGGTGCGGTCGGTCAGATAGCGCAGCGGCGCGCCGACGGCGGCTCCGGCGATGACCAGCAGCCAGTTCACGAACTCTCCTTGTCTTCGATGCCGTTGCGGCACAGGATCTCGCAGCGGTCGATGGTCACCAGGCCCTCCCCGACCAGCTCGTCGAGCTGGGGCAGGAAGGCCCGGACGCGTTCCTCGGTGTCGACGATGACGACGGCCACCGGCAGGTCCTCGCTGAGGGACAGCAGCCGGCTGGTGTGGATCAGGGAGGTCGCCCCGAACCCCTCCACGCCCCGGAACACGCTGGCGCCGGCCAGTCCGGCCCGGTGGGCCCGGTGCACGATCTCCGCGAAGAGAGGCTTGTGGTGCCACCTGTCGTCCTCGCCGACGAGGACCGTGAGCCGGACGCCGGGAACGGTGGTTGTCGTCATGCTGCCCTCCACTCGATGACGCGCCGGGTGAGGTGCGCGGTGGTCCAGACGGCCGCGAGGGCGCCGAGCGCGGTCGCGGCCAGGTCGAGCAGGCCGGTGGTGGCCCGGCCGGCGCCGGTCAGTCGCTCGATGTCCACGGTGTACGTGGAGAAGGTGGTGAACCCGCCGAGCACCCCGGTACCGAAGAAGGGTCTGACCAGGCGGTGTCCGGCCCCGAGGTCGGTGATGACGGCCATGAAGACGCCGATGACGGCGCAGCCGGCGACGTTCACCCAGAACGTGGTCCACGGGAAGGCGCCGGACGCGGTCGGCCACAGCAGCGCGGCGGCGTAGCGGGCGCAGGCCCCGAGGGCACCGCCGACGGCGACGGCCGCGAGGACCGGTGCCTGCGTGCGCCACTGCACGCGCCGACGGGCCGGCGGGGGCTGCTCGATGCCGCGTTCGGTGGATGCGTTCAGCGCGGTCCGCTCTGCCACATGGGCCTCCTCGTCACAGGGCGCCCACGCGTACCGGGGCGCACTTCGTCGTCAGGAGGGACCATTGGCGGCGTCACCGCCGCGGTTGGGTACGGCGGGACCCACCACCGTGCGGCGACCGGAGCCGTGCCGCGCGACCAGGATAGCGGAACCGTGATCCGGGGGCGGACCCGTGGTCCGGGCGGATGCACGCTCCGGAAGGACCCGCAGCACGGCGAACTGACTAGCTGAATTGCGAAAATTAGCAATTGGTTAGATGCTACGTTCGTTGTATCCGCTGAGAGGGAAGTCGAGGAATCGTGTCGGTTCCGCTGTACCAGGCGAAGGCCGAGTTCTTCCGGATGCTCGGCCACCCCGTGCGGATACGGGTGCTGGAGCTGTTGCAGGACGGGCCGCGGCCGGTCCGGGAGCTGCTCGCCGCCATAGAGGTGGAGCCCTCCAGCCTCTCCCAGCAGCTGGCGGTGCTGCGCCGCTCGGGCATCGTCACCTCCACCCGCGAGGGCTCGACGGTCGTCTACCAGCTGTCCGGCGGTGACGTGGCCGACCTGATGCGGGCCGCGCGCCGGATCCTCACCGAGATGCTCACCGGGCAGCACGAACTGCTCACCGAACTGCGGGAAGCCGAGGTCTCCGCCCGATGAGCACCGCCCTGCGCGACGCCCGCGCCCGCCTCGCCTCCCTGCTGCCCGGCCGCGCCGACCTCGTCGCGGTACGGCGCGATCCCCGCCGGGACCTCCTCGCGGGCCTCACCGTCGCGATCGTCGCGCTGCCCCTCGCCCTCGGCTTCGGCGTCTCCTCCGGGCTCGGCGCCGAGGCGGGCCTGGCCACCGCGGTGATCGCGGGTGCGGTCGCGGCCGTGTTCGGCGGCTCGAACCTCCAGGTGTCGGGGCCGACCGGCGCCATGACCGTCGTCCTCGTACCGATCGTGGGCCGGTACGGGCCCACCGGTGTGCTCACCGTCGGGCTGCTGGCCGGCGTCCTGCTGATCGCGCTGGCCGCGCTGCGTGCCGGGAAGTACATGCGGTACGTGCCCGCCCCCGTGGTGGAGGGCTTCACCCTCGGCATCGCCTGTGTGATCGGGCTCCAGCAGGTGCCGAACGCGCTCGGCGTGCCCGTACCCAAGGGCGACAAGGTGCTGGTGGTGACCTGGCGGGCGGTCGAGGAGTTCGCGAAGGCGCCGAACTGGACCGCCGTGGGGCTCGCGCTCGCCGTGGCCGCGGTGATGCTGCTCGGCGCCCGGTGGCGGCCCACGGTCCCCTTCTCCATCCTCGCCGTGATCGCCGCGACCGTCGTCGCCCAGCTCGCCCACCTGGACGCGGCCAAGCCGATCGGCGCGCTGCCGTCCGGGCTGCCCGCGCCCTCCCTCGCCTTCCTCCACTCCGGTGACCTGGGCTCCCTGCTGACGCCCGCGGTCGCGGTCGCCGCGCTGGCCGCCCTGGAGTCCCTGCTGTCGGCCTCGGTCGCGGACGGCATGACCGTCGGGCAGAAGCACGACCCGGACCGCGAGCTGTTCGGGCAGGGCCTCGCCAACATCGCCGCCCCGCTGTTCGGCGGCGTCCCGGCCACCGGCGCGATCGCGCGCACCGCGGTCAACGTACGGACCGGAGCCGGTTCCCGCACCGCCGCGTTCACCCACGCCGTGGTCCTCGCGGTGATCGTCTTCGCCGCCTCGCCCCTGGTCGCGAAGATCCCGCTGGCCGCGCTCGCGGGCGTGCTGCTGGCCACCGCGGTGCGCATGGTCGAGGTCGGCTCGCTGAAGGCCATGGCGCGGGCGACCCGCTCGGACGCCGTGATCCTCGCGCTGACCGCGGTCGGCACCCTCGCCCTGGACCTCGTCTACGCCGTGATCATCGGTCTCGCCGTGGCCGGCGCCCTCGCGCTGCGCGCCGTGGCCCGGCAGGCCCGGCTCGACCGGGTGCCGCTGGACCGGGGCGACCACAGCGCGGAGGAGCACGCGCTGCTCGCCGAGCACATCGTGGCGTACCGGCTGGACGGGCCGCTGTTCTTCGCCGGGGCACACCGCTTCCTGCTGGAGCTGGCCGAGGTCGCCGACGTCCGGGTGGTGATCCTGCGCATGTCGCGGGTGTCGACCATCGACGCCACCGGCGCCCTGGTGCTGAAGGACGCGGTGCAGAAGCTGCGCCGGCGCGGCATCGTCGTGCTGGCCTCCGGCATCCGGCCCGGACAGCTGCGCGTCCTCGACTCGGTCGGCGCGCTGGAGCTGCTGCGGCCCGATGGCCGGGACTACGCCACCACCCCCGAGGCGATCCAGGCGGCACGCGGCCACCTGGAGGGCGCCGTGCCCGCGCTGTCCGCGCAGCGCACCGCCCCGGTGCCCAGTGCGGAAACCGTCCGATGAACGAGGCGGCCGACACGGGGGACCACCACCCCGGCCCGACGGAGCGATGATGTCCCAGACCCTTCAGGCCCTTCCCCACCGCCATGTGCTCACCCTGCCCGCCGTCCCCACGGCGGTGCGGGTCGCGCGGCAGACCGCCGAACAGACCCTCGTGGAATGGGGCATCGGGCTGCGGCACCGCGCGGTGGACCCGGCGCTGCTGATCCTCAGCGAACTGGTCACCAACAGCGTCCGGCACGCGGCCCATGTCTCCCCCGAGGTCACCGTCGTCTACGCGGCCGCCCGCGACTGCTTCGCCTTCGCCGTGCACGACCGCCACCCCCACCAGCCGCAGCTGCGCACCGCGATCACCCGGCCCGGCGGCCTGGCCACCGTGATGGAGCTGGTCCTCGGCCTGGGCGGCACCGCGGTGGTCCGCGCGGACGCCGACGGCGAGGGCAAGAGCATCTGGATCACCCTGCCCCTGTAGACCACCGGCCCGCGGACGCCCGCGCCCCTCCCCCGCACAAGCCCACGCCCCCTCCCCCGCAAAGGAAGCCGCCCCCGCATGACCATCGACTGGCGCTACACCATCGAGCAGGACCTCGGCGTCCTCTCCGTCGCCGGCTACCTCGGCCCGGACGCCGTACACCGCTTCAACGGCGCCATCGGCTGGGTCCTCGCGCGCGGCACCGGGCCGGTCGTGCTCGACCTGGCCGAGCTGCGCACCTGGTCCGCGGAGGGCCAGGTGGCCATCGCCGGGGCCGCCCGGCTGCTCGCCGCCTCCGGGCGGGGCCTGGAGCTGGCCGCGATACCCGCCGACGGCTCGCTGGTCCCGGCGGGCGAGGGCCCGGACATCCCGGTCCACTGCGACCTGGCCGCCGCCCTCGCCGCGCACGGCCGGTGCCCGCGGTCGCCGGACGACGCCCGCCAGGAGTGGCGCACGGACGGCTGGCCCGCCGCCTCCTGACCTGACCACGCCCCTGCCCGATCCGTACCGAAAGAGTTCCATGAGCGACAACCTCCCCGCCTGCCCCGCCTGTTCGGGCACGTACACCTACGAGATGGGCGCGCTGCTCGTCTGCCCCGAGTGCGGCCACGAGTGGTCGGCGGCCACGGACGCGGACGCCGATCAGGGCCGGGTGATCCGGGACTCGGTCGGCAATGTGCTCGCCGACGGCGACACCGTGACCGTGGTCAGGGCGCTGAAGGTCAAGGGCAGCCCGTCCGGCATCAAGGCGGGCACGAAGGTGCGCGGCATCCGGCTCGTGGACGGCGTGGACGGCCATGACATCGATTGCAGGATCGACGGCTTCGGTGCCATGCGGCTGAAGTCCGCCGTGGTCAAGAGGGCCTGAGCCGGCGGCCTGCTCCGGGTCCCCACGCGGGCTCCCGCGACGGCTGCGAGACCGAGATCGCCGCCGCGTTCAACCCGGTGTACGACGCGGAGCGCTGCGGCACCCGCCTGGTGGCCTCGCCCCGGCACGCGGACGTCGCCCTGGTGACCGGCCCCGCGACCCCGGCCGCCCGCCGGAGCCGGGGGCGATCGTGGCCGCGCTGTGCCGGGTCGAGCCGGTCGGCCCGTCCTTCTTCAACTGGCCCGTGCCGTCTGCCCCGTTGACCGACACGATCGTGCCGGACTTCCCGCCGACCGACAAGAGCCTCAACCTGTCGCACGCGGGGAACGACCTGTGCGCCCCCGGGGCCCCGGCGCCCCGGCGGGCGGGCGCGTGCGGTGCTCGGCGCCGCGCGGCCACAGCACCTCGACGTCGACGCCATGGCTGCGGGCGTAGGCCACCAAGTGGGCGGTCGCGTCACGGCCGTTGGAGGGTGAGCCGTCCCAGACGGCCAGCAGCCGCGCGCAGGAGCGGACCAGGGCCTCGTCGGCGCGGATGCAGGAGGCGCGGTCGCCGGGGTCGTACTCGACCAGGCGCACCAGCTGCGACAGCAGCAGCAGTTCGCCGGCCGCCTTGCGGTCCGGCTCGGTGACGCAGGCGGGCACACCCCTGAGGGACGGCAGCACCGTCACCAGGGCGAGGCCCGCCCCGCGCGCGGCCCGCCCGAACACCACGGGCAGGCCCTTGCCGGCCCGGACCAGTCCGGCGCGGCCGGTGCGGGCGCGGTCGGCCAGCCGGGAGCGCAGCTCCTCCTCCAGGAGGGCCAGCGTCGGCACGGTGAGATCCGGATGTCCGACGACGGCGATCACTGCTGGGCTTCCCTTCTGCGCATGCGCCGATCATCGTCGCGCGCGGGTGCCGGGCACAGGGCCTGCCGGCCGGGATTCCGGGGCCGGACGGCCCATGGACAGGGGTGCCCGCGCGGCGCGGCCGGGGCCTGCCGGATCCGGCGGTTTCGTGGCCCCGGAACGATCTGTGCGATAGTTTGAGACGCAGGTCACACCCGCCACAGGGGCAGGCGCATCCGTGGTGATCAGGGGAGGTTCCGGTTGACCCCGGCACAGTTGCGGGCGTTCTCGGCGACCGTCCGGCTCGGCTCCGTGAAGGCAGCGGCGGCGGACCTCGCGGTGAGTGAGGCCGCCGTCTCGCTGCACATCGCCCATCTGCGCCGGGAGCTAGGCGACAAGCTGTTCACCCGCACCGGCAGCGGGCTGGCGTTCACTCCGGGCGGGCTGCGGCTCGCCAGCCGGGCGGCGCAGATGCTGGGCCTCCAGGACCAGACCGTGCTGGAGGTGCAGCAGGCCGGGTCCGGGCGGCGGCTGCTGCGGGTCGCCACGTCGAGCCTGTTCGCCGAGTACGCGGCGCCCGGCCTGATCGAACTCTTCGCGGGGCGGGCCGACGATCTCGACGTCGAGCTGAGCGTGCACGATCCGCAGCGCTTCCCGCTGCTGCTGACGGAGCGGGCGGTGGACGTGGCCATCGGGCCCCGGCCCGCCACCGTGGACGCCTCGATGAGCTGCACGCACTTCCTCAACTACCAGATGATCGCGGTCGTCGGCGCCGGTCATCCGCTGGCCGCCCGCACCGCCCCGGCCGGGCTGGCGGAGCTGCGCGAGCAGACCTGGCTGCTCGGGCCCTCGGCGGTGGGGCGCGCCGGGATAGTGCCGTCCGTGCTGCGGCGGCTCCAGATTCCCGAGGACCGCCAGCGGATCTTCCAGAGCCACACCGCGGCGGTGGACGAGGCCAAGCACGGCACCGGGGTGGCGCTGGCGGTGACGTTCGCCGTCGGTAAGGACCTCGCCGACGGCGACCTCCGGCAGCTCGGCGGACCCCAGCTGCCCGCGCGCGGCTCCTGGAACCTCCTCGCCCTCGGCGACCGCGAGGCCCCGCCGGCCGCCGCCGAACTCCGCCGCTTCGTCACCACCCCCCGCGCCACCCAGGCCATGCTCCGCGGCGCCGGCGTCACGGCGGGCCGGTTCCGCCCGGCGATCCATGTGACGCTGTGGAGCTGAAGGGCTCCAGGTGAGGTGGTGGGGCTCCAGGCGAGGTGGTGGGGTTGCGGGGAAGGCCCGGAGCGGCCCGGCCTCGCCGCCGCGGGTGAGGGGTCACGGATGACGGGTCACGGCCGGCCCGGTCGCCTGCCATGCCCGCGCGGTCCCGTCAGCCGGGCGATCTCCGGGGGGACGCGGAGCAGGGAGGCGAACGTGTCCGCCGGGAGGAGCAGGTCGACGTACGGCAGCGCGGCGGTCATCGTCGTCGTGCGCGGGAGGTAACCCGGCGCGCCCGCGCGGGGGTTGAGCCAGACGACCGTATGGGCGCGGCGGCGCAGCCGGGCCATGGCCGCGGCGAGGCGTGCGGGCGGATCGCCGTCCCAGCCGTCGGAGGCGATCAGGACGACCGCGCCGCGCAGCGCGCCCCCGTGGTGGGAGGCGAGCAGGGTCTCCAGGCAGTGCGCGATCCGGGTGCCGCCGAACCGGTCGGCGACCCGCTGCGACGCCTCCTCGAAGGCCGTCTCGGCGGAGCGGTGCGCGAGGACGCCCGTGAGCCGGGTCAGCGAGGTGGCGAAGGCGAACACCTCGGCCCGCGTGGTCAGCGCGAGCGCCCGCATCAGATGCAGGTAGGCCACCGCCTGCGCCTGCATGGAGCGGCTCACGTCGCACAGCACCACCACCCGGCGGGGCCGGTCGAGGGGGCCCGCCCGGACCAGTCGTACCGGTTCCCAGCCGGTACGACGGGAGCGGGCCACCGTCTCCCGGATCGCCACCCTGGGGCCGCCCGGACGCCGCGCGTACCGGCGGGAGCGGCGGGTCGGCCACTGCCGCAGCCCCGTCTCCAGCCACTGCCCGAGCAGTGCCGCCTCCCGCTCCCCCAGCCGCTCGAACGGCGTGTCCACGGCACCGGCCAGCTCGGTCGGCAGCCGCTGCGGCACGGTCAGTACGTGCTCTTCGCCCGGCTCGGCCGCCCCCACCACCGGCGGCAGCGTCACCCACGGCAGCCCCGCGTCCTCGACCGGATCGCCGGACGCGCCCGCGGGCAGCGGGGCGCGTACGTCGTCCCCGGCCGGCGGCGCGGCGCCCCGGTGAGTGCGGCGGGCGTGCGGGTCGAGGGAGAGGACGGCGTCGCCGAACACCGCGGCGAAGACCTCGTCGAAACGGGCCAGGTACGGCTGGTCGCGGACCAGGGTGACGCGGGCCGTCCAGTACAGGGCGGTCCGGGTGGCGGGCCAGGACACGGCCAGCGCGGCGACGAAGTCCCGCGCGGCGGTCAGGCCCACGGGCACGCCCCGGCCCCGCAGCCGGTCGGCGAGCGCCACGGCGAACGCGGCCCGGTCGACGGCGGGCAGGAACGGCTCGGCCTGCGTCATCGCCCTGGGCTCCGGTTCCGGCGCACCGCCCAGTAGGTCACCACGCCGCCGACGACCGCGCCGACGGCCACCGGGACGAGCCGCTTGTAGACCGAATTACCGGCGTACCGCATCAGGTCCAGGGGCTCGTTCTCCGGCGCGGGCTGCCGGGGCCGGGTCTCCGGCCGGGGCGCGGCGGCGGCCTCGGCCCGCGGGGGCGGCGAGGACCGTACGGCGTCGGCGGCGGACGATTCGGCGGCGGACGGCTCGGCAGCGGACGGCTTGACGCCGGTCGGCTCGGCGGCGGACGGCTCGGCGGCGGTCGCGGGCGCGGGCGCGGACTCCGTGGCCGGGCCCTGCGCGGTGTCCTCCGCCGCCTCGGGTGCCGCCGCCTCCGGTTTGTGCAGCAGTTGCTCCTCCACGTTCGCCACGAACTGCGCGAACAGCTTCTCGGAGATCTCCTTGATCATGCCGCTGCCGAACTGGGCGAGCTTTCCGCTGATGTTGAGGTCGGTGCTGACGCTGACCGCGGTGCCCGTGCCGTCGGGCCGCAGCCGGGCGTGCACGGTCGCGGAGGCGTTGCCCTGGCCGCGGGTGTCCTTGCCGGACGCGCTGATGACCGCGCTGTGGGTGGCCTCGTCCTGCTCGGTGAAGCGGGCGGTGCCCTGGAACTGGCTGATCACCGGCCCGACCTTCACCTTCACCTTGCCGCGGTAGACATCGCCGTCGACCCCGGTGAGCTGGGCGCCGGGCATACAGGGGGCGAGGCTCTCCAGATCGGTGAGCGCCTGCCAGGCCCGCTCCAGGGGCGCGTCCACCCGGAACTCGTTGTCGATCTTCATGGCTTACGGTCTCCTCGCTTCTTCGGGGTAGCCGAGTTCCCCGAGGGCCCCGGTGATGGCCGTACGGTCGTCGGGACTCTTGGCGACCGCGCTGAGAGTGCTGATCACATCGCGGCGGGCCAGCCGGGACACGCGCAGCGCGGCCAGGGCGGAGACCCAGTCGATGGCCTCCGCCAGGCCGGGCGCCTTGTCCAGGTCCAGCGCGCGGACCTTGCCGATGAACGCGGTGGCGGACGCGATCAGCGGTTCGTTCGCGGCCGGCACCGAGCGGCGCAGGATCTCCGCCGCGCGTTCGGGGCCGGGATAGTCGATCCAGTGGTAGAGGCAGCGCCGGCGCAGCGCGTCGTGGAGTTCGCGGCTGCGGTTGGAGGTGAGGACCACCACCGGGGGCCGGGCGGCGGCGAAGGTGCCCAGCTCCGGGATGGTGATGCTCCACTCCCCCAGGAACTCGAACAGCAGCGCCTCGAACTCGTCGTCCGCGCGGTCGATCTCGTCGATCAGCAGCACGGGCGGCAGCGGCCCCTGATGGCGTACGGCGCGCAGCAGCGGCCGGTCCAGCAGGAAGTCCTCGGTGAACAGGTCGGCGTCGGCCAGGTGCTGCCCGCGCGCCTCGGTGAGCCGCACGGCGAGCAGCTGGCGCTGGTAGTTCCACTCGTACAGCGCCTCGCCGGCCGTCAGGCCCTCGTAGCACTGGAGGCGGATCAGCGGGGTGGCGAGGGCCTCGGCGAGGGACTTGGCGGCGCTGGTCTTGCCGACGCCCGGCTCGCCCTCCAGGAGCAGCGGGCGGTCGAGGACGGTGGCGAGGTAGAGGGCGGTGGCGGTGCCCTCGTCCACGAGGTGGCCGACTTCGGCGAGGCGGCGCCGTACGTCCCCGGCGTCCAGGAAGAGTCCGCTCACCCGTTAGCCCACCAGCCCCGCCGCGCAGCGGTCCCGGCAGCCGGTGCCGCAGAACCAGAACTCCTTGTCCCCGGCGGCGAGATGAGGAGTGCCGGCGGTGACGGTCACCGTCATCCCGCACACCGGGTCGACGACCTGGGCCGGCTGTTCCGGCAGTGCGGTCGGCGGTGGCGCGTTGCGCGCGCGTACGGACTCCACCACCTCCGCCAGGATGGACAGCGCCACCTCGGGTGCCGTGCGGGCGCCGATGTCGAGGCCGGCCGGGGTGTGGATGCGGGCCCGCTCCGCCGCGCCGAGGCCGAGTTCGTCCAGCAGGGCGGCGCCCCGGCGGCGGCTGGCGACCAGGGCGATGTGCGGGACGTCGGCGTCCAGGGCGGCGCGCAACGCCTCGGCGTCGCCGCGGCCCTGTCCGGCCACGATCACCGCGCCGGTGTGCTCGGCGGGCGGCCCGTCGGGCAGGGAGCGCGCGGTGGCGTACCCGAGGACGTCGGCGAGGGCGATGAAGGCTTCCGCGATCGGGGTGGTGCCGACGACCTCGATCAGGGGCGGCGGCAGCACCGGTTCCAGGAAGATCTCCAGCGCGCCGCCGGACAGACAGGGGTTGACCACGACCTTCGCGCCGGGGGTGTCCGGGAAGGCCGCCTCGCCCGCCGGCAGCACCCGCAGCAGCAGCGGCCCGCCACCGTTGAGGGCGCCCAGTGCCGCCGTGCGCACCGAGCCCTCGGCGCACATCCCGCCGACGAAGCCGTCGATCGTGCCGTCGCCGTACACGATCGCCTCGTCGCCCGGATGCGCGGACGCGGGCGGCTGGGCGCGCACCACGCGGGCGTGCACGAACGGCACGCGCTGCTGGGCCAGTTCGAGCGCACGCGCGCTCACCGTCTTGGGCACCCCGGTCACCTCCTCGACTGCCGTCACCGTCTGCTGTTCCTCCTGTCCTCTTGTGTGCCGCGCCGCCCGTCAGATCGGCGGGAGGGGCCGGCCCTGCATCGCCTCCCAGACCCGCGAGGGGGTCAGCGGCATGTCCGCGTGCCGGATCCCGAACGGGGAGAGCGCGTCGACCACCGCGTTGACGATCGCCGGCGGGGAGCCGACGGTCGCGGACTCGCCCACGCCCTTGGCGCCGATCGGGTGGTGCGGGGACGGTGTGACCGTGAACCCCGTTTCCCAGTCGGGTACTTCGAGGGCGGTGGGGATGAGGTAGTCCATCAGGGAGCCGCTGAGGCAGTTGCCGTCCTCGTCGAAGGCGATCATCTCCATCAGCGCCATGCCGACGCCGTCGGTGAGCCCGCCGTGCACCTGCCCCTCGATGATCATCGGGTTGATGCGGGTGCCGCAGTCGTCGACGGCCACGAAGCGCCGTACCGTCACCTTCGCGGTGCCCGGATCGATGTCGACCACGCAGATGTAGGCGCCGTGCGGATAGGTGAGGTTCTCCGGGTTGTAGCAGATCTGCGCCTCCAGGCCGCCCTCGACGCCCTCGGGCAGGTCGCCCGCGCCGTGCGCCCGCATCGCGATGTCCTGGATGGTCACCGAGGCGTTCGGGTCGCCGGCCACCTTGAAAGAGCCCTTCTCCCACTCCAGGTCGGCGACCGAGACCTCCAGCATCCCGGAGGCGATCAGCCGTGCCTTGTCGCGGACCTTGCGGGCGACCAGGGCCGCGGCCGCGCCGGAGACCGGGGTGGAGCGGCTGCCGTACGTGCCGAGGCCGAACGGGGTCTGGTCGGTGTCGCCGTGCACGACCTCGATGTCCTGCGGCGGGATGCCGAGTTCCTCGGCGACGATCTGCGCGAACGTCGTCTCGTGGCCCTGCCCCTGGGACTGCACCGACAGCCGTACGACGGCCTTTCCGGTGGGGTGGACCCGCAATTCGCAGCCGTCGGCCATGCCGAGGCCCAGGATGTCCATGTCCTTGCGGGGCCCGGCGCCGACCGCCTCGGTGAAGAAGGACACGCCGATGCCCATGATCTCACCGCGGGCCCGCTTCTCGGCCTGCTCGGCGCGCAACTCGTCGTATCCGGCGAGCTGTTTCGCCAGTTCCATGGTCGGGGCGTAGTTCCCGGAGTCGTACACCCAGCCGGTCTTGGTGCGGTACGGGAACTGCTCGGGGCGGATGAAGTTCTTCATCCGCAGCTCGATCGGGTCCATCCGCAGTTCGGCGGCGAGGCAGTCGACGATCCGTTCGACCAGGTAGACCGCCTCGGTGATGCGGAAGGAGCAGGCGTACGCCACCCCGCCGGGCGCCTTGTTGGTGTAGACGGCCGTCATCTTGCAGTAGGCGGCCTCCAGGTCGTAGCTGCCGGTGAAGACGCCGAAGAAGCCGGCCGGGTACTTCACGGGCGCGGCGACGCCGTTGAACGCGCCGTGGTCGGCGAGGACGTTGGTGCGGACGGCGAGGATCCTGCCCTCGCGGGTGGCGGCGATCTCGCCGCGCATGATGTAGTCACGGGCGAAGCCGGTGCTGATCAGGTTCTCGGCGCGGTCCTCCATCCACTTCACCGGCTTGCCGGTGAGCAGGGAGCCGACGATCGCGCACACGTAACCCGGATAGATCGGCACCTTGTTGCCGAAGCCGCCGCCGATGTCCGGGGAGACCACGCGGATCTTGTGCTCGGGCAGTCCGGCGACGATCGCGTACAGGGTGCGGTGGGCGTGCGGTGCCTGGGTGGTGGACCACAGGGTGAGTTTGCCGTCGACCGCGTCGTAGTCGGCGACCGCACCGCAGGTCTCCATGGGGGCCGGGTGCACCCTCGGGTAGACGATGTCCTGCGAGACGACCACGTCCGCGCGCCGGAACACCTCGTCGGTGGCGGCCGCGTCGCCGGTCTCCCAGTCGAAGACGTGGTTGTCGCTCTTGCCCTCCAGGTCGTCGCGGATGACCGGCGCGTCGGGCGAGAGGGCGGTGCGTACGTCGACCACCGCGTCCAGCGGTTCGTACTCGACGTCGATCAGTTCGAGGGCGTCGCGCGCCGCGTACCGGTCCTCGGCGACGACGAAGGCGACCTCCTGGCCCTGGAAGCGGACCTTGTCGGTGGCGAGGACGGCCTGCACGTCGTTCGACAGGGTCGGCATCCAGGCCAGGCCCTTCTCCGCGAGCATCGCGCCGGTGACCACCAGGCGGACCTTGGGGTGGGCCTCGGCGAGGGTGGTGTCGACGGAGACGATGCGGGCGTGGGCGAGCGGGGAGCGCAGGATGGCCAGGTGGAGCATGCCGGGGAGCTGGAGGTCGTCCACGTAGCGGCCCCGGCCGCGGACGAAGCGGGGGTCCTCCTTGCGCAGCATCCGGCCGTGGCCGTTGGGCTTTCGGTCGTTGTCGACGAAGGCGGTACGGCGGCCGTTGCCGGCGACGGTGGTCATGAGGCGCTCCCCGAGGTCGACGCGACGGAGGGTTCGGGGCCGCCGGCCGGTGCGGCGGTCCGCTCGGGCTCCTCGGCGGTGGTACGGGTGCCGGCCTGTTCGGCGGCGGCCCAGCGGATCGAGCGGACGATGGTGGCGTAGCCGGTGCAGCGGCAGATCTGGCCCGAGATGGCCTCGCGGATCTCCTCGTCGGAGGGGTCCGGGTCGCGGTCGAGCAGGGCGCGCGCGGTCATCATCATGCCGGGGGTGCAGAAGCCGCACTGGAGTCCGTGGCATTCCATGAACCCGCGCTGGATCGGGTCGAGTTCGCCGTTCTGCTCCAGTCCCTCGACGGTGCGTACCTCGTGGCCGCCCGCCATCGCGGCAAGGACCGTACAGGACTTGACGGGTTCGCCGTCCAGCCAGACCACGCAGGTGCCGCAGTTGCTGGTGTCGCAGCCCCAGTGGGTGCCGGTCAGCTGGAGGTGGTCGCGCAGGAAGTGCACCAGCAGCAGCCGGCCCTCGATCTCCCGTGTGACCTCTTCGCCGTTGACGGTCATGGTGACCTGCACGGTCACACCTCCTGTCGGTTGATCCGGGCCGCGGCCCGGCGCAGTACGCGCATCGTCAGCTCGCGGGCCAGATGCCGCTTGTACTCGGCGCTGCCGCGTCGGTCGGTGACCGGGGAGCAGGACTCGGCGGCGATGTCCCCGGCCCGCGCCCACAGTTCCTCGGCGGGCGGCCGGCCGCGCAGAGCGTCGGCGATTCCGGGGATGCCCGCGGTGTTGGGTCCGACGGCGGCGAGGCCGACGCGGGCGTCCGCGATCAGCCCGCTCTCGTCCAGCCAGAGGGCCGCGCCCGCGGAGACCACCGCCCAGTCCCCGGCGCGCCGCTCGACCTTCTCGTAGGCGCTGGAGCCGCGCGGGCGGACCGGGAAGCGGACCTCGGTGAGGATCTCCGCGTCGCCGACCGCGGTCTCGTAGGGGCCCTGGTGGAACTCCTCCATGGGGACCACGCGCTCGCCGTCCATCCCGCGGATCACACAGGAGGCGTCCAGCGTGGTGCACACCGCCGACAGGTCCTCGGAGGGGTCCGCCTGGCACAGGGAGCCGCCCAGGGTGCCCCGGTTGCGCACCACCGGGTCGGCGATCACCCGTTCGGCGTCGCGGAAGACCGGGAAGGCCGCGGCGAGTTCGTCCGATTCCAGCAGTTCGCGGTGCCGGGTCATCGCGCCGATGCGGATCATTCCGGGTTCGACGCGGATGTAGCCCAGCTCGTCGTGCAGCTCGTTGATGTCGATCAGGTACTCGAAGTTGGCCAGCCTGAGTTTCATCATCGGGATGAGGCTGTGCCCGCCGGCCACCAGCCGGGCGGTGTCGCCGAGCCGGTCCAGGAGCGCGACCGCCTCGTCCACCGTGCCCACGCGCTGGTACTCGAACGGAGCGGGAACCTGCATGCCGCACTCCCTGTCCCGCCCGGCGGGCAGCCGGGCGCATCGGGCGCCGTTGTCAAAGATCATTGCGCCTCCGTCCGGGCGGGGTGTCAATCGCTGCTTAAGCCTTTGCTTAACTCGCCCCGCCACGGGAGGGGCGGTCGCTTAAGCGAAGACTTAAGCTGCCGTTGACATGCGAGGGGCGGCATCCGCATGATCCGGACGCCGGGCGGGGGAAATCGGCCGTCACGGGGTTTGAGCCGGGGTCGGCCGCCAAGGCCGTGGCCGCCGTACGGCCTGCACCGGAGCCCGAACGGGTATGCGGTGGGTGTGGCGGTGGTGGACGCCGCCGAAGGAGGCACACGGATGCGGGACATCGCTCAGGGCCTCTCCTCCTGGAGTGCGGCGGGCAAGCGGTTCGCGGTGGCGACGGTCGTACGGACCTGGAAGTCGGCGCCCCGCCAGGCGGGCTCGTCGCTGGCGGTCGCCGAGGACGGCGAGGTGATCGGGAGCGTCTCCGGCGGCTGCGTCGAGGGCGCGGTGTACGAGCTGGCGCGCGAGGTCCTGGAAAGCGGCAGGCCCGCCCTGGTGACCTACGGCGTCAGCGACGACGATGCGCTGGCGGTCGGTCTGACCTGCGGCGGGATCATCGAGATCCTGGTGCGGCCGGCGGGCGCGGGCCGCTTTCCTGGGCTGCCGGACGTGCTGGCGGCGATGGGCGCGGGGCGGCCGGTCGCGGTGGTGTCGCCGCTGCCGGACGAGGGCGGCGGCCCGGAGCCGGACCCCGCGGCCGCGCCCGCCGGCCAGCTGATCGTCACGCCGTCGGATGCGCGGGGCACGCTCGGTGACGCCCGCCTCGACGCCGCCGTGGCCGAGCGGGCGCAGGGGCTGCTGGCGCAGGGCAGCACCGTTGTGGTGCGGGTCGGGCGCGCGGGCGAGGAGCGGCGCGACGACGTCGCCGTGTTCGTGGAGTCCTTCGCGCCGCCGCCGCGGATGCTGGTGTTCGGCGCCATCGACTTCGCGTCCGCGGTGGCCCGGATCGGCAAGTTCCTCGGCTATCACGTCACCGTCTGCGACGCCCGCCCGGTGTTCGCCACCCGCCGCCGCTTCCCGGACGCGGACGAACTGGTGGTGGACTGGCCGCACCGGTATCTGGAGTCGGCCGAGGTGGACGAGAACACGGTGATCTGCGTCCTCACCCACGACCCGAAGTTCGACGTACCGCTGCTCCGGCGGGCGCTGCGCACGCCCGCCCGCTACATCGGCGCGATGGGCAGCCGCCGCACCCACGAGGACCGCCTGCGGCGGCTGCGCGAGGAGGGCATGAGTGAGGCGGAGCTGTCCCGGCTGTCCTCCCCCATCGGACTCGACCTGGGCGCCCGCACACCGGAGGAGACGGCGGTGGCCATCATGGCCGAGGTCATCGCCCTTCGGTGGGGCGGCACGGGCCGACGGCTGGTGGAGATGACGCCCCTGCCGATCCACCGCTGACGCGGGTTGCCGACGGCGGTTCGCGGAATCCGCGAGGGGTGCGTAGGCCGCCATCGGCAGGGGCCGGGCTCCCGAGGACGGCGTCGGCAAGGGGCTGGTCCCGGAGGCCGACACCGGCCGAGGCCGGGCCTCGGAGTCCGGACGTGGGAGGAGGCTGGGCCCAGGGGCGGGCAGGGGTCAGGGGCGGTCCCGGAGACTGACATCGGCCGGGGCTGGGCCCGAGGCTGGTGCGGCCGGGTCCGCGTCTCGGAGTCCGACATCAGCCGGGCTCGGCCCAAGGCATCAGCCGTGACCGGAGGTCCGAGGCCGGCATCGGCCGGAGCCGCGTCTCGGACTCCGGCATCAACCGGAGCCGGACCCGAGGCCAGCAGGGGCAGGGGCCCGGACACCGGCCAGACGGGGCCCGAGGCCGGTATCGGCCGAGACCGACCCCGGAGGCCGACATCGGCCGGGCTGAGCCCGAGGCATCAGCCGTGGCTGCGGGCCCGAGGCCGGCAGCGGCCGGGGCCGCGTCTCGGAGTCCGACATCAGCCGGAGCCGGACCCGAGAACGGCGGGGGCCGTAGCTGCGGGCCCGAGGCCGGTGTCGGCGGGGCCTCGGGGGTCGGGGGCGGTGTCGGCAGGGCCTCGGGGGTCGGGGCCGGCGGCGGCAGGGCCTCGCAGGTCGGGGGGGCGGCGGCGGCTCGATCAGGGTCTCCGCTCAGCCGGGGAAGACCAGCTCGTCGCGGCCGAGGCCCGCGAAGACGCCCGAGACGCGGCGGGCGACATCCGCGGCCGTCAGCCCGACGCGGGCCAGGACCCGGCCGCGTTCGGCGTGGTCGAGGAACTCGGCGGGGACGCCGAAGTCCCGTACAGGGACGTCCACTTCGGCATCGCGCAGGGCCTGGGCGACGGCGGCGCCGACACCGCCGGCCCGCACCCCGTCCTCCACGGTGACGACGAGCCGGTGCCGGGCCGCGATGCCGGGCAGGGCCGCGTTCACCGGCTTGATCCAGCGGGGGTCGAGGACGGTGGCGCCGATGCCCTGTTCGGCGAGGCGGTCGGCGACCTCCAGGCACATCGGGGCGAGCGCGCCGACGGAGACGACGAGCACATCGGCGCCCTCCTCGGCGGAGCCCCGGAGCACGTCCATGCCGGCGATCGTGCCGACGGCGGCCACCTCGGGGCCGACGGTGCCCTTGGAGTAGCGCACCACCGTGGGCCCGTCCGCCACCTCGACGGCCTCACGCATCTGGGCCCGCAACTGGGTCGCGTCGCGCGGTGCGGCGATGCGCAGGCCCGGCACGACCTGGAGGACGGCCATGTCCCACATGCCGTTGTGCGAGGCGCCGTCGTCGCCGGTGATGCCCGCGCGGTCCAGCATGAAGGTCACCGGGCAGCGGTGCAGCGCCACGTCCATCAGGAGCTGGTCGAAACAGCGGTTGAGGAAGGTGGCGTAGACGGCGACGACCGGGTGCAGCCCGGCGGTGGCGAGGCCGGCCGCGGAGGCGGCGGCGTGCTGCTCGGCGATGCCGACGTCGAAGAAGCGGTCGGGGAAGCGCTCGGCGAAGGGGGCGAGACCGGTGGAGCCGCGCATCGCCGCGGTGATCGCCACGATGTCCTCGCGCTCGGCGCCGAGCCGGACCAGTTCCTCACCGAAGACGCTGGTCCAGTCCTTGCCGGCGACGGTGACCGGCTTGCCGGTGTCCGGGTCGATCACCTTGACCTGGTGGAAGCGCTCGTCGGATTCCTCGGCGAAGCTGTAGCCGCGGCCCTTCTCGGTGATGCAGTGCACGATGACCGGGCCGCCGAACCGCTTGGCGCGGGCCAGCGCCGACTCCAGCGCCTCGATGTCATGGCCGTCGATCGGGCCGACGTACTTCAGGCCCAGGTCCTCGAACATGCCCTGCGGGGCGATGAAGTCCTTCAGGCCCTTCTTCGCGCCGTGCAGCGCGTCGTAGACCGAGCGGCCGACGATCGGGGTGCGGTCGAGGACGGCCTTGGTGCGCTCCAGGAACTGCTCGTAGCCGTCCGTCGTGCGCAGGGCGGCCAGGTGGGTGGCGAGGCCGCCGATGGTGGGGTTGTACGAGTGGCCGTTGTCGTTGACCACGATGACCAGCGGGAGGGTCTTGTCGGCGGCGATGTTGTTCAGCGCCTCCCAGGTCATGCCGCCGGTGAGCGCGCCGTCCCCGACCACCGCGACGACGGAGCGGTCGCGCCTGCCGGTCAGGCGGTCGGCCTTGGCGATGCCGTCGGCCCAGCTCAGGGCGGCGGAGGCGTGCTGGTTCTCCACGATGTCGTGCGGCGACTCGGCGCGGCTGGGATACCCGGACAGGCCGCCCTCCTTGCGGAGCCTGGAGAAGTCCTGGCGGCCGGTCAGCAGCTTGTGCACATAGGTCTGGTGGCCGACGTCGAAGACGATGCGGTCCTTCGGGGACTCGAAGACCCGGTGCAGGGCGATGGTCAGCTCGACGACGCCGAGGTTCGGGCCCAGGTGACCGCCGGTGCGGGAGACGGCGCTGACGAGGAACTCGCGGATCTCCCCCGCCAGCGTCCCCAGTTCACCGGCGTCGAGCTTCTTCAGGTCCTGCGGGCCGTGGATCGTCTCCAGAACGCCCATACGTCATTCTCCTTCGGCGCTGCGGACGGGGAAGCGGACAGGGAATGCGAAGGTGACAGGCTATCAATTCCTCCCGATTCGCGAAGTCGCCCGCGCGTGAGTTGCCCCACGGGAAAGCGGGGGGGGAGGTAGTGGAATATTGAACTACCCGGTGCCGTTATGCCCGCCGAAGGAGGTCACCAGTGGAGACCACGTACTACGACCACGGCACCGCCGCCGAGCGCTGGGAGCGTGCTCGGGCGTTCTTCGCGGCCAAGGACTACGCGGGCGCGGCGCGCGTGCTGGCCGCTCTGGTGGAGGAGGTGCCGGAGCAGACCGGGCCCCGGCTGCTGCTGGCCCGCGCCTACTACCACTCCGCGCAGCTGCGGCGGGCCGAGGCCGAGCTGCGGCTGATCGTGGAGCGCGACCCGGTGGAGCACTACGCCCGGCTGATGCTGGGCCGCACCCTCGAACGGCAGGCGCGGCACGCGGAGGCGGAGCGGCACCTGCGCATCGCCGCCGCGCTGGCGGGCGACTTCCCGCAGCACTGAGGCGCCGCCGCCACCACGTACCGAGGCGTCCTCCCACGGCACGCCGAGTCGTCGCCCGCGTCCCGCCACGGCGCGCCGAGGCACCCTGCCACGGCCCGGAGGCGACTCGCCGCCCTGCCGCGGCCCCGAGGCGACTCGCCGCCCCGCTCGGGCGGCACGCCCCGGCACCGGTCCGCGCGCCTCGTCCCCGAGCGGGCCACCGTGGCATCCTGGCGCGATGGCACCCGACCGTGATCACGCGCCGCTCGCCGAACGGGTCGAGGAACTCCTCGCCGCCGGCGGCCCCCTGCCCATCGTCGCCGCCGGCCGGCCGGTGCTGCGCCGCCCCACCGAGGCGTACGAAGGCCAGCTCGGCCCCGCCCTGCTGGCCCGCTTCGTCGAGGCGCTGCGCCGGACCATGCACGCCGCGCCGGGCGTGGGCCTCGCCGCGCCCCAGGTCGGCGTGGAGCTGCGGATCGCGGTCCTGGAGGACCCGGCGCCGGTGCCGGAGGAGATCGCCGCGGTCCGGGGCCGGCGCCCGCAGCCCTTCCGGGTGCTGGTCAACCCCGTGTACGAACCCGTCGGCACCGCGCGCGCCGCGTTCTTCGAGGGCTGCCTGAGCGTGCCCGGCTGGCAGGCGGTGGTGGCCCGGCACGCCGAGGTGCGGCTGCGTGCCGAGGACGAGCGGGGGCGCCCGGTGGACGAGGTGTTCACCGGCTGGCCCGCCCGTATCGTGCAGCACGAGACGGATCACCTCGGCGGTACGCTCTACCTCGACCGCGCCGAGCCGCGCTCGCTGTCCACCAACGAGGCGGTCGCCGCCCTGTGGTCCCAGCCGACCCCGGCCGCGGCCGCGACCGCCCTCGGCTTCGAACTGCCGTAGAGCGCCCGTCAGTTGTCCCGGTACGCCTCCAGCAGTCGCAGCCACACCTCGCTGAGCGTCGGGTACGACGGGACCACGTGCCACAGGCGGCTGACCGGGACGTGACCCGCGACGGCGATCGTGGCCGAGTGGATGAGTTCGCCGACGCCGGGGCCGACGAAGGTGACGCCCCGCAGGATCTCGTCCTCCAGGTCCACGACCATACGGGCGCGCCCTTTGTAGCCGTCGCCGTACAGGGCCGCCCCGGCGACGGAGGAGAACTCGACGTCCACCGCGCGGACCCGGTGGCCGGCCTCCTCCGCCTCGGCGAGGGAGAGGCCGACCGCGGCGGCCTCCGGGTCGGTGAACACGACCTGGGGTACGGCCCCGTGGTCGGCGGTGGCCGCGTGCGGGCCCCAGGGTCCGTCGAGCAGCGGGGTGCCGGCCGCGCGGGCGCCGATGGCCGCGCCCGCGATCCGGGCCTGGTACTTGCCCTGGTGGGTGAGGAGCGCGCGGTGGTTGACGTCACCGGCGGCGTACAGCCAGTCGGTCCCGGTGACCCGCAGGGTGTCGTCGACCTCCAGCCAGGAGCCGGGTTCCAGACCGACGGTGTCGAGGCCGATGTCGTCGGTCTGGGGGACGCGGCCGGTGGCGAACAGGATCTCGTCGGCCTCGAACCGCTCACCCGTACGAGTGAGGGCCACGACGGTGCCGTCCTCCCGCGTGACGGACGTGACGGAGGTCCCGGTGCGCACGTCCACCCCGGCCTCGGTGAGCGCCTCGGCGACCAGTTCCCCGGCGAACGGCTCCATCCGGCTGAGCAGGCCCTTGCCGCGCACCAGCAGCGTGACCCGGCTGCCGAGCGCCGCCCAGGCGGTGGCCATCTCGGTGGCGACGACACCGCCGCCGACGACGATCAGCCGGCCGGGTGCCGTGTCCGCGCTGGTGGCCTCGCGGCTGGTCCACGGCCGCACCTCGGCGAGTCCGGGCAGGTCGGGCAGCTGGGCGCGGGTGCCGGTGCAGACGACGACGGCGTGCCGGGCGGTGAGGGTGGTGACGCTGCCGTCGGACACGGTGACGGTGACCCGGCGCGGGCCCGCGAGGCGGCCGTGGCCCCGGTAGAGGTCGGCGCCGATGCCCTCCACCCAGTCCACCTGCCCGTCGTCCTGCCAGTGGGAGGTGAAGTCGTCGCGGCGCTCCAGTACGGCCGGGGCGTCGAGGGGGCCCTGGACCGCCGCGGCGAGGCCGGGCAGCCGGCGGGCGTCGGCGCGGGCGATGACCGGCCTGAGCAGCGCTTTGCTGGGCATGCACGCCCAGTAGGAGCACTCGCCGCCGACCAGTTCGCTCTCCACGATCGCGGTGGTGAGGCCGGCCGCGCGGGTGCGGTCGGCGACGTTCTCCCCCACGGGCCCGGCCCCGAGCACCACGATGTCGTACGCGATGGTTTCCGATTCCGTCGTTTCCGTCATGGGGTCAGTCTGGTGGGTGGTGTGCGCGGCGGCCACATGGGTACGAGCGCGCACACGGGCGCCCGGCGCGCGTGGGGCCTCCGGGTGCGCGTGCGCCGTGCCCGCACCGGCGGGGACACTGCCCGGAATAGCCGGTCCGGCGGTCGTGTTTGTGCCGTCGGCAACCCCACACCAGGAAGAGGGAACCAGGCCATGAGCAGCACCGTGGAACTGACCAAGGACAACTTCGACCAGACGGTCACGGACAACGACTTCGTGCTCATCGATTTCTGGGCGTCCTGGTGCGGGCCGTGCCGGCAGTTCGCGCCGGTGTACGAGAAGGCCGCCGAGGACAACCCGGACCTGGTGTTCGGCAAGGTGGACACCGAGGCCCAGCCGGAGCTGGCGCAGGCCTTCGGCATCCAGTCGATCCCGACGCTGATGATCGTGCGGGACCGGGTGGCCGTGTTCGCCCAGCCGGGTGCGCTGCCCGAGGCGGCCCTGACGGACGTCATCGGCCAGGCGCGGAAGCTGGACATGGACGAGGTCCGCAAGAGCATCGCGGCCCAGGAGGGCCAGGCGCAGTAGCGGTGCCGGGGGTGGCGGGCCGGGTTCAGGTGGACTCGCGGGGTACGACCGAGGAGCCCAGGACCCGGTGCACCTCCGGTTCGCCGCCCGGATCGCGGACCGCGCGGTCGACCAGGGCGGCGAGGTCCCGGCCCGAGGGCAGTTCGATGCGCACGGTGCTCAGCCGGGGCCGCAGCAGCCGGCCGAGCATCAGGTCGTCGGCGCCGATCACGGCCACGTCCTCGGGGATGCGCCGCCCCGCGTCCTGGAGGGCGCGCATCAGCAGCATGGCGTACTCGTCGTTGTAGGCGAACACCGCGTCCAAGTCGGGCCAGTGCCCCGCGAGTTCGGCGGCGGACCGCTCCGTGTAGGCGAGCGGTACGCCGGTGACGCTCGCCCCGGTGCCGCGCAGCGCCCGCCGGGCGCCGGCCAGCCGGGGCCCCGAATACGCCTCCAGGCCCGGTTCATGGGGTACGACGACCCCGATCCGCCGCCTGCCGCGCTCGTACAGGTGGGCGGCCGCGCACCGGCCCACGGCCTCATGGTCCATCAGCAGGGCGTGCGCGCCCTCGACGCGTTCGGGTCCGAGGGTGACGACCGCGCGGGCGCCGGAGCGTTTGAGGACGGCCACGCCCCGCGGCCCGAGCCCGGTGCCGGGCACCAGGACCGCCACGGGCCGCAACTCGGCCCAGGCGCGGGCGGCTTCGTCGCCCTGGAGGCCGACGGAGCCGTACTGGACGACGGTGTAGTCGAGCCGGCCCAGGGCGCTGTGGACCTCGTTGAGGAACGCGCTGTAGAGGGGGCCGACCGGTACCACCGGGGCCGGCATGAGGACCGTACGGCTGCGGCCGGCGCGCAGACTGCGGGCGGCCGCGTGGGGGACGTACCCCAGTTCCCGCGCGGCCTCGTGGACGCGCCGCCGCGTGGGTTCACTGATCCGTACGGCCTCGGTGTTGTTCAGGACGTAGGACACGGTCGCGCGCGAGACGCCGGCCAGGCGGGCCACATCGGCACTCGTGGGAGTGTTCGGTATCTGCACCATGACAGACCGCATCTTGGCAGAGCGGTCCGGGGGCGCGGCGGGCGGGGGACCGTGATTCGTCTTTTGACCAACTCCCGTGCGGAGTAGGTCCGTTCGGTGCGCCGGACGGGGCCACCCGACCCCTTGCGAGACGGGTCAGGCGGGCGGCTCGGTGCCCGTAACCCGCGCGACCAGATCCACCCAGGCCGCCTCCAGGCGGGCCATGGGCAGCCCGCGCTGCCGGGTCAGATGGTGGATGAGGGCCGGGTCGAGCGAGGCCAGCAGGGTGTGGGCGAGCAGCTCGCAGTCCGCGTCCGGCACGATCTGCCGCAGCAGCATGACCACATGGGTGCGCAGCGCCTGCGTCGCGGGGTGGGAGAAGCGGCGGCAGGCCTCGGGCTGGGCGGCGAGCTGCAGTTCCAGCTGCTCGGCCGAGCGGTAGAGCACCGCGATGCCGAACGCCCGCAGCCGCTCCAGGGGCGGGGCGCCGGGGCCGAGCGGCGGGGGGCCACAGAGGAAGTCGGCCTGGAGCTGCCGGCCCGAGTGGTCGAGCAGGGCCGTCAGCAGCCCGGTGCGGTCGCCGAAGCGCCGGAATACCGTGCCCTTGCCGACCTTGGCCGCCGAGGCGACGGCCTCCATGGTGACGCCGGCCACGCCGTGCTCCGCGATCAGGCGGGCGGCGGCCTCCAGCAGCCGGGCGCGATTGCGGGCCGCGTCGGCGCGCAGACAGGGCTCCTCGGGAGCGGTGCCGAGCTCCAGCAGGGGAGGCGCGTCGGAGGGCTCCTGCGGCGTCGGGAAGGGCTGCGGCGCGCTGGACATGAAGACAGCGTAAAGCACCGGGAACAGAACTGGACCCCGGTCCGGTTAGAGTGATAGAAATTTAAACGGACCTTGGTCCGGATCGTAACGGCGATGTTTCAGCCCCTGGAGTCTTCCCATGTCTGTTCGTATCCTCGCGCTCGTCGGCAGCCTGCGTGCCGGTTCGCACAACCGTCAGCTGGCCGAGGCGGCCGCCAAGCTCGCCCCCGAGGGCGCCGAGGTCGTGATCTTCGAGGGCCTGGCCGACGTGCCCTTCTACAACGAGGACATCGACGTCGAGGGCGGTGTCCCGGCCGCCGCCGCGGCTCTTCGTGAGGCCGCTCAGAGCGCCGACGCGTTCCTGCTGTTCTCGCCCGAGTACAACGGCACCATGCCGGCCGTCCTGAAGAACGCCATCGACTGGCTGTCCCGCCCCTACGGCGCCGGCGCCTTCGGCGGCAAGCCCGTCGCCGTGATCGGCACCGCCTTCGGCCAGTACGGCGGCGTGTGGGCGCAGGACGACACCCGCAAGGCGGCCGGCATCGCCGGCGGCAAGGTCGTCGAGGACATCAAGCTCTCGATCCCCGGCTCCCTGACCCGCTTCGCCGAGACCCACCCGGCCGACGACACCGAGGTCGCCGCCCAGCTGACCGAGGTCGTGGCGCGCCTGCACGGCACCGTGACGGAGACCGCGGCCGCCTGAGCCGCCCCTCGCACCACCCGTAGGGACCGGAACCGAGCGGCTTCCGGCCCCTACGGGTTTTTCCGGCCCCTAAGGGCTCCTCGGCCGGCCCGCGTCGTCTTCCCACCGAGAAGCCGCACCTTGCGGTCCAGGCTCCCCGGCCGGTCCGCCGGCGCCGTACTGCTGGTGCGCGGCATCGCGGGTATCTGGTGCGCGGCATCGCGGGTATGCGGACGATGGCCGTACGGCCGTGATCGCGTCAGCCCGTCCGAGGAGGAAGCCGTGTCCCTGGTCCCGCCGCCGTTCGACCCGGAGCTGGCCGCGTGTCTGGAGGCGCTCGGGGACGCGGCCGTGCCCGGCTTCCGGCTGGAGGACCTCGGCGCCGCCCGGCGCGGCACCTGTCTGGCCGCACCGGACCTCACGCTGGGCGGCGCCTTCGAGGTGAGCGAGCACGCCGTGCCGGGTCCGCCGGGCGCCCCCGGCGTCCCGCTGCTGATCTGCCGCCCGGCGGATACGACGGCCCCGCTGCCGGTGCTCTACCACGTGCACGGCGGCGGCATGATGGCCGGCACCGACCGGGCCGGGGTGGACATCCCCCTGAGCTGGGCGCGGGAGCTGGGCGCGGTGGTGGTGTCGGTCGACTACCGGCTCGCCCCCGAACACCCGCACCCGGCACCGGTCGAGGACGTCTACGCGGGACTCGTCTGGACCGCCGCGCACACGGCCGAGATCGGCGGCGCCCCGCGGCGCATCGTCCTCGCGGGGGCCAGCGCGGGCGGCGGACTCGCGGCGGCCGCGGCGCTGCTCGCCCGCGACCGGCAAGGGCCCTTCCTCCTCGGCCAGTTGCTGATGAGCCCGATGCTGGACGACCGTAACGACACCGTCTCCAGCCACCAGATGGCGGGTCTCGGCCTGTGGGACCGCACCGCCAACGAGACCGCCTGGACGGCCCTGCTGGGCGCGCACCGGGGCGGCCCGGACGTCTCCCCGTACGCGGCCCCCGCCCGCGCCGGCGATCTGTCCGGGCTGCCGCCCGCCTACCTCGACGTCGGCTCGGCGGAGACCTTCCGGGACGAGACGGTCGCCTACGCCTCCCGTCTCTGGAAGGCCGGCGCGGCGGCCGAACTCCACGTCTGGCCCGGCGCGTTCCACGGCTTCGAGGCGCTCGCCCCCGACGCGGCCCTGTCCCGGACGGCACGCGCCGCCCGACTCGACTGGCTGCGGCGACTGTTGGCGCGGTGAGCCGCGGACCGCGCGGGTAAACCCCTCCCCAGCCCGGCTTGTTGACGTTACCGTTCGGTAGACCCCGTGTCCGGAGCCTCCCGGAGGTACGCGCCCATGACGCCCGACCGCTCCCCCGGTCTCGCCGAGTCCGCCCGCGCGCTCGCCGCCGGGGAGGTGACCTCACGGACGCTGGTCGAGCAGGCCCTGGCCCGAATCGAGGCGAGCCGGCCGGTGCTGAACGCCTTCCGGATCGTACGCGCCGAGGCCGCGCTCGCCGAAGCGGACGCCGCCGACCGGGAGTTGGCGGCCGGCGGGCGGCGGCCGCTGCTCGGGGTGCCCCTCGCGGTGAAGGACGACACGGACGTGGCGGGCGAGCCGACGGCGTTCGGCTGCGCGGGCGACTTCCCGCCGGTGGCCGCCGACGGGGAGGCGGTACGGCGGCTGCGCGCGGCCGGCGCGGTGATCGTCGGCAAGACGAACACCTGCGAGCTGGGACAGTGGCCGTTCACGGAGGGGCGGGCCTTCGGCGCCACCCGCAACCCCTGGCACCACGGGCACACCCCCGGCGGCTCCTCGGGCGGCTCGGCGGCGGCGGTCGCGGCGGGCCTCGTCCCGGCGGCGCTCGGCTCCGACGGCGCCGGTTCGGTGCGCATACCGGCCGCCTGGACCCGGCTGATCGGCATCAAGCCACAGCGCGGCCGGATCTCCACCTGGCCGCGCCCCGATCCCTTCCAGGGCATCACGGTCAACGGGACGCTGGCCCGCACGGTCGCCGACGCCGCCCTGCTGCTGGACGCGGCGAGCGGCAGCCACGCCCTCGACGTGCACCGGCCGCCCGCGCTGACGGTGGCGGACGCGGTCGGCCGCGACCCCGGACGGCTGCGCATCGCGCTCTCCCTGAAGCCGCCGTTCACCGCCGTACCGGCCCGGCTGCATCCGCAGATCCGCGCCCGTGTCACCGAACTCGCCGGACATCTCGCCGGGTTGGGGCACGAGGTGACGGAGGACGACCCGCCCTACGGGCAGATCGGGCTGGCCTTCGTGCCCCGCGCCACCGCCGGGATCGCCGAACTGGCCGCCGAGGCCCCCGACCCCGCGCTGCTCGACGCGCGCACCCGCGGCGCGGCCCGGCTCGGCCGGCTGCTCGGCGGCGCCCCGCTGCGGGCGGCCCGGCGCGCCGAGGCGGCGCTGCACCGGCGGATCGGCGCCTTCTTCCGGTCGTACGACGTGATCCTCGCCCCGACCACGGCCGCGCCCCCGCCGCGGATCGGCGCGCTGTACCGGCTCGGCCCGATGGCCACGGACCGGGCGATGATCGCCGCGTGTCCGTACGCGTGGCCGTGGAACGTGCTGGGCTGGCCGGGGGTCAATGTGCCCGCCGGGTTCGCCGGGGACGGGCTGCCGGTGGGGGCGCAGCTGCTCGGGCCCGCGGACAGCGAACCGCTGCTGGTGTCGCTCGCCGCCCAGTTGGAGGCGGAGTCGCGGTGGCACGAGCGGTGGCCGCCCGGCACGGCCGGGTGAGCGGTCAGACCGCGAGGAGGCCGATGCCCAGGGCGAGCAGGGCGGCGACCTTGAGGAGTTCCAGGGCCACGTACCACAGGTGACCGTGGGAGCGGGGCAGGTTCTCGCCCGCGAGGACCCGGTCGGAGCGGCGGCTCAAAAAGGGCCGTACGGCCGTCAGTTGGAGCAGGAGGAGGACCACCGCGGCGGCGGTCAGGCCGGTGATCGGGGCGGGGGCGGCGCCCACCGCGACGGCGGCGATCACCACGGCCGCGCACACCGCCTCGACGGTGTTCAGCGCCCGGAACACCAGCCGGCCGATGCCGAGCCCGACGGGGACGGACACGCCCGGCGCGCGGAACTTCAGTGGCGCCTCCAGGAAGGAGATCGCCAGCACCATGCCGAGCCAGACGAAGGTGACGGCGGTGGCGACGGCCGCGGGCGCGGTGTTCATCGGTGTGCTGCCTTTCCGGTGTGCCCTGGTGCGGAGCCCGCCGCGCCCAAGTGGGCGTAGCAGGCGTCGGGTTCGGCGAATGGCTCCAGACGGGTCGCGGTCAGCGGCGCGCCGAGCCGGTCCAGGGCGCCCTGGATCAGGCCGAGATGGAGGGGGCAGACCAACGCGCCGTGCTCCTCTGCCAGTTCGAGGAAGGGGCAGTGGCCGAGCCGGATACGCCGCCCGCCGCTCGCCCCTGAGTCCGCCCCCGCCCCTGACTCCGGCTCCGGGTCAGCCCCCGCCCTCGGTTCCGGGTCCGGGGCCGGAGCCGGCTCGAAGCCCAGGTCGTCCAGCAGGGCGAGCAGCCGGGTCACGGCCCCTTCGGCCGTCGGCCGCTCGAACGGGGGCGGCGGCTCCACCAGGAACCGCCCCCATTCCCGGCCGGTCTCCATGGCCTGCTCGCGTGCCTCGGCCGGGTCGGCCGACGCCCAGCGGCTGAGCAGCATCCGCGCCAGCAGCAGGTACCGCCGGGCGCCGCCGCGGTCCATGCCGGGGCGGACGGTGTAGACGGTGCGCGGCCGGCCGGGGCCGGTGGACGGCTCGGCCCGGCGCTCGACCAGGCCGTCGGCCACCAGGGCGTCCAGGTGGAAGCGGACGGTGTTGGGGTGGACGCCGAGCCGCGCGGCGGTCTCCGTCACCCCGAGCGGCGCGGGCGCGGCGCGCAGCGCGTCCAGCACGGCACGCCGGCGCGGGCTCTCCGCCATGTCCACCGCTCCTCACCTGCGAGTATTTTTCACGAATCCTACGTGTGAAAATTGTACGGTGGCTTCCGGGAGCCGAGACAGCGAGGGGTGCACATGACATCAGAGTCCGCGGCCGACGGCCCAGCGGCGCAGGCCGGGCGGGCGGAACCGGTTCCGCGTATCCTGTGCGAGGCGCGGGCGCTGGCCGAGGAGCCGCCGGTGCCGTCCGGTGTGCTGTGGAAACTCGCCGAGAGCGGGCGCCAGTTGGATGCCAATGTGGTGCGGATCGCGCCGGGCGGGCGGATCGCGGCGCACGCGGAGGCGCGGCTGGACGTGCTGCTGCTGGTCGTCGCCGGGGACGGTGTGCTCGGCGCGGGCGCCTCGGACGCGCCCCGGCCGCTCGGCGAGGGTGCGCTGGTGTGGCTGCCGCGCGGTTCCACCCGCAGCGTCAGCGCGGGGACGCGGGGGCTGACCTATCTCACCGTGCACAACCGCCGCCCCGGCCTGGGCATCACCGCCCGGCCCGCCGACGGACCGTCCTGACCCATACCGGGACCGATCCGGACAGGGCCAACGCGCAGGCGCCGGGCGCTCGTTGCCCCGGTCGGAGGTGCCACTAGGGTGCCCCCGTGAGCACGTATACCGACACCGACGAGAACGTTCCCGGCCGTAACGGCCCACACGCGACCACCGAGGCCGACCCGCGCGCGGTCGGCCGGGTGCGCACCGAGTACTCCCCGGCCCACGACGGCGACCCGGACCCCGGCGAGATCGTGTGGACCTGGGTGCCGTTCGAGGAGGACGACGGCCGGGGCAAGGACCGCCCGGTACTGGTCGTCGCCCGCGAGGCGGCGGGCACCTTCCTGGCCGTGCAGCTCTCCAGCAAGCGGCACGACGGCGACCGCGAGTGGGTGGCCATCGGCAGCGGCCCCTGGGACCGCTCGGGCCGGGACTCCTGGGTGGACGTGGACCGGGTGCTGCGCCTGCACGAGGACGGCATGCGCCGCGAGGCGTGCGCCCTGGACCGGATGCGCTTCAATCTGGTCCGGCAGCGGCTGCACGAGCGGTACGGCTGGACCTGACGGCCGACGGCGGGGGCGGGGCACCGGGACAACAGGGGCCGACGTCCACCGGCCCGGACACCGGGGCGCGGCACCGGCTCCAGCAGCCTGCGCCCCGGAGGGGCCGCCCCGCCTCGCTCACACCCCGGCCGGCACGAACGCTCGTACGAACGCCTCCCGCACCGTCGCGCCGGGCGTCCGGTCCAGCACGCCGAACACCACGCGCTCGAACGTCCGCTCGAAGCGGCCACCGGCGCCGAGCAGGTTCCGGAACGCGGCGGCGACCTGCGCCGGATCGTTCTGGAAGACGCCGCAGCCCCAGGCGCCCAGCACCAGCCGCCGGTAGCCATGGGCCGCGGCGGTCTCCAGGACCCGTTCGGCGCGGGTCGCGAGGGAGGCCGGGACTTCGGCGGCGCGGTCGGGGGCCGTACGCCGCAGGACCCCCGCGTTCGGGGCGGCGGCGGTCAGGAAGCCCACGTGGTAGGGCTCGGCGAGGAGCCGTCCGCGGTCGTCGCGGAAGACGGGGACGCCGGGGCTGTGGATCACCCGGTCGGAGTAGAGCGGGTCCCGGTCGGCGCGGTGGTGGTCGTAGAACTCCCGGACCCGCAGCAGGCAGGTGTACAGCGCGGAGGCGCGGCACAGGGCCTCTTCCTGGGCCTGGGCGCCGTTCAGGTAGCCGCCGCCGGGGTTTCTCGCCGAGGCGAAGTTCAGGACGGCGACCGGGGCGCCGGACAGCCGGTGGGCGGCCTCCATGCTGCTCTCGCCGGTCACCTCGACGGCCGTGTCCAGGCCGGGTGCCGGCGGCACCGGGATGGGTCCGGGGCCGTACATCCGGGTGCCGGTCCGGGCGGTCGCTATCGCGTCCGCGAGGGACACCTCCGGGCCGCCCGGAGCCCGGTAGCGGCCCACGGCGACGATCTGTTCCGTCTCTGCGGCGATCCCGCGCAGGCGCGCGCTCATGGCGCCACCCCCGTGGACGCCATGATCGCGGCCCGCGCGGTCTCCCCCGTTGTGCTCATGCGGTCATCCTGAGTGATGCTGGTGGGGCGGTGCAACGGAATTTCCCGGCCCCGGAACCGGCCCCCAAACCGGTCCCGGAACCGCCCGAACCCGCCCGGAACCGCCCCGGAACCCGCCGCGAACGCGCGCGGTCGCGGCGGTGACGTGCCGGAGACGTCCGGGAGGCACTCTTGTGCGACGCGGCACGAGGGTTTTGGCTGGGACGAGTGCCTGCCCGGCCCACCGGACGCGGGGCCGGAGACATGGTGGAATCTCAGGAGGATCCCGACATGTCCGATGCGACAGACGAGGGTGGCGACTGTACGGAGCACCGTACGGCCGTCACCGAGGCCGAGGTGGACGCCCTGGTCCAGGGCATCTGCTTCAAGACCGGGCCACCCCGCACCCTCGGTGTGGAGCTGGAGTGGCTCGTCCAGGACCGGGGCCTGCCACAGCGCCCCGTGTCACCCGAACGGCTTCGCGCGGCCTACGCCGCCGTGCGCGCCGTACCCCTCGGTTCTGCGCTCACCGTCGAACCCGGCGGCCAGCTGGAGCTGAGCTCGCCGCCCGCCGCCTGCCTGACGGAGTGCGTCGGCACCGTCTCCGCCGACCTCGCGGCCGTCCGCGCCGTCCTCGACGGGCACGGGCTCGTCCTCGTCGGCCTCGGCCACGATCCCTTCCGCCTCCCCGACAGGTTCCTGCGCGAGCCGCGCTACGACGCGATGGAGACCTGCCTGGACCGCACCGGACCGGCCGGCCGGCACATGATGCGCGCCTCCGCCTCCGTGCAGGTCTGCGTGGACGCGGGCCACGAGGAGCCGGGCCCGCTGGGGCACGGGCGGCGCTGGTGGCTGGCGCACCAGCTGGGCGCGGTCCTGGTCGCCGCGTTTGCCAACTCCCCGCTGATCGGCCGGCTGCCCACGGGCTGGCTGTCCACCCGGCAGCTGATGTGGGCGCGGATCGGCGCGGACCGGGCGGGCGCGCCCCCGCTGGAGGAGGAGCCGCGCGCGGCGTGGGCCCGGCACGTGCTGGACTCCCCGGTGATGTGCGTGCGCCAGGACGGCGGGCCCTGGGAGGTGCCCGAGCGGCTGACCTTCCGGGAGTGGACGCGCGGCCACGGGCCCCGGCCGCCCACCCGGTCGGATCTCGACTACCACCTCACCACCCTCTTCCCGCCGGTGAGACCGCGCGGCCATCTGGAACTGCGGATGATCGACGCGCAGCCGGGTGACGACGGCTGGATCGTGCCGCTCGCGGTGACGGCGGCGCTGTTCGACGATCCCCAGGCGGCCGAGACCGCCTACCGGTTGGTGAAACCCCTGGCCGAGCGGGCCCTGAACCGGCCGGCCCCGCACAACCCGCTGTGGTCCGACGCGGCGCGGCGCGGGCTCGCCGACCCGGAGCTGCGGGAGGTGGCCGCCGCCTGTTTCGCGGCGGCGCTGGACGCGCTGCCCCGGCTCGGGGCCGGCGCCGAGGTGACGGACGCCGTGGCGGGGTACCTGGAGCGCTATGTCGCCCGCGGCCGCTGCCCGGCCGACGATGTGCTGGACGCACCCCCCGGCACCGGCATCGCCCGGTCCGGGAGCGGCCATGCCGCCCATGGCAGGAAGGACATCCCCTCATGACCGCCGCCAAGGCCGACACCACGGCCGCGGAGCCGGACACCGAGGCTTTGCGCGAGCGCGCGCTGGCCTCGCTCACCACCGCCCGCGACCGCACCACCTCGCTCACCACCTGCGTGGACGAACCCGAACTCACCGCCCAGCACTCGCCGTTGATGTCCCCGCTGGTGTGGGACCTCGCGCACATCGGCAACCAGGAGGAGCTGTGGCTGCTGCGGGCGGTCGGCGGGCGGGAGGCGCTGCGCCCCGAGATCGACGGCCTGTACGACGCCTTCGAGCATCCGCGCGCAAAGCGGCCCTCGCTGCCGCTGCTGCCGCCCGCGGAGGCCCGGCATTACGTGGCCGAGGTGCGCGGGCGGGTGCTGGACGTGCTGGAGTCCGCCGATCTCCGGGGCACCGGGCTGACCGAGGCCGGCTTCGCCTTCGGGATGGTCGCGCAGCACGAACAGCAGCACGACGAGACGATGCTGATCACCCATCAGCTGCGCACCGGCCCGCCGGTCCTGACCGCGCCGGAGCCGGAGCCCGGCCCGCCGTTCACCGGCCCGGCCGAAGTCCTCGTGCCCGGCGGCCCGTTCACCATGGGCACCTCCGGTGAACCGTGGGCGCTGGACAACGAACGCCCGGCGCACCCGCGTCAGGTGGCGCCGTTCTGGATCGACACCACCCCGGTGACGAACGCGGCGTACCAGGCGTTCATCGAGGACGGCGGTTACGACACCGAGCGCTGGTGGGCGCCGGAGGGCTGGGCGCACATCCGGCGGCACGACATCGGCGCGCCGCTGTTCTGGCGCCGGGAGGGCGACCGCTGGCTGCGCCGCCGCTTCGGCACCACCGAGGTGGTGCCGCCGGACGAGCCGGTGCTGCATGTGTGCTGGTACGAGGCGGACGCCTACGCCCGCTGGGCCGGGCGCCGGCTGCCCACCGAGGCGGAGTGGGAGAAGGCCGCCCGGCACGACCCGGCCACCGGCCGCTCCCGGCGCTACCCCTGGGGCGACGCCGACCCGGCGCCGGAGCACGCCAACCTCGGCCAGCGGCATCTGGGACCCGCACCGGCCGGGAGCTATCCGGCAGGCGAATCCCCGCTCGGAGTACGGCAGTTGATCGGTGACGTGTGGGAGTGGACGGCGAGCGACTTCCTGCCGTATCCGGGGTTCCGGGCGTTCCCGTACAGGGAGTACTCGGAGGTGTTCTTCGGCCCCGAGTACAAGGTGCTGCGCGGCGGTTCGTTCGCCGTGGACCCGGTCGCCTGCCGGGGCACCTTCCGCAACTGGGACTATCCGATCCGGCGGCAGATCTTCTCCGGGTTCCGCACCGCGCGCTCGGAGTCCATCTGATGTGCCGTCACCTCGCCTATGTCGGACCCGAGTTGCCGATCGGCCAGCTGCTGACGGGGCCCCCGCACAGCCTGTTCCGGCAGTCGTGGGCGCCGCGGCGGCAGCGGTACGGCACGGTCAACGCCGACGGTTTCGGCGTGGGCTGGTACGCGCCTGGTGACCCCGAGCCCGCCCGGTACCGGCGGGCCGGGCCGATCTGGGCGGACCTGTCCTTCACCGACCTGGTCCGGGTGGTGCGCTCCGGCGCGGTGCTCGCCGCCGTACGGGACGCCACCCTCGCGGGGGCGGACGCGGAGGCCGCCGCGGCGCCGTTCGCCGCGGGGCGCTGGCTGTTCAGCCACAACGGGGCGGTCGCGGGCTGGCCGGACGCGGCGGCACCCCTGGTGGCCGCGCTGCCCCCGGTCGATTTGCTGTCGCTGCCCGCCCGCACCGACTCGGCGTTCGTCTGGGCCCTGGTGCTGCACCGGCTGCGCACCGGTGCCGCCCCGGACCGGGCCCTCGCGGAGACGGCGCGCGAGGTCGCGCGGGCGGCCCCCGCCTCCCGGCTGAACCTGCTGCTGACGGACGGCACCACCATCGCCGCCACCGCCTGGGGCGACAGCCTCTGGTACCGCACGGAGCCCGGCCGCGGCACGGTCGTCGCCTCCGAGCCCTACGACGACGACCCGCTGTGGCGGGAGGTCCCCGACCGCACCGTGCTCACCGCGGACAGCACCGGCGTGCTGCTCGCCCCGGCGGCGCGACCGGCCGCCGTACCACCGAAGGAGCCCTGTACGTGAGCCCTCTGCATGTCACCCGCACCCTCCCCGAGGACGCGACGGAGGCCGCGCTGCGCGCCGATGTCGAGCGCGGCCTGACCGACGACCCCAAGTGGCTGCCGCCGAAGTGGTTCTACGACGCGCGGGGCAGCGAACTCTTCGACAAGATCACCGAGTTGCCCGAGTACTACCCGACCCGTGCCGAGCGGGAGATCCTGGTCGCCCGGTCCGGTGAGATCGCCGCCGCGAGCGGGGCCCGGACGCTGATCGAGCTGGGCTCGGGCTCCTCGGAGAAGACCCGCCACCTGCTCGACGCGCTCACCTCGCTGGCCGCGTACGTCCCGGTGGACGTCAGCGAGAGCGCCCTGACCCGGGCAGGCCGGGCACTCGTCGCGGAGCGCCCGGCCCTCGATGTGCACGCGCTGATCGCCGACTTCACCGCGCCGCTCGACCTGCCCGCGACGCCCGGCCCCCGGCTGGTGGCGTTCCTCGGCGGCACCATCGGCAATCTGCTGCCCGCCGAACGCGCCGCGTTCCTCGCCTCGGTGCGCGCCCTGCTCGAACCAGGCGACGGGCTGCTGCTCGGCACCGATCTGGTCAAGGACGAGCAGGTGCTGGTGCGGGCGTACGACGACGCGGCCGGGGTGACGGCCGGGTTCGACAAGAACGTGCTGAACGTCGTCAACCGCGAACTGGGCGCCGACTTCGACCCGGACGCCTTCGAGCATGTGGCCCTGTGGGACGCCCGCCACGAGTGGATCGAGATGCGGCTGCGCGCGCGCACCGCGCAGACCGTGAAGGTGCCCGCGCTGGACCTCGCGGTGGAGTTCGCGGCGGGCGAGGAGCTGCGCACCGAGGTGTCGGCGAAGTTCCGGAAGGAAGGCGTGAGCCGGGAACTGGCCGCCACCGGGCTCGACTTGACCCACTGGTGGACCGACGCGGAGGAACGGTTCGCGCTGTCGCTGAGCGTGGCACGGTGAGCGACGGGCGTGGCGCGGTGAACGGCTCAGAGTCTAGGGGTGAGTTCCTCGGTGATCCGCTGTGACGCCCGGCGGGCCTCCGTCGCCGGGTCCGCCCCGTTCAGCACCCTGGTCATGTACTGCTTGATCGGGTTGTCGGCCTCGACGTCCGCCCACTGAGGGGTGTTGGGGGTCGCCCTGCCGTGTGCCGCGCCCGCGGCCATGGCGGCGACCCCCTCCTCGCCGGAGACGGCGGCGGCCAGCGTGGTCTTGTTCGGCACGTAGTTCATGGTGCGGGCGAGTTCGGTGTCCCACTTGGCGCCGGTGAGCGCCCCGACGACGGCGGTCGCCGCGAACTGGTCCTTGGTGTTCTGCGGGATGACGAGGTCGGAGCCGCCGGTGAACACGGCGCCGGGCCGGGCGGCGGTCGGGCCGGGCACCGGGAAGTAGCCCAGTTTTCCCTTGAGTTGCGGGTTCCGCCGCACGATGTCCTGCGCGAGTCCCGGTACGGCGACGATCTGCGCCACCTTGCCGCCCGCGAACACCCCGGCCTGCGGCGGGTGTTCCTCGTCGGCGTCCTTGGGCCCGTCGCCCAGCGACTGGAGCCGCCGGTAGAAGTCCATGCCGCGCAGCGCGGCGGGGGAATCCAGGGCGCCCTTCCAGTCGTAGTCGCCGACCTTGCGGGCGAGGTCGCCGCCCTCGTCCCAGATGAAGCCGGAGAGCGTGTACCAGTCCTGTCCGGCGAGGTAAATCCCCTGGCTGGCGCCGGAGTCGAGCTTCTCGGTGTCGGCGAGCCATTCGGCGCGGGTGCGCGGCGGGCGGGCGATGCCGGCCTGGGCGAACAGGTCCTTGCGGTAGATGACGACGCGGTTGGCGGCATACCAGGGGATGCCGTACTGCGAGCTGCCGTCCTTGCCGGGTTCGGCGAGACCGGGCAGCCACTTGTCCTTGCCCCAGTCGCGCATCGACTCCAGGGTCAGGTCGGCGAGCCGACCGCCGTCGGCGTACAGCGGCACCTGGGTGTTGCCGACCTCGATCACGTCCGGGGCGTCGCCGGAGGTCCCCGCGAGCGCCTTGCGGACCTTCGCCACGATGCCGGTCCAGTCCTGGATGCGGATGTCCAGGCGCAGGTCAGGGTGGGTGTGTTCGAAGTCCTTGGTGAAGCGGTCGAGGAAGTTCGCCGAGGCGCTGTCCTTCATCAGCCACACGGTGACGGTCTCACGCTGATGGGTGCCGGGGAGCATCCCGCAGCCGCTGACGAGGCAGCCGGTGACACAGCTGAGGGCGAGCAGACGACGTCTCACGAGGGGTCCTGTTCTGTCTGGCATGGCGGATGCGCACAGGGGTGGAAGCCCGACGTGGGGGGACGAGCACGGGTGCTCGTACGGGTGTGGCTGGATTTTGGTATGGACCAATGCCGAGGTCAAGGGCTGCCGGCGACTACGCCGGGTGACGGCTGCTACGCCGTGCGGAGCGGGCCGGGATGCGGCACCGTGGAGTACGGCGTGTCCCCCGGCCCAAGGAGCCCCCGATGACGAACCACACCTACCGGGTCACCGAGATCGTCGGCACCTCGCACGAGGGTCTCGACCAGGCCATCCGCAACGGCATCACACGCGCCGGCCAGACGCTGCGCAATCTGGACTGGTTCGAGGTGACACAGGTCCGCGGCCAGATCGAGGACGGCCGGATCGAGCACTACCAGGTGGGCCTGAAGGTGGGCTTCCGCATCGAGGACGGCGACTGACCGCGCCGCCTCGGGTACGGTCCCGCTTCACACCGTCTCAGGTACGGCCCTCCTTCTCCTGGGCCTCCCGCAGCGCCGCGGAATCCTCGGCCCAGCCGGCCCGCACCACGGTGAATCCGGCGCGCTCGGCGTCGTCGCAGACCACCGCGTCGTCGTCCACGAGGAAGCGCACCTCGCGGCCCCGGGCGAGCCTGCGCAGGGTCGCGAGCTTGGTGAACCGGGCGGGCCTGCGGTCCGCGTCGCCCCGCATGTACAGGTCACCCGCGGGCAGTTCGTGCGCGGCGAGCCAGTCCAGGGTGTCGCGGCGGCAGCGCTCCGGGCGGCCGGTCAGGTAGACGATCTCGCAGTCCCGCGCGCTCTCGCGGGCCAGCCTGACGCCCTCGGCGAGCGGCGGGTCCGCGGGCGCGGCGGCGAAGAACCCGTCCCAGTCCTTGGGCCGCCGCCGGAGGAAGTGCTGCCGGTGGGCGGTGTCCGCCAGGGTGTTGTCGAGGTCGAACACGGCGATCGGCCGGGCGCTGTTGTCGCTCACACGAGAACCCTAGCCACCCGCGGGAATCCGCGGGCCGCCAGGGCGTTGAACCCTGCGTGCGCAGTTCAGTGATCTCCCGGACCAGGTTCTCCGTCCTCGACCGCTCCCGCATCCGCCAGGGCCACCCGCCCGCCGAGGCGCTGCGGGACACCGTGGCGCTGGCCAGGGAGGCGGAGGCGCTCGGCTACCACCGGTTCTGGGTGTCCGAGCACCACGGGGTGCCCGGTGTCGCCGGTTCCGCGCCGACGGTGCTGGCCGCCGTGGTGGCCGCCGCCACCCGGACGATCCGGGTGGGCACCGGCGGGGTGATGCTGCCCAATCACCGGCCGTTCGTCGTCGCCGAGCAGTTCGGGGTGCTGGAGTCGCTGTTTCCGGGGCGGATCGACATGGGTCTCGGGCGTTCGGTGGGCTTCACGGACGGGGTGCGCCGGGCGCTCGGCCGGGACAAGGAGGACGCGGCGGACTTCGGCGCCCAGCTCGGCGAGCTGCTCGACTGGTTCTCCGGGCCGTCCCCTGCGGGGGTGCGCGCCCGGCCGGCGGACGGCCTGCGGGTACCGCCGTTCGTGCTGGCCCTGGGCGAGGGCGCGCGGATCGCGGCGCGGGCCGGGCTGCCCCTGGTCATCGGGGACCTGCGCGACCGGGACCGGCTGCTGCGCGGCGTCGAGCGCTACCGCGCCGCCTTCCGCCCCTCACCCTGGGCGGCCGACCCCTACGTGGTGATCTCCGGGGCGGTCGCGGTCGCCCGGACCGAGGAGGCGGCGCGGCGGCTGCTGGTCCCGGAGGCGTGGTCGATGGCGTACGCGCGCACGCACGGCACCTTCCCGCCGCTCGCCCCGGCCGGGGAGACCGAGGCCCGTGTGCTGAGCGCGCGGGAGCGGGAGGCGTACGACGCCCAGCTCGCCGGGCAGCTCGCGGGCACCCCGGACCAGGTCGCGGACGAGCTGGAAGCGGTGCTGAAGGAGACCGGCGCGGCCGAGGTCCTGGTCACGACCAGCGGCTACGACCGCCCGGCGCTGCTGGACTCCTACCGCCTGCTGGCCGAGCTGTTCGCCCCCTGAGCACCCGGACGGCCCCGAGATGCGAGGCGGGCCCGTGCCGGTGACCCTGAGAGGGCAAGAACGCAAGCGAGGAGGAGGACCGCCATGTCCTTCATGGACAAGCTCAAGGGCATGATCAAGGGCCACGAAAGCCAGGCCGACAAGGGCATCGACAAGGGCGGCGACTACATCGACCAGCGCACCGGCAACAAGTACCAGAAGCAGGTCGACACCGCCCAGGACAAGGCGCGGGACGAGTTCGGCACCCGGCAGGACCCGGGCAACCCTCCGCGGTCCTAGTAGGCGGGGGCGGATAGGGTGTGTCTTCCATGCACCACAGCCCCCATGATCCCTGTGTCCGCGTCCGCGGCGCCCGTGAGCACAATCTCCAGGGCGTCGACGTGGACGTCCCGCGTGACGTACTGGCCGTGTTCACCGGGGTGTCCGGCTCGGGGAAGTCGTCGCTGGCGTTCGGCACGATCTACGCCGAGGCGCAGCGCCGTTACTTCGAGTCGGTCGCGCCGTACGCGCGCCGGCTGATCCACCAGGTCGGCGCGCCCAAGGTCGGTGAGATCACCGGGCTGCCGCCCGCGGTCTCCCTCCAGCAGCGCCGGGCGGCCCCCACCTCGCGCTCCTCGGTGGGCACGGTCACCAACCTCTCCAACTCCCTGCGCATGTTGTTCTCGCGCGCCGGGGAGTATCCGCCGGGCGCGGAGCGCCTGGATTCCGACGCGTTCTCGCCGAACACGGCGGCGGGCGCCTGCCCTCGGTGCCACGGGCTGGGGCAAGTGCACGACACCAGCGAGGAGTTGCTGGTGCCCGATCCCTCGCTGTCGGTGCGCGAGGGCGCGATCGCCGCGTGGCCGGGCGCCTGGCAGGGCAAGAACCTGCGGGACATCCTGGACGCGCTCGGCTACGACGTGGACCGGCCCTGGCGCGAGCTGCCCGCCGAACAGCGGCAGTGGATCCTGTTCACGGACGAGCAGCCGGTCGTCACGGTGCATCCGGTGCGGGACGCGGACCGGATCCAACGCCCGTACCAGGGCACGTACATGAGCGCCCGCCGGTATGTGCTCAAGACGTTCTCGGACACCAAGTCGCCCACCCTGCGCGCCAAGGCGGAGCGCTTTCTGACCAGCGCGCCCTGCGCGGGGTGCGGGGGCAGCCGGCTGCGGCCCGAGGCGCTGGCGGTGACCTTCGGCGGGCGCACCATCGCCGAGCTGGCGTCGCTGCCCCTGACCGACCTGGCCGGGCTGCTGGACGGCGGCACCGGGGCGGCCCGCGTCCTCACGGAGGATCTGAAGTCCCGGATCGCGCCGGTGGTCGAACTCGGCCTCGGCTACTTGAGCCTGGACCGTGCCACGCCCACCCTCTCGGCGGGCGAGCTGCAACGGCTGCGCCTGGCCACGCAGTTGCGGTCGGGACTGTTCGGTGTGGTGTACGTGCTGGACGAACCGTCCGCGGGACTGCACCCGGCGGACACCGAGGCGCTGCTCGGGGTGCTGGCCCGGCTGAAGGCGGCGGGGAACTCGGTGTTCGTGGTGGAACACCATCTGGAGGTGGTGCGCGGCGCCGACTGGCTGGTGGACGTGGGTCCGGGCGCGGGCGAGCACGGGGGACGGGTGCTGTACAGCGGGCCGCCGGCCGAGCTGGCGTCGGTCGAGGAGTCGGCGACGGCCGCGTTCCTCTTCGACGAGGCGCCGGGACCCCCGCGTGAAGTCCGCGAGCCGCGCGGCTGGTTGAAGGTCGGCCCGGTGAGCCGGCACAACCTGCGGGAGGTGACGGCCGCGTTCCCGCTGGGCGCGTTCACCGCCGTCACCGGGGTCTCCGGCTCCGGGAAGTCCACGCTGATCGGGGAGTTGACGCAGGGGCTGGCGGGCGTCGACCGGCTGGTGCGGGTTGACCAGAAGCCGATCGGCCGTACCCCGCGCTCCAACCTGGCCACGTACACCGGGCTGTTCGACGTGGTACGGAAGATCTTCGCGGCGACCGACGAGGCGCACCGGCGCGGGTACGGCGTCGGGGGGTTCTCGTTCAATGTCGCCGGGGGCCGCTGCGAGACCTGCCAGGGCGAGGGGTTCGTCAGCGTCGAGCTGCTGTTCCTGCCGAGCACGTACGCGCCCTGCCCGGACTGCGGCGGCGCCCGCTACAACCCCGAGACGCTCCAGGTGGCGTACCGGGGGCGGAACATCGCCGAGGTGCTGGATCTGACGGTGGAGGCGGCGGCGGAGTTCTTCGCGGACGTCCCGGCCGCCGCCCGCAGCCTGGGCACGCTGCTCGACGTGGGCCTCGGCTATCTGCGCCTCGGCCAGCCCGCGACCGAGCTGTCCGGCGGCGAGGCCCAGCGGATCAAGCTGGCGAGCGAACTCCAGCGTGGGCGCCGCGGTCACACCCTGTACCTGCTGGACGAGCCGACCACCGGCCTGCACCCGGCCGACGTGGAGGTCCTGATGGACCGGCTGCACGGACTGGTCGACGCCGGGCACACGGTCGTCGTGGTCGAGCACGACATGACGGTGGTCGCGGGCGCCGACTGGGTCATCGACCTCGGACCGGGCGGCGGTGACCAGGGCGGCCGGATCGTCGCCGCGGGACCGCCGCAGCGGGTGGCCCGCGCGGAGGGCAGCGCGACGGCGCCGTACCTGGCCCGGATGCTGCCCTAGGTCGCTCCCCTGGGGCATCACCGCCCTGGCCACGCCCTGAGGGGCACCCGCCCCCTCCGGGTGGCCCCTGCCTGGTCATGCCCTAGGGACCACCCCCTCCGGATCACCCCTTACTGGTCACCCCCTCCGGATCATCCCTTATTGGTCACCCCCTCCGGATCACCCCTTACTGTCCATCCCCACCGGATCAACCCGTCCGGGCCATCCCCTCACGGACGGCCCCACCGGATAAGCCCCTCCGGGCCATCCCCACCGGATCAATCCGTCCGGGCCATCCCCTCCTGGTCACCCCCCTCCGGGTCATCCCCACCGGATCCCCCTCCGGCGCATCCCCTCCCGACCAGTCCCTCCGGATCCCCCCGCGCAGGTCACCCCGCACGGGTCATCCCCTCGCGGGCCGCCGGGGTCTGGGCGAGGGGGCGGGTGGTGGTGCGGTGGTCGTTGACCAGGGCCGCGTGGGTCCAGGTGGGGGCGGGGGTGATCGGCTGGGCCACGGTGGCGAGGGCGCGGCGGTCGGGGTGGGTGTGCGGGGGGATCAGCGGGCGCACCTCGGCCTCGGCGACGAGGCCGCGGGTGCGGGCCACCCGCCACAGGGAGGCGAGCAGGGTGTCCTCGCCGACGAAGGCCGCGGGGGTGCCCGTACCCCCGTCCTGGAGCCGGTACCGCAGGCAGACCGGCTGCACGGGCACGCCCGCGTCCAGCGCCGCCTGGAAGACGGCCCGGTGGAAGCGGCCGTGGGCGCGCCCGCACCAGGTGCTGCCCTCCGGGAAGGCGGCCACGGCGGAGCCGGCGCGCAGGACGCCGGCGATCACCTCCACCGTGCCGGGCAGGGCGCGCAGCCGGTCCCGCTCGATGAACAGCGTGCCGCCCCGCGCGGCCAGCGCGCCCGCCACCGGCCAGCGCCGTATCTCGGTCTTGCCGAGCATCCTGGCCGGCCGTACGGCGGTCAGCAGCGGGATGTCCAGCCAGGACACGTGGTTGGCGACCAGCAGCAGCCCGCCGTCCGGCGCGGCGGGGCCGGTGATGCGGGCCCGTACCCCGATGGCCCGTACGACGGCCCGGCACCAGCGCCCGATCCACTCGGCCGGGATCCACCGGCCGAACGGGGACAGCGCGATCCCGGCGAGCAGCAGGACGGCGACGGCGGCCAGCCGCAGCACGGCCCGCGGTACGGCGACGGTGGCGGGCGCCGGTTCCACACAGGCGTCCGGGGTGCAGGGCGCGGTGGGCAGCCAGACGCTCATCGGGCCGGCACGAGGGAGAGGAAGTGCCGCAGGTAGCGCGGGTTGACCCGGCGCATCGACAGCAGCACGTACAGGTCGGCGACCCCGAAGTCCGGGTCGTGCGCGGGCTCCCCGCACACCCAGGCGCCCAGGCGCAGGTAGCCGCGGAGCAGGGCGGGCAGTTCGGTGCGCCCGGCGGGGGTCTCGGGGTTCGGCGTCCAGGGCGTGCGCGGTCGTACCCGGAACTCCTCGGGCGCCAGGTGCTTGGCGCGCACCCGGTCCCAGGTGGCGGTGGCGAGGGCGCCGCCGTCGGCGAGCGGTATCGAGCAGCAGCCGGCCAGCCACTCGTGGCCGCGGTCGGTCATGTAGCGGGCTATGCCGGCCCAGATCAGGCCGATGACCGCGCCGTCGCGGTGGTCGGGGTGCACACAGGAGCGGCCGACCTCGACCAGGCCGGGCCGGATCGGGTCGAGCGCGTCGATCGTGAACTCGCCCTCGGAGTACAGCCGTCCGGCCGCCGCGGCCCGCTCGGGCGGCAGCAGCCGGTAGGTGCCGACGACCTGTCCGCTCGCGGTGTCGCGGACCAGCAGGTGGTCGCAGTGGGCGTCGAAGGCGTCGATGTCGTGGCCCGGCCGCGGGGTGGCGAGTACGGCGCCCATCTCCCCGGCGAAGACGTCGTGCCGCAGCCGCTGCGCGGCCCGCACGTCGTCCTCGTCGCGGGCGAGCGCGACGGTGTAGCGGGCGGGCGCCAAGGGCCCCGGAGGACGGTCGAGGGTGGGAACGCCGGTCATGGCTCTCTCCTGGTCACGGGGCCGGTTCGGCGGCAGCGGCGGCGGGCCGGTGGTCTGCGGCCCGCCGTTCCTGTTCTTCCGACGCCGGTTGGCCGGCGCGTGACGGATGCCGGGAGAGCGGATGTGGGGATGCTGAACGGCCGGGAACGGCGGCCCGCACAGCGGCCTCGCACCGGCAGGTGATCATGAGCGGAAGGTACCGGACCGGGAAAGACCAGACGGGGCCGGGTGAGCACCATCTCCCGGCCCCGCCCGCCCGCCTTCACCGGCGAACGGTCTGTGACGCGCCCCGCGGGGGCGCGGGGAACTGCGCGAACGGCCACCGCGGCCCGGCACTCCGGCGCGGCGCCGCGGCGTCCCCCTGCGGCGGCTACCGCTTGCCCGCCTTCCGGGTGGCCCGCAGCCACTCCCGGTTCATGCTGGTGATGGACATCAGCGGAATGCCCTTGGGGCAGGCGGTGGCGCACTCCCCCGCCAGCGTGCAGCCGCCGAAGCCCTCGTCGTCCATCTGCGCCACCATGTCGAGGACCCGCGTCTCCCGCTCGGGAGCGCCCTGCGGCAGCACGTTCAGATGGTTGATCTTGGCCGAGGTGAACAGCATCGCCGCGCCGTTGGGGCACGCCGCCACGCAGGCCCCGCAGCCGATGCACTCGGCGTGCTCGAACGCGAAGTCGGCGTCGGCCTTCGGCACCGGCGTGGCATGTGCCTCGGGCGCGGACCCGGTCGGTGCGGTGACGTAGCCGCCGGCCTGGATGATCCGGTCGAACGCGGAGCGGTCGACCACCAGGTCCTTGATCACCGGGAACGCGGCGGCCCGCCACGGCTCGATGTCGATGGTGTCGCCGTCCTCGAAGGACCGCATGTGCAGCTGGCAGGTGGTGGTGCGCTCGGGCCCGTGCGCGTCGCCGTTGATCACCAGGGAGCAGGCGCCGCAGATGCCCTCGCGGCAGTCGTGGTCGAAGGCGACCGGGTCCTCGCCGGAGAGGATGAGCTGCTCGTTGAGGACGTCCAGCATCTCCAGGAAGGACATGTCGGGCGAGATGCCGTCCACCTCGTACGTGGACATCGTGCCGTCGGCGTCGGCGTTCTTCTGCCGCCAGACGCGCAGGGTGAGCTTCATGCGTAGCTCCGCTGGGTGGGGTGGACGTACTCGAAGACGAGGTCTTCCTTGTGCAGGACGGGAGCGGAGCCCGTACCGGCGAACTCCCAGGCGGCCGCGTAGGCGAACTCCTCGTCCCGGCGGGCGGCTTCGCCGTCCGGGGTCTGGGACTCCTCGCGGAAGTGGCCGCCGCAGGACTCGGCGCGGTGCAGGGCGTCGAGGCACATGAGTTCGGCGAGTTCCAGGTAGTCGACGATGCGGTTGGCCTTCTCCAGCGACTGGTTGAACTCCTCACCGGTGCCGGGGACCTTGATGCGCCGCCAGAACTCCTCGCGGATCTGCGGAATGCGTTCCAGGGCCTTGCGCAGGCCCTCGTCGGTGCGGGCCATGCCGCAGAACTCCCACATGACTTCGCCCAGTTCGCGGTGGAAGGAGTCCGGGGTGCGGTCGCCGCCGACGGCGAGCAGCAGGTTGAGCCGGTCCTCGGTCTCCGCCAAAACCTCTTGTACGACGAGGTGTTCGGGGGTGACCGGGTCCTGGTGGGGGTTGCGGGCCAGGTAGTCGTTGATGGTGGCCGGGAGCACGAAGTAGCCGTCGGCGAGGCCCTGCATCAGGGCGGAGGCGCCGAGGCGGTTCGCGCCGTGGTCGGAGAAGTTGGCCTCGCCGATGGCGAACAGGCCGGGGATCGTCGTCTGGAGGTCGTAGTCGACCCACAGTCCGCCCATCGTGTAGTGCACGGCCGGGTAGATGCGCATCGGCACCTCGTACGGATCCTCGTCGGTGATCCGCTGGTACATGTCGAAGAGGTTGCCGTACTTGGCTTCCACGGCCGCCCGGCCCATCCGCCGGATCGCGTCGGCGAAGTCCAGGTAGACGCCCTGGCCGCCGGGGCCGACGCCCCGGCCCTCGTCGCAGACGTTCTTCGCGGCACGGGAGGCGATGTCGCGCGGGACCAGGTTGCCGAAGGAGGGGTAGATGCGCTCCAGGTAGTAGTCGCGCTCCTCCTCGGGGATCCGGTTCGGCGGGCGGTCGTCGCCCTTGGCCCTGGGCACCCAGATCCGGCCGTCGTTGCGCAGCGACTCGCTCATCAGGGTGAGCTTGGACTGGTGCTCGCCGGTGCGCGGGATGCACGTCGGGTGGATTTGGGTGAAGCAGGGGTTGGCGAAGTAGGCGCCGCGCCGGTGCGCCCGCCAGATCGCGGTCGCGTTGGAGTTCATGGCGTTGGTCGACAGGTAGAAGACGTTGCCGTAGCCGCCGGAGGCGAGTACGACCGCGTCCGCGAAGTACGTGTCGATACGGCCCGTGATCAGGTCGCGGGCCACGATGCCGCGCGCCCGCCCGGCCACGACGATCAGGTCCAGCATCTCGGTGCGCGGGTGCATCTCCACGTTGCCGGCGGCGATCTGCCGGCTGAGGGCCTGGTAGGCGCCGAGCAGCAGTTGCTGGCCCGTCTGGCCGCGGGCGTAGAAGGTGCGGGAGACCTGGACGCCGCCGAAGGAGCGGGTGTCGAGCAGACCGCCGTACTCGCGGGCGAAGGGCACGCCCTGTGCCACGCACTGGTCGATGATCTGCACCGAGATCTGTGCCAGGCGGGCGACGTTGGACTCGCGGGCGCGGAAGTCGCCGCCCTTGACGGTGTCGTAGAACAGCCGGTGGACCGAGTCGCCGTCGTTGCGGTAGTTCTTCGCGGCGTTGATGCCGCCCTGCGCGGCGATGGAGTGGGCGCGGCGCGGGGAGTCCTGGTAGCAGAACTGGACGACGTGGTAGCCCTGTTCGGCCAGGGTGGCGCCCGCGGAGCCGCCGGCCAGGCCGGTGCCGACCACGATGACCGTGTGCTTGCGCCGGTTGGCGGGGTTGACCAGCTTGGCCTCGAAGCGGCGGGTGTCCCAGCGCTCGTGGATCGGGCCGGCGGGGGCCTTGGTGTCGGCGATGGGTTCGCCGGTCGTGTAGTTCACGTAGTCGGTCATGTCAGTTCACCACTCCGGTCATGACGCCCACGGGTACGGCGATGAAGCCGGCCGTGAGCAGCAGCGCGAGGACGTTGGCGGCGGTCTTCAGGGCGCGGTCGCGGGCGCGGCTGCCGACGCCGAGGGTCTGGGCGGCGCTCCAGAAGCCGTGCCGGATGTGCAGGCCGAGCGCGAGCATCGCGACGATGTAGATCACGTCGCCGTACCAGGTGGAGAAGGTGTCCACGACGTTCTGGTACGGGTGGCCGGGCTGGAAGCCGCCGGAGTGCACGGTGCCGGTGGTCAGGTCCAGGATGTGCCAGACGATGAACAGGCCGAGGATGATCCCGCCCCAGCGCATGGTGCGGGTGGCGTAGCTCGCTCGGGGCTTGGAGTGGACGTACTTGCTGGGCCGCGCCTTGATGTCGCGGCGGCTGAGCTGGTACGCGGAGGTGGCGTGGGCGACCACGGCGACGACGAGGACGACCCGGATGAGCCAGAGCGTCCACTCGTAGTGCATGAAGGGTTCGCCGATGGTGCGCAGCCAGTGGGCGTAGTGGTTGAACTCGCCCGCCCCGAAGTAGATCTTCAGGTTTCCGATCATGTGCGCCACCAGGTAGAGCAGCATGATCAGACCGCTGACGGCCATCACCGTCTTCTTGCCGACGGAGGAGTCCCACATCGTGCGCGCCATGGACGGCCGTCGGTCCGTCCGCGTTGCCAGAGCCATGGAACAGCACGCTAGGGCCGGACGTCCCGATCGGTCCAAGACATGGTGCGGCTCGTTTCCATAGGAACGGCCTATCGTTGCTGTATGCAGCTTCAGCAGCTCCAGTATTTCGTGGCCGTCGCCGAGACCCGGCACTTCACCCGTGCCGCCGAGCTGGTGCATGTGGCCCAGCCGTCGCTGTCGCAGCAGATCAAGGCGCTGGAGCGGGAGCTGGGCGCGGATCTGTTCCTGCGCGCGCGGGGCAACATCACGCTCACCGACGCGGGCGAGGCGCTGCTGCCGCTGGCCCGGCGGATCCTCGCGGACGCGGACACCGCGCGGCAGGAAGTGCAGGAGCTGGTACAGCTACGACGCGGCCGGGTGCGGCTCGGTGCGACGCCGAGCCTGTGCACGGGCCTGCTGCCGGATGTGCTGCGCGCCTTCCACGACCGCTATCCGGGCATCCGGCTGATGATCGAGGAGGGCGGCTCGCACGACCTGGTGCGGGAGCTGGCCCGCGGCGCGCTGGACCTCGCGCTGATCGTGCTGCCGCTGCCGTCGCCGTCGCCCGCGCTGACCACACGGGAGGTGCTGCGCGAGGACCTGGTCGTCGTCTCCTCCCCGGACGCGCCGGCGCCCGGCCGGGGCGGGCGGGTGGTGCACATCGCCGACCTGGAGCGGGAGCGTCTGGTGATGTTCCGGCACGGATACGACCTGCGGGAGCTGACCGTCGCGGCGTGCCGCTCCGCCGGGTTCGAGCCGGAGTTCGCGGTCGAGGGGGGCGAGATGGACGCGGTGCTGGGGTTCGTGCGGGCGGGGTTGGGGGTGGCGGTCGTACCCCGGATGGTCGCGACCAGGGCGGGCTTGGGGTTGCGCGTCACTCCGCTCGCCCGGCCGGGACTGGATCGGGTGATCGCGTTGGCGCATCGCAGTGACGTGGATCCGCCGAGGGCGGCGCGGGAGCTTCAGCGGATGCTGCTGGAGCGGTGAGGGACTTTGTGCGGAAACGCGTCTGCCTCATTGAGCGCCGTTGCCGGGTGCGGGCGCATTGTGATTGATCGCGCCCATGCGGCGGAGCCGCATACCGATACGGCCCCGCGCTCCTGAGCGGGCGGGGCCAGGCCCCGGCCCGCTCATCCCGTCGCGTCCGCCAACGCCAGATCATGCAGCCGCTCCGGTGGGCCGGGGCGGGCGTAGTACCAGCCCTGGGCCGTGTCGCAGCCCAGGACGCGGAGTTGTTCGGCCTGGGCGCCGGTTTCCACGCCCTCGACGGTGACGGCGAGGTCGAGGCTGTGGGCGAGGGTGACGATGCCCTCGACGATCTTCAGGTCCACGGGGTCGGCGGGGAACTGCTGCATGCCCTGGGTGAAGGAGCGGTCCAGTTTGAGGACGCTCACGGGGAGGCGGCGCAGGTTGGCCAGGTTGGAGTAGCCGGTGCCGAAGTCGTCCAGGGCGATGTCCACGCCCATCTCGGCGAGCCTGCGAAGGGGTTTGAGCAGATCGTCGTCGGCGCCGATGAGCGCGGACTCGGTGACCTCCAGGCACAGGGCGTCGGGGGTGACGCCCGCGCGTTCGAGGATGTCCACCGTGTCCTGGACCAGACCGGGGTGGCTGAGCTGGCACGGCGACAGGTTGACGTTGATCCGCAGCGGCCCGGCGTCCTGGCCGCCGTGCCGCTCCCGCCAGGCGCGGGCCTGCCGGATCGACTCCTCCAGGACCCAGCGGCCGAGCGGCACGATCAGCCCGGTGTGCTCGGCGAGCGGGATGAAGCGGTCCGGGCCGAGCACGCCGTGCTGCGGGTGCAGCCAGCGCACCAGCGCCTCGGCGCCGCGCACACTGCCGTCGCCGAGGTGCACCAGCGGCTGGTACTCGATGAAGAACTCGCCGCGCTCCAGGGCCGCGGGCAGTGCCGTGGTCAGGCCGTGCCGGGTGATGGCGCGGGCGTCCGCCTCCGGGTCGGCCAGCTCGAAGCGGTTGCCGCCCGCCGACTTGGCCCGGTACATGGTGATGTCCGCGCTGCGCAGCACCTCGGCGGCCGTGCGTTCGCCCGCCGGGCCCTCCACGATGCCGAGGCTGCCGCGCACCAGCAGGTCCCGGCCGTCGATGCTGATCGGGGTGACCAGCGCGTTCATGATGCGCTCGGCCAGCTCGTCCACGGTGCGCTCGGTGCCGGGTCCGGTGGTCAGCGCCACGAACTCGTCGCCGCCGAGCCGGGCGACCATCTCGCCGGGCGCGGTCGCACAGGACTGGAGGCGGTCGGCGACCTCCACCAGGAGCCGGTCGCCGGCCGCGTGGCCGAGGCTGTCGTTGATCGTCTTGAAGCCGTCCAGGTCGAGGTAGCACAGCCCGAAGCGCTGGCCGTCCCCGGCGGCGAGGACCTTCTCCAGCCGCTCGAAGAACAGCGTGCGGTTGGGCAGGCCGGTGAGCGCGTCGTGCGTCGCCTCGTACCGCAGCCGCAGGTTGAGCAGCCGGCGCTCGGTGGTGTCCTCCATGAGCGCGAGCTGGTACTGCGGGCTGCCGTCGGCGTCGCGCAGCAGGGAGACCGTGAGGTTGGTCCACAGCACCGTGCCGTCGGGCCGGTTGAAGGCCTTCTCCAGGTGGTAGTGCTCGCGCTCGCCGCGGACCAGTTCGTCGTAGAGCCGCCAGGTCTGCGGGGCGTCGTCGGGGTGGGTCCAGTCCTGCACCCGCCGCCCGCGCAGCGACTGCTGGGTGAGCCCGAACATGCGCAGCAGCGCCTCGTTGACCTGGAGGATGTGGCCGTCCAGGTCGGCGATGCCGATCCCTATGGCGGCGCCCTCGAAGACCGCGCGGAACCTGGCCTCGCTCGCGTGCAGCGCCTGCGCCACCACGCCCTGGGCACGCAACGCGGCCTGGGCGATGGCCTCTTGCTCGGCGAGGGTACGGCGGCGCAGCGCGTGCGCGTAGCCCGCGGCCATCGCGTGCTGCAACCGCGAGGAACGCATGCGCAGTTCGTCCTGCGGGCCGTCCCCGCCGCAGTAGAGCACCAGGTAGGCGTCCACGCAGTCCAGGGTGCGCGCGAGCGCCTCGGGGTCGGTGCAGTGCGCCTCGACCAGGGCGGCGCCCACCGCCTTCGCCGCCTCCGCGTCGAAGCTGCGGGTCCGCAGCAGTTCGCTCAACCGGCGCCCGAGCGGCAGGAGTTGTTCCTCGAACTCGGCGCGGGTGAGCGACGTCGAGGTCACCGGGTACAGCGCCCGGCTCCAGATCGTCGTCAGCCGGCGCAGTCTGTCCTCCGGGCCGTCCGGTTCCGCGTTCACGCCGTACGCCCCACGCCGGCGTATCCGGCGAAGGCGAACGGATCTTCGTCCTCCGGCGCGGATTCCGGGCGCCAGAGCGGCATCGGCACCAGTCCGGGTTCCACCATGTCGTACCCCTCGAAGAACCGCGCGACCTCGTCGCGCGAGCGCATGATCAGCGGGTTGCGAATGTCCTTGTATACGTCCACCGCACCCTCGGCCCGCTCCGCGGACACGGGGATTCCCTCGTACGAGGCATGGGTGAGGATCAGCATGCTGCCGGGCGCGAGCGCCTCGCGCAGCTCGGCAACCGCACCGTAGGGGTCGTCCGCGTCTTCCACGAAATGCAGTATGGCAACGAGGAGGAGGGCGACTGGCCGGTTCAGGTCGATCAGCCGCTCGACTTCGGGGCTGGCGAGGATCTTCTGCGGCTTGCGCAGATCCGCCGCGGCCACGTCCGCGTTCTCGTTGCCCGCGAGCACGGCCTGGCTGTGCGCGACGGCGACCGGGTCGTGGTCGACGTAGACGACATGCGCGCCGGGGACGGCGGCCTGGGCCACCTCGTGGACGTTGCCGTACGTCGGGATTCCGGAGCCGATGTCCAGGAACTGGGTGATGCCCTCCTGGCCGGCGAAGCGTACGGCCCGGCGCAGGAAAGCCCGGTTGGCCTGCATCGTCTTGGGCAGCCCCGGCATGAAGTCCATGGCCTTGCGGGCGGCCTGCCGGTCGACCTCGAAGTTGTGCGAACCGCCCAGGTAGTAGTCGTAGATGCGCGAGACGCTCGGCACCGAGATGTCGATGCTGCGTGGGGCCCAGGCGGGACGCTCCATTATCGCTCCAAGGCGGGGATGTGGACGTAGGCGATCCGGTGTTCGAGCTGAGGCTACTGATCGCCCGCCAAAGGAGCGACCTGAACCGGAAATTGACCATCCGTTCCCGGTCACTGCCTGCGGGAAGTGCCCAACCGACCCCGCTCGGTGACCTTTTGGGGCCGCGGATCGCGTCGACCGCGGTCCACCGCACACCGTCGGGACGAGTGACATCCCGAGGGGCCCCGCGTTTGACGGCCCGGCGGCGCCGTCGCGCGGTCCGGGGGTCGAACGGCAGTGCCTTTTCGGCCATGTCGGACTCATCCGATCGTCAAACCGCTGATCGGCTTTATCCCTCCTTCGGACCAATACCGCCGCAGTAGGGGTTCCGGCCGCTCCGCGCGACCCATGATCCTCGGGTGCATGGACTCCACGTGACCCGACGCGCGCCCGCTCCACGGGTGTTGGCCCTGCTTGCGCTGGCCTGCGCGCTGACGGGCTGCCCGGTCGGCCACGCGTCGGCCGACGCCTGCGCGTACGCCTCCACGGGGCCGGACGGCACGGTGGCGGTGGCCTCGGCGGGCGATGTCTCGGTGTCGGTCTCGGGGGGCGGTACGCCGGCCTTCGCGGGCGGTGCCTACGCCTTCCGGGGCGGTACGCGGGGGGCGTTCGCCGGTGCCGGCGCGGGCGCCGCCGACGGTCCCCGGGCCTCGGCGGACGGTGCCTCGGTCGCCGCGGGGGGCGTCTCGGTGACCCTCTCCGGCGGCCGTCACCACTGGCCCGCTCCCCCGCGCCACCACCGGCCGCCGCACCGGCACTGCCCACCACCGCCGCCCCCGCCGACGTGCCCGCCCACCCCGCCGCCGACCCCGACCCCGACACCCACCCCTACGCCCACTCCGACGCCGACCCCGCCTCCGCCGCCCGCGCCCGGACCGCGGCCCACGCCGAAGCCCGCGCCGCCCGTCCGCGCGCCCCGGCCGACGCCCACCCCCGCTCCCCCGCCCGCGCCGAAGCCCGTACCGGCGCCGAAGCCCGTGGCGAAGCCGAAACCCGCGCCGCGGCCTGCGCTGGCGCCGGTGAGCTTCCCGGCGTACCACCCGCATCCGGCCGCCCGGCCCGCGCCGGGCCACACCGCGCCCGTCACCTACGTCCTGCTCATCGCCGTACCCGCAATCGTCGCCGTCGTGGCCCTGCGCCCGCGCTGACCCGCCGGGCCGCTCACCTCTGGAGGTAAACCGTTGTCGGATTGGCTTGTTCTCGTCCTCGGGATGCTCGGGGCCTGTGTCGTGGTGGTCCTCGTGACCTTCGTACGGCACCGGCGGGCACCCGAGGACGAGGACCCCAGCGAGACCCCGGACGTCATCGAGTACATGACGATGTGGATCGGCGTCGTCTACGCGATCGTCCTGGGTCTGGCCATCGCGGGCGTGTGGGAGGCGCGTGACTCGGCCCAGAACTACGCGCAGTCCGAGGCGCAGGCACTGCACGAGATCTCGGAGCGGGTGCGGGTCTACCCGCCCCAGACACGGGACCTCATCCGGGCCGATGTCAACTCCTATGTCAGCTATGTCGTGCACACCGAGTGGCCCACGATGGCGCGGCAGGAGCGCGTCACCGACCACGGGACCGCGCTGCTCCAGAAGGTCCGCGCGGACGTCACCGACTACCAGCCGAAGAACGACTTCGAGGCACAGGCGTACCAGCCGCTGCTGGACCAGATGGCCGCCGCGGACCAGGCGCGCAACGCGCGCGCGGACTCCACGGGCGCCACCATGCCGTCGGTGGTGTGGTGGGGGCTGCTCACCGGTGCGGTGATCACCGTCGGCATGGTGTTCGCGCTCCAGATCCGGCGCACCCGGCGGGAGTTGATCCTGGCCGGGCTGTTCTCCGCGACCATCGCGTTCATGCTGTTCCTGATCTGGGACCTGGACGCCCCCTACAGCCGGGGCATCGCGGTGACCGCGGAACCGTTCCTGAATCTGTTTCCGGGCATCACGAGCTGACCGGTCCGGACAGCTCGTGATGCCCGGAGGGTGAAGCCCCGGACCGGCGGCCCGCGCACAGTGGCCGCCGGTCCGGGCGTTCTCCGGGTTCTCCCGTCCGGGTCCTCCCGTCCGGGTCCTCCCGTCCGGGTCTTCCCCTACGGGCCCCGTCGGACTCAGGCTCAGGCGCGCCGCTCGCCCCTGCGGCGCAGCCAGTAGGCCCCGCAGCCGATCAGGGCCACGCCGACCAGACCGCCGCCGATGGCCATGTCCGCGGTCGTCGCGCCGCTGGTCCTGCTGCCGCCGAGCCCGCCGTTGACCCCGCCGATCACCGTGAAGGCACGGGGCCGGGTGATGGTGCGGCCGTCGCAACGCACGGAGAGGTCGTACCGGCCCGCACGGGCGTTGCGGTTGACGTAGACGACGCCGCGCGCGGTGTCGTCGCGGAACGGCGTCAGCGGGGCGGTGCGGAAGGCGCGGGAGGCCATCTCGCCGCCGCGCCGGCAGCCCTGCACGGTGACCGTCAGCCGGCCCCCGGCCGCGACCACGCTCGGGGCGACGACGATGCCGCGCAGCCCGTTGTCGCCGCCGAGCCCGTTGTCGCCGGGCCCGAATTCGTCACCCCGGCCGAAGTCGTCCCCTCTGCCGAAGTCGTCGCCCCTGCCGTTGCTGCTGATCCGGCCGTTGCCGCTGATGGTGCCGTTGAAATGACCCTCGAAACGGCCGTTCCCGCTGAAGCCGCCGTTCCCGTTGAAATTCCCGTTGCCGTTCCCGAAGTTGGCGTTCCCGTTCCCGAAGTTCCCGCCCCTGTTCCCGCCTCCGTTTCCGATTCCGTTCCCGAAGTTTCCGCCTCCGCCGCCCCCGCCGCCATTGCCGGGGTTTCCGCCCCCGCCGCCCCCGCCACCGATTCCGGCATTCCCTCCCACGCCGCCGATTCCGGCGGTGCCGTTCCCGAAGTTGCCGACGCCGGTGCCCGGGCCGACGATGGTGCCCGAGCCGGTGCCCGTGCCTCCCGTGGTGCCGGCCCCGTTGCCCATGCCGTCCGCGACGGCCACGGGAGCGGCGAGCCCGAGCACGGCCACCGCGGTGCACGCGGCCGCCAGGGCGCGTTGGTTTCGCATGTGATCCTCCGCGGAAGGCACCCCGGGGCCCGTCCCCGGTCGATCGGCGAGAAAGCACCTCCCAGCCAAGACCCTCGGGTGAACGGAACACGCCCGCATGTCGAGAATGCTCCGTCCTGGTGATCCGACACTCCGCACGACAACCTGACAATCCGATATAGCCGCAGGTCACGGACCGTCAGAAAATTCCTGGGAACGGCAACTCGGATGGCGCACCACGAGGGTGCGGGGCCACCCGTTCGCCACTCGGCCCGTCGCCGCTCGTGCGCGCGGGACTTAGCTTTTTCCCATGCGCAACGCAGCGGACGACCGACGGTTCGAGAGGGGACGGCGCATGTCCGCGCCCCGGCTGTACCAGCCGCCCCGGCTCGCCGAGGAGGACGAGGACGACGCCGAACGACGGCGGCGGCGCGCCCCGTGGGGCGTGATGGCGCTGCTGCTGCTCTCCGGTCTGGCCCTCATCCGCAACGGCTCGGGCGAGTTCGACGTCGGCCCGCCGCAGCCCGCCTCGGCGGCGGCCCCGGACACCCGCGCCCCGCAGAGCCCGCTGCCCACCGCGCCCGTGCCGCTGACGTTCTCCGCGGCGGACCGGGTGCGCATCCCGGCGATCCATGTGGACGCGCCGGTCACGCCCGTGGGCCTCGACCAGACCGGCGCGGTGAGCGCGCCGCCACCCGAAGACCCCGATCTGGCGGGCTGGTTCACCGGTGCGGTCTCCCCCGGCGAGAAGGGCACCTCGGTCATCGTCGGCCATGTCGACAACCAGCAGGGCCCCGCCGTGTTCTACGGCCTCGGGGCCCTGAAGAAGGGCAACCGCGTCGAGGTCCTGCGCAAGGACGGCAGGACCGCGGTGTTCGAGGTCTACGGCGTCGAGGTCTTCTCCAAGGCCCAGTTCCCCGGCGACCGGGTGTACGGCTCGAAGGGCGCCCCGGAGCTGCGGGTGATCACCTGCGGGGGCGGTTTCTCCAAGCAGAACGGCTACGACGGCAATGTCGTCGTCTTCGCCCGCCTGGTCGCGGTCGCCTGAACCACCGCGGCCCGGCGGGCAGTCGGGCGGGGCTCAGACGCGCCGGTTCGGCACCGTGAGGCGGTATCCGCTGTCGAGCAGATAGGGCAGCCACACCTGGATGGCCGCCACGGTCTGCGAACGGTCGCCCCCGGCGTCGTGCGAGAGGATCACCACGCCCGGCGCGGCGCCGCTCTCCACCCGGTCGATGATGACGTCGGTGCCGGGCGTGTCCCAGTCGGTGGTGTCGATCGTCCAGGCCATCGGCTCCATGCCCATCTCGGCGCCGAGCTGGAAGGCGGCCTTGTTCCAGGCGCCGTAGGGGGCGCGGAACCACTGCGGCAGCTCGCCGTAGGTCTTCTCGATGATGTGGCTGGTGCGCTCCATCTCGGACTTGATCTCCGAGCGGTCGAGGGTGGTCAGCAGGGGATGCGTCCAGGTGTGATTGCCGACGACATGGCCCTCCTCCGCCATCCGGGCCACCAGGTGCGGGTTGGCCTCGACGCACTCGCCGCACAGGAAGAACATCGCGCGTACGCCGTGCTTGGCGAGGGTGTCCAGGATGTGCGGGGTGTAATCGGGGTTGGGGCCGTCGTCGAAGGTCAGCATCATCTGCCGGCCGCGTTCGGAGATCCGGAAAATCGGTTCGGTGCGCACCTTCAGCTTGCGCGGCGCGGAGCGCGGCGGGCCGCCCCCGGTGAGCGGCCGGAGCCGGAAGGCGGAGGACTTCAGGGGCGCCTGACGGGCCTGGGGTCCGGGGACGGGCGCGGGGGCGGGGGCGGCGGCCCGTACGGCCTCCTCGCCGTCCTGCGCCACGACGAGTCCCGCCGTGCCCGCGGCGCCCAGGGCGGCGGCACCGGCGAGGAGCAGGCGACGGCGTGTGAACAACTGATCTTTCTGCATGACTCATCAGTCGCCCCACAAGGCGTCGGCGCACCGCAACGGCGCGGCATGCGGGCGGTATTTCCACCCGGTCGGACCAGCGGGAGCGACCGGGGGCGCCCGCGTGGAACCCGCCGGAGGCGGCTCTTGCGGTCTTTCGGCCGGCACGGCAACGGGCAGGGCCGCCAGGCGAGTTGGCCCGGCGGCCTCGCCCGCCCCGGTGCCGGCGGCCGGGGCGGGCGGCCGGGGCGGGCGCCGGATGGGTCCGTGGCCGCGGCTCAGCGGCGGCGCACCAGCGGGAACGGCAGGGTCTCCCGGATCGGGAGGCCGGTGAGGAACATGACGAGCCGGTCGACGCCGAGGCCGAGGCCGCCGGTCGGGGGCATCGCGTAGTCGAGGGCCTGGAGGAAGTCCTCGTCCAGCTCCATGGCCTCCGGGTCCCCGCCGGCCGCCCGCAGCGACTGCTCGGTGAGCCTGCGGCGTTGTTCGACCGGGTCGGTCAACTCGGAGTAGGCGGTGCCCAGTTCCATGCCGAAGGCGACGAGGTCCCAGCGTTCGGCGAGCCGGGGGTCGGCGCGGTGCTGCCGGGTCAGCGGGGAGACGGCGGTCGGGAAGTCCTTGTAGAAGGTGGGGAGTCGGGTGCGCGCCTCGACCAGCCGCTCGTACATCTCCAGGACGACGTCGGCGGGTCCGTCGTCCGCCGTGTACGGCACCGAGGCGCGGTCGCACAGCCGGTGCAGGCGCAGCAGTTCGGTGCCGGGGCCGATCTCCTCGCCGAGCGCCTCGGACAGGGCGCCGTACACGGTCTGCACCGGCCAGCGCCCGGAGATGTCGTACTCCTCGCTGCCCCTGCGGGCCACCGGGGCGCCGTGGGCGGCGACGGCGGCGCCCTGGATCAGTTCGCGGGCGAGGTCGAGCATCACGTCGTAGTCGGCGTACGCCTGGTACGCCTCCAGCATGGTGAACTCGGGGTTGTGCTTGGGTGAGGCGCCCTCGTTGCGGAAGGTGCGGCCGAGTTCGAAGACCTTCTCCAGGCCGCCGACGCACAGGCGTTTGAGGTACAGCTCGGGGGCGATGCGCAGATACAGGTCGAGGTCGTAGGCGTTGCTGTGGGTGGTGAAGGGGCGGGCGTTGGCGCCGCCGTGGATCTGCTGGAGCACCGGGGTCTCGACCTCGACGTAGCCGCGGCTCAGCAGCCCTTGGCGCAGGGCTCCCACGGCGGCGGAGCGGGCGCGCAGCACGGCGCGGGCGGCGGGCCGGGTGACCAGGTCGAGGTGGCGCAGCCGGACCCTGGCCTCCGGGTCGGTCAGGCCCCGGCGCTTGTCGGGCAGCGGGCGCAGGCACTTGCCGGTGAGCTGCCAGGCGGTGGCGAAGACGGTGGGCTCACCCCGGTCGCTGAGGCCGCTCTCGCCGGTGACGGTGATGTGGTCGCCGATGTCGGCGTCGGCGGTGAAGCGGCGCAGCGCGGGGCCGCAGCGGTCGCGGGTGAGGGCGATCTGGTGGTCGCCGGACCAGTCGCGCAGCACGGCGAAGACGATGCCGCCGAGGTCGCGGACGAGCATGATCCGCCCGGCGACGGTGACCTGCTCGCCGGGCGGGACGTCGGCGAGGGCGTGGGTCGGGGGGCGGACGCCGACGGGGTAGGGGTCGGTGCCCTGGGCGCGCAGCCGGTCCAGCGTCCGGCGGCGGACCCGGACCTGGTCGGGCAGGCCCGCGTCCGGTGCGGCGGGCGCGGCGCCGGTGCCGGGGGCGGTCGCGGGCGCGAGCTGCGGGGCCGGGGGCGCCGGCCGCGGGCCACTCGCGCGGTGCCCCTTCCTCCACAGGGTGCGCAGCGAGGGTACGGAGACGAAGCCCTCGGCGATGCCGGAGGCCAGGCCGATGCGGGCGAGGGAGGCGGTCTCGCCGTAGCAGATGAAGCGCGGGTACCACTCGGGGTGGTACTTGGCGTTGGAGCGGTACAGGGCCTCCAGCTGCCACCAGCGGGAGAAGAACAGCAGCATTCGGCGCCACAGCCGCAGGACGGGCCCGGCGCCGATGCGGGCGCCCTCCTCGAAGACGGAGCGGAAGACGGCGAAGTTCAGGGAGATCCTGCGGATGCCCAACTTGGGTGCGGCCTCGCACAGTTCGGCGACCATGAACTCCACCACGCCGTTGGGCGCGGCGCGGTCGCGGCGCATCAGGTCCAGGGAGACGCCGTCGGTGCCCCAGGGCACGAAGGAGAGCAGCGCGAGGAGCCGGCGGTCCTCGCCGCAGGCCTCGACGAGCAGGCAGTCGCCGTCGGCGGGGTCGCCGAGCCGGTCCAGGGCCATGGAGAAGCCGCGCTCGGTCTCGGTGTCGCGCCAGGCGTCCGCCTTGTCGACGATCTCCTCCATCTCCCGTTCGCCGAGCGCGGCGTGGCGGCGGATGCGGCAGGTGGCGCCGGTGCGGCGGACCCGGTGCACGGCCTGCCGGGTGACGCGCATGTCCCGGCCGTCCAGGTCGAACCCGGCGACGTGCAGGATCGCCTCGTCGCCGAGCTGGAGGGCGCCGAGCCCCGCGCGGGCGTAGGCGCGGGCGCCGTCCTCGGAGGCGCCCATCACGGCGGGCGCCCAGGCGTAGCGGCGGGCGAGGTCCAGCCAGGCGGCGATGGCGTGCGGCCAGGCCTCCGGGTCGCCGACCGGGTCGCCGCTGGCCAGGCACACCCCGGCCTCGACGCGGTAGGTGACGGCGGCCTTGCCGCTGGGCGAGAAGACGACGGCCTTGTCGCGGCGGGTGGCGAAGTAGCCGAGGGAGTCGCGGTCGCCGTACGCCTTGAGCAGGGTGCGGATGCGGGCCTCCTCGTCGCCGTGCAGGGCGGCCTCCAGGCGCTGTGAACGGAACAGCGCGGCGGCGGCGTTGAGCAGGGCGAGGGCGCCGAGCAGGCCGAGCACGAAGGTGACCTCGCGGGGCGGGTGTCCGGAGAAGGAGCTGCTGGAGACCAGGCCGCCGCAGACCCGGTCGGCGGCCCAGGCCAGGTGCTCGTCGGCCGGCAGGGTGCCCGGGAACAGCAGGACCAGGCCCCAGCCGAGCAGGATGGCGGCGGCGAGCCCGGCGAGCAGGACGGCGAGGGCCCGCCACACCGCGCCGCGGCGGGAGGCGGCGTAGAACTCGCGGCGGGCGACGAGCAGCAGGATCAGCAGCAGGCCGCAGGGGATCAGGGAGGGCAGCGACTGGGCGTACAGGCCGAGGGCGAGACCGAGCGCGTCGGTGAGGACGAGCAGGCCGAGATAGACGACGACCAGCCACCAGGCGATCTTCTTGCGGGCGGCGGTGGCCCCGGCCAGCAGGAACAGGAAGACCGCGTAGGCGAGGTTGGCGCTGATGGGGACCAGCAGCAGGTCGATGCCCCGGACGAGCGGACGCAGCAGCCGGCGCAACGGCTCGATCAGGGCGATCGCCGCGCACAGCAACCCCAGCCCGGCGAACAGCCCTCCGAAGGCCTCGGGCACCCATCCAAGCCGCCCACCGCCGTGCGGGGGACGCGCCCCCGTACCGTCCCTGCGCGCGGCGGGCTCCGCGGTGGCGGTCATGGTTCCGACTGTAGGGAGGGGGGCGGGGGATGCGCGCGTCGAGGTGTGGTCCGGGCGCGTCCCGCCGGTCCACGGCAGGCGGCCGTTCCGATAGCCTCGGGGCGTGACGGAGCAGCACGAAGAGCACGCCCAGCGGTTCGAGCGGGGCACGGACGGGCCGAAGGTGATCCTGGTCGGGGTGGACGGCTCCGACTCCTCGATGCGGGCCGCCGCGTACGCCGGCGGTCTGGCCCGGCGGCAGCACGCGCTGCTCGCGGTGGTGTACGTGCAGCCGGTGCTGGCGGCCGGGGCGGCGCTCGGGGCGCCGGTGATGGAGACCGCCGACGAGATCGCCGAGGATCTGGTGACGCAGATCCGGGAGGCGGCCGAGCGGGTCCGCGGGATATTCGAGGTGCGCTGGGAGTTCCACACCTTCCGCGGCGACCCCTACGCCGGACTGGTGACGGCCGCCGAGCAGCTGAAGGCGGACGCCGTGGTGGTGGGCGCCTCGGAGCAGGCCGGGCACCGGATCATCGGGTCGGTGGCGGTGCGGCTGGTGAAGGCGGGACGCTGGCCGGTGACGGTCGTTCCGTAGCCTCGCGGGGCTCGCGCAGGAGCAGCAGCGGGGTGGCGAGCAGCAGGACGCCGGCGGCGGCGATGGCGGTGCGCGGGCCGGTGAGGCCCGCCAGCAGCCCCCACAGGGCGGTCAGGGCGGCGGTGGTGGCCTTGCCGGAGACCGACCAGGCGGACAGGGTGCGGGCGACCCGGTCGTCGGGGGTGCGCTCCAGGCGGCGGGTGGCGTACACCGGGCTGTAGACGGCCGAGCAGGTGATCACCCCGAACTCCAGGACCATCACCAGCAGCAGACCGGGCACTCCGGGCCGGACGAAGGCCAGCCCCACGGGCCAGACGACGCGCAGGGCGCTCGCGGCGCGCAGCACCGCCTGCTGTCCGTACCGGGCGACCAGCGGGCGCGCCAGCCGTGCGCCGAGGAGCCCGCCGAGGCAGGGCACGGCGAAGGCGAGGCCGTACTGCCAGGGGGTGAAGCCGAGCGGGCCGAGCATCAGGACGGCCAGCTGGGGTGCGGCGACCATGATCAGGGCGTTGGCGGCGAGGTTGTTGAGGAACAGGGGCCGCAGGGCGGGGCTGGTGAGGATGTGCCGCCAGCCCTCGACGAGGTCGGCGGCGCGCAGGCGTCCGGTGCCGGCGGCTGCGGGGCCCGGCTCGCCGGCGCCGACGGCCCGCAGGCCGAGGGCGGACAGCAGGAAGCTGACGGCGTTCGCGAGGACGGTCGTCACGGGTCCGAACAGGCCGATCGCGGCGCCGCCCAGGGGCGGTCCGAGGACGAGGGCGGTCCAGTTCGTGGACTCGAACCGGGCGTTCGCGGTGAGCAGCCGGCCGGCGGGCAGGAGCGTCTTCAGGAAGGCGCCCGAGGCAGCGTTGAAGGTGATGTCGGCGGCGGCGACGATCACGGAGACGGCGAGCAGCTGGCCGAGGCCGAGGCCGCCGAGGGCGTAGGCGGCGGGGAGGGTCAGCAGCGCGGCGCAGCGGACGAGGTCCATGGCGATCATCACCGGCCGCTTGCGCCGGAACTCCACCCAGGGGCCGAGCGGCACCGCCAGTACGGCGCCCACGGCGGGCCCGGTGGCGGCGAGCAGGGCCACCTCGGCGGGCCCGGCGTGCAGCGCGATGACCGCGATCACCGAGAACGCGTCGAAGGCGAGATAGGTGCCGAGCGCACTCACCGTGTACGCGGCCCACAGCCACCCGAACCGCCGACCCAGCTTCATGCACAACCTCCCGTTGACCGGGGACATGAAAACCACCAGGTGGGCCGCGTATCAAACAACCGGGGCGGTACCCGCCACAACCAGAGGTTGTACGGCGTCGGGCGGTGGCTACGATGACGGGGTGGACCTCAAGGCCGTACGCACCTTCGTCGCCGTGGCCGACACCGGGCAGTTCCAGGAGGCGTCGGCGGTTCTCGGCATCACCCAGCAGGCCGTGTCCAAGCGGATCGCGGCGCTGGAGAAGGAGTTGGGGGTACCGCTGTTCACGCGGACGGCGCGCGGGGCGCGGCCGACCATCGACGGGCAGGCGTTCCTGCCGCACGCCCGCGAGCTGCTGCTGGCCGAGGAGCGGGCCGCGGCCTCGGTGCGGCCCGGCCGGCGGGCGCTGCGCGTCGACGTGGTCGGGGCCCGGCTCGGCCCGGCGGGGCTGCTGCGCGACTTCCACCGGGCGCATCCGGAGACGGCCCTGGACGTGGTGACCCTGTTCGACGCGGACACGGCCGTGGCCGCCGTCCGCGCGGGCACCATCGACGCGACCTTCCGGGCGGTCGGCACCCGGCTGCCCGAGGGTCTGCGGGCGGCGCGGGTCTTCGACGAGCCGGTGCAGCTGCTGACCGGCCCGCGGCATCCGCTGGCCGGGGCCCGCTCGGTGACCCCGGCGCAGCTGGCGGGGCACCGGATCTGGATGCCGGGCCTGGTGGCCGGCACCGAGTGGGCCGCCTATTACGCGGCGCTGGCCGCCGAGTTCGGGCTCAGCATCGACTCGGTGGGCCCCGACTTCGGCTCGGAGGCGCTGCTCGACACGGTCGCGGACTCCGCGTCGCTGGCCACGCTGGTCGCCGAGGGCATCCGGCTGGTCTGGCCGCAGGGCCACGATCTGCGGCGGATCCCGCTCACCGACCCGACACCGGTCTATCCGCACTCCCTGGTGTGGCAGGCGGCGAACGCGCATCCGGGGCTCGCCGCGCTGCGCGCCCATCTCGCCGAGCGGCCGCCCGCCCGCCCGTCCTCGCGTGCGTGGACCCCGGCCTGGGCCGTGCGTGGCGCCTTCCCAGCACGGCGCCCCTGAGCCATCATGATCCGCCGTCAGCCGTTTGCCGTCGGCGAAGAGGTGAGGCGTATGGCAAGACTCCGCGCGGGTGAGGGCATTCTCCGCCGCAAACCCATCGAGCACATCGAGGACACGGAGGTCGGCGAGGGGCCCCGGCTGGAGCGGTCCCTCGGGCTGTGGCAGCTCACCGCGATCGGCGTCGGCGGCATCATCGGCGCCGGGATCTTCACCCTCGCCGGTACGGTCGCCAACGGCACGGCCGGGCCCGCGGTGCTGGTGTCCTTCCTGATCGCCGGGGCGGCGAGCGCGTGCGCGGCGCTGTCGTACGCCGAGTTCGCGGGGCTGATCCCGAAGGCGGGCTCGGCGTACACCTACGGCTACGCGGTGCTCGGCGAGTTCGCGGGCTGGTTCATCGGCTGGGACCTGCTCCTGGAGTACACGGCGATCGTGGCGGTGGTCGCGATCGGCATCTCCGGCTACTTCGGCTTCCTGGTCGAACAGCTGGGCGCGAAGCTGCCGCACTGGATGATGGGCGCGCCCGGCACCGGCGCCGGGCACCGGGTGGACCTGTTCGCGGTGCTGCTCTGCCTGCTGATCGCCTGGCTGCTCAACCTCGGCATCCGCAGCGCGGCCCGCTTCGAGACGATCGTGGTCGCGGTGAAGGTGCTGGTGGTGCTGCTGGTGATCGGGGTCGGGGTGTTCCACATCGACAAGGCGAACTACCACCCGTTCTTCCCCTACGGGATCGGCGGCGCCTTCACGGGCGCGGCCACGGTGTTCTTCGCGGTGTTCGGCTACGACGCGATGTCGACGGCCGCCGAGGAGTCGAAGGACGCGCAGCGGCACATGCCGAGGGCGATCATCTACTCGCTGATCATCGCCATGGTGCTGTACGTGGCGGCCTGCCTGGTGCTGACCGGTATGCAGAACTACAAGCACATCGACAAGGAGAGCGGGTTCAGCACGGCGTTCAAGTCGGTGGGCCTCGACGCCCTCGCGGACGTGATTGCGGTGGGCGCCATCATCGGCATCCTCACCGTGATGTTCACGTTCATGCTGGGCGTGACCCGTGTGTGGTTCTCGATGTCGCGGGACGGGCTGCTGCCCCGCTGGTTCGCCAGGACGCATCCGACGCGGCATGTGCCGACGCGGGTGACCTGGATCGTCGGGGCGGCCTCCGCGCTCATCGCCGGGTTCCTGCCGATCGGCGAGGCCGCCGAGCTGACCAACATCGGGATCCTGCTGGCGTTCGTGGTGGTGTGCGTGGCGGTGATCGTGCTGCGCAGGCGGCGCCCGGACCTGCCGCGCGCCTTCCGCACGCCCTGGGTGCCGTTCGTGCCCGCGCTGGGTGTCGTCTTCTCGGTCTGGCTGATCACCTTCCTCCAGTGGCAGACCTGGGTGCGGTTCGCGGTGTGGTTCGCGCTCGGCTGCCTGGTCTACTTCACCTACTCCTACAAGCGTTCGGCGCTGGCCGAGCGGCACACCGGCTGATCACTCCCCCATGACCAGGCCGTCGGCGGCGGCGCCCCGGCTGAGTACCACCTCCCGGATCCGGTCGCGGACCCCGGCGAGGTCGGCCCCACCGGCGACGGCCCGGTCCACGTCGACGACGCGCCCGGCGTCGAGGTCGTACATCTGCGGCACGAACTCGGCCCGCGTCACCCGCCAGCGCTCGCCGGGGCGCGCGGGCGGGGCGAAGGTGAAGCGGGCGAGGGTGGACTCGTCGCCGCGCGGGTCGCGGGAGCCGTCGCCGCCGTCCAGTTCACCGGGGATCTGGTCGCCGAGGCCGTAGACCACCCAGGTGCCGTTGACCTTCTCGTACGGCTGCGGGACATGGGTGTGGGAGCCGAGGATCAGGTCGATGTCCGGGCGCCGGCCGTCGGCGGAGGCGGTCAGCCGGTGGGCGAGCGCGGTCTGGTCCTCGGTGGGGGCGTCGTCGCCGCCCGTGCCCCAGTGCAGGGAGACGACGACCACGTCGGCGCCGGCCTTGCGGGCGGCGCGGGCGTCGCCGATGATCCGGTCGGCGTCGACCGGCGCGAGCGCCCAGGGCTGCCCGTCCGGCAGCGGCTGCTCGGTGCCGAAGGTGTACGACAGCTGCGCGACCTCGGCGGAACCGGCCCGGTACCGGGCCGGGCGCCGGGACTCCTCGGCGCTGCGGGCGGTGCCGGTGTGCGCGAGGCCCGCCGCGTCCAGGGTGTCCAGGGTGCCCCGGATGCCGTCGGCGCCGTTGTCCAGGGCGTGTTCGGAGGCGGTGGCGCAGCCGTCGTAGCCGGTCAGGGCGAGGTCCTGGGCGAGCTGCGGCGGGAACAGCGGGGCCGCGCCGCCGGCGCCGTCCTCCAGGTGGCACAGCGCCAGATCGGCGCCGTGGACGAGGGGTTCGACGCCGAAGAGCATGGGCCGGAAGTCGTAGCCGCCGCCGGAGGCGTCCGAGGAGGCGCGTTCGAGGACGGCGGGGTGGGTGAGGATGTCGCCGGTGGCGACGAGGGTGAAGCTGCGCGCCACGGGCGGCCCGGCGGCGCCGCCGCGGACGGGGTCCTGGCGGACCTGCTGGGCGCAGGCGGCCGCCGCCGTGAGGACGGCGGTCAGGGCCAGGGCCACCTGGTGTCTGCGTCCGATCATCGGCTCACCCCTCGGATCTGCGTCGGTACGTCAGTACGGCTGTCGTATTTACCGACCTTGCCGTGACGGGCCTATGGGTATGAAGCCGACTCTCCGTCCAAACGGTGCGGGTCCTCTCATTGACCCATCCGGTGCCCCGACGGGTCGCCGGTACGGCCGGATCGCCCCTCCCGCGTGGACGGCTGTGAAGACTCTCACGCCCCGCCACCGTGACGCGCCGGCCCTCGCGTACATCCGTGGGACCGGTGGGGCGCGAGCGGCGCGCGCCCTCGCCATTCCGCCCGGTACCGTGAGGTCTCCGGGCATACGACGTGCTCTGCACCCCCTTGGAAAGCCGCCGGATGACGCGGCCGACCTGGACTGAAACCGGGAGCCAGGTCAAACCTCGGCAAAGCGCCTTGCTGTGGGCCCCGTTGGGCAATGGGCTGTCCTCATCCGTGTTCCGGGCGAGGGCGGGTCACCGGGGATCGGGCGACCGTACGCACCGGAGGAAGGGCAGGAAGGAAATGCCGCACACAGGTCACGAGGGCACCGACGGCGCGGACGGCGCCGGCGGTGGTGAACTGGTCGTCCCCATGGCGTGGTTGTACGCCGAGTACATCGCCGACGAGCTGCTGCGCACCGGCGATCTGATGCCGCCGACGTCCTTCGAGTTCCGGGCGGGCCGGGACGCGCTGGCGCTGACCGTCTTCCTGTCCGACACCGAGGGGGAGCTGTCCGGCATCCGGGTGATCTCCCAGCTGGACAACTGGCTGTCGCTGACCGCCTGCGACCATCCGTGGCAGGACTGGGTACGCGCCCGCATGGCCGACCTGACCGCGCGGGCCGCCGGTGTTCCGTCACCCGATCTGGCCCTCGCCCAGGATGCCTGGCGCTGGCTGGAGGAGACCGAACTGCTGGCCACCGACCTGGACGCGGTACCGGGCCGCGGCGCGCCGTCCGAGGACGAGGACGGCCCGAAGGTGTGGACCCCGGCGTGGCAACTGGGGCTGCCGCTCGGCCACTTGGCGATCCATCTGTTCTGAGACCGGGGGTTTTGAAGCCGACGGTCTTTAAGCCGGGGGTGCTGAAGCCGTAGGCGCTGAAGCCGGGGGCGCGCCGACCGCTTTCGGGACGGCCGCCCGGCCCCCTCACTTCAGCAGGCGGGACAGTCTGCGGTCCGCGAGGGGCTTGCCGCCGGTCTGGCAGGTGGGGCAGTACTGGAGGGAGGAGTCGCTGAAGGAGACCTCGCGGATGGTGTCGCCGCAGACCGGGCAGGGTTCGCCGGTGCGGCCGTGGACCCGCAGGCCGCTCTTCTTCTCGGACTTCAGACGCCCCGCCGCCACGCCACGGGACCGCTCGACCGCCTCGGTCAGCGTGCCGCGCAGCGCCTCGTACAGGTGGTGGGTCTCCTCCGGGGTGAGGGAGGCGGCGAGCTTGAAGGGGGACATCTTCGCGGCGTGCAGGATCTCGTCGCTGTAGGCATTGCCGACGCCCGCGATCAGGGACTGGTCCCGCAGGGCGCCCTTGAGCTGCCGTCGCTCGCCCTTGAGGAGCGCGGCGAAGCGTGCCTCGTCGAAGTCGGCGGCGAGCGGGTCGGGGCCGAGGCGGGCGATGCCGGGCACCTGCGCCGGATCGCGGACCACGTACACCGCGAGGCGCTTTTGCGTGCCGGCCTCGGTGAGGTCGAAGCCCTCGCCGGTCTCCAGCGCCACCCGCAGCGCGAGCGGGCCCTTGCCCGGCTTGGGCGGTCCGTCCGGCAGCCGGTCCTTCCACTGGAGCCAGCCGCCGCGCGCCAGATGCGTCACCAGGTGCAGCCCGCCGTCCGCCGCGAGGTCCAGGAACTTGCCGTGCCTGCGCACCCCGGTGACGCGGGCGCCCTCAAGGGCGGTGACGGGAGGGTCGTACGTCTTCAGCACGCTGACGGCGACCGGCAGCACCCGCGCCACCCGCAGGCCCACCAGGTGCTCGGTGAGGAAATCCGTCAGCGCTTCCACCTCGGGCAGTTCCGGCATACGTCCAGAGTGCCACCCGGCACTGACATTGATGCTGATACTCGGGTTCCGGCGGTTGTGACCCGGGCACTGACTGACGCCCTGCTGGGCTGTCTTCGCGTTGGTCTGTCCG
>NZ_JBWKES010000024.1:0-87965 GCF_056435325.1 Streptomyces sp. NPDC043952
ACCACCTGACGCAGGTGCTCGGGGGTCGTACCGCAGCAGCCGCCGACCAGCGACAGGCCGTACTCGCGGACGAAGGTCTCCTGAGCGTCCGCCAGGCCCTCCGGTCCGAGCGGGAAGTGCGCGCCGTCCCTGGTGAGGACCGGCAGGCCGGCGTTCGGCATGCACAGCAGCGGGACGCGGGCATGCCGGGTGAGATAGCGCAGGTGCTCGGTCATTTCCGCAGGCCCGGTCGAGCAGTTCAGGCCGATCATGTCGATGCCCAGCGGCTCCAGCGCCGTCAGCGCCGCGCCGATCTCCGAGCCCAGCAGCATCGTGCCGGTGGTCTCGAAGGCCATCGAGACCAGGAGCGGGACCTCGGCGCCGAGGGCCGTCATGGCGCGGCGCGCGCCGAGCACGGAGGCCTTGGTCTGGAGCAGGTCCTGGGTGGTCTCCACGAGGAGCGCGTCCGCACCGCCGGCGAGCAGCCCCTCGGCATTGGCCTGGAAGCCGTCCCGGATGGTCGTGAACCCGATGTGGCCGAGGGTGGGCAGCTTGGTGCCGGGACCGATCGAGCCCAGCACCCAGCGGGCGCGGCCGTCCCGCGCGGTGAACTCGTCGGCGACCGTGCGGGCGATCCGGGCGCCCGCCTCGGACAGCTCGTACACCCGGTCCGCGATGTCGTACTCGGACGCGGCGGAATGGTTCGCCCCGAAGGTGTTGGTCTCGACGCAGTCCACGCCCGCGTCGAAATAGGCGGCGTGCACCGAGCGCACGATGTCGGGGCGGGTGACGTTCAGGACCTCGTTGCAGCCCTCCAACTGCTGGAAGTCCTCCAGGGTCGGGTCGTGGGCCTGGAGCATCGTGCCCATGGCCCCGTCCGCGACCACCACACGGGAGGCGAGCGCCGCACGGAGCGTCTCGGAGCCTGCGGTCACCGCGGCCACAGCACACCTCCCAGGTGCGCCGCCAGCTCGTCGGCCGCCGCCGTGCCGTAGGACGCGGCGAGCACGGCGCACAGCCGGGCGGGATCGGCTTCGTAGGACTGGGAACCGACCTCGCCGAGCGCCAACGAGGCCATCGCACACCCCAGTTGCGCCGCGAGCAGGCGGCTCTTTCCCCAGGCGAGGGCCGCGAGGAAGCCCGCGCGGAAGGCGTCGCCGACTCCGGTCGGATCGGCGATCCGGACACCGGCGACGGCGGGCACGCTGAGCACCGGGCCGTCCGCGGTCTCGATCCGGACCCCGTCGGCGCCGAGCGTGGTGACCCAGGACCCCACCCGTACCAGGACGTCCTCGTGATTCCAGCCGGTGCGTTCCAGCAGCAGGGTCGACTCGTACTCGTTGGTGAACAGCCAGCGTGCCCCGGTCACCAGGGTGCGCGTCTGGTCGCGGTCGAGGCGGGCCAGCTGCTGCGAGGGATCGGCCGCGAAGGCGATGCCGAGCGCGCGGCACCGCTCGGTGTGCCGCACCATGGCCTCGGGGTCGTCCGGCGCCACGACCACGAGGTCCGGCACCGGATCGAGGCGGCTCAGGTCGATGTCCCGCGCCTCGGCCATGGCACCGGCGTAGAAGGCCGCGATCTGGTTGGCGTCCTGGTCCGTGAGGCACAGGAACCGGGCCGTCTGCCGCCGGGCCGAGACATGCACGGCGCCGGTGTCGACGCCGTGCTCCTTGAGCCACACCTCGTACTCGGCGAAGTCGCTGCCGACGGCGCCGACGAGCACGGGGCCGAGCCCCAGCCCGCCCAGCCCGTAGGAGATGTTGGCGGCGACCCCGCCGCGGCGCACCTCCAGGTCGTCGGCCAGGAACGACAGCGACACACGGTCGAGCCGGTCGGGGATCAGCTGATCCGCGATCCGGCCGGGAAACGTCATGAGGTGGTCGGTGGCGATGGAGCCGGTCACCGCGATGCGCATGGGAACTCCCGTCCCTGTCGGTCCGGCCGGTCAGCGACCCGCGGCGGCGTTGAGCTGGTCGGCACGGTCCGTGCGCTCCCAGGTGAACTCGGGCAGCTCACGGCCGAAGTGGCCGTAGGCGGCGGTGCGCGAGTAGATCGGCCGCAGCAGATCCAGATCGCGGATGACGGCGGCCGGACGCAGATCGAACACCTCGCGGATGGCCCGCTCGATCACGGTGCGCGGCACCCGCTCGGTGCCGAAGGTCTCCACGAACAGGCCCACCGGTTCGGCCTTGCCGATCGCGTAGGCGACCTGCACCTCGCAGCGTTCGGCGAGGTCCGCCGCGACGACGTTCTTGGCGACCCAGCGCATCGCGTAGGCGGCCGAACGGTCCACCTTGGACGGGTCCTTGCCGGAGAAGGCGCCGCCGCCGTGCCGGGCCATGCCGCCGTACGTGTCGATGATGATCTTCCGGCCGGTCAGGCCGGCGTCGCCCATCGGGCCGCCGATCTCGAACCGGCCGGTGGGATTGACCAGCAGCCGGTAGTCGTCGGTCTCCAGCTTGATGCCGTCCTCGGCCAGCCGGGCCAGCACGGGCTCCACGACCTGCCGGCGCACGTCCGGGGTCAGCAGGTGGTCGAGGTCGATGTCGGCCGCGTGCTGCGAGGAGACCACCACCGTGTCCAGGCGCACCGGGCGGTCGTCCCGGTACTCGATGGTGACCTGGGTCTTGCCGTCCGGGCGCAGGTAGGGCACCACGCCGTCCTTGCGCACCGCGGCCAGCCGGCGCGACAGCCGGTGCGCCAGTTCGATGGGCAGCGGCATCAGGGTGGGGGTCTCCCGCGTGGCGTAGCCGAACATCAGCCCCTGGTCACCGGCGCCCTGCGCGGCGAGTTCGTCATCGCTGTGGCCGAGCCGCTGCTCGTACGCGGTGTCCACGCCCTGGGCGATGTCCGGGGACTGGGCGCCGATGGACACCGACACGCCGCACGAGGCGCCGTCGAAGCCCTTGGCCGACGAGTCGTAGCCGATGTCCAGGACGGTCTTGCGGACGATGCCGGGGATGTCCGCGTAGGCGGAGGTGGTCACCTCCCCGGCGACGTGCACCTGGCCCGTGGTGATCAGGGTCTCCACCGCCACCCGTGAGGTCGGGTCCTCGCGCAGGAGGGAGTCCAGGACGGCGTCACTGATCTGGTCAGCGATCTTGTCGGGGTGGCCCTCGGTGACGGACTCCGAGGTGAACAACCGGGTTGCCATGTCTCTCCTAGGCGTGAGCAGTCGTGTCCAACGTGCCGCCCGGGTCCGGGCGGCCGGCGGGCTCGCCGGGCGGCGGCCGTGAGATCCGTACGAAGCCGGCGGCGCGGCTGGGGATGCGGCCGCGCGGGCGCGGCGGCCCGGACGGCGGCCGACCCCCCTGGGGCCGTGTCCGGCCGCCGCCGGCGAGGGCGGGACGCGGACGCCGCGATCGGGGCCGGCCGCACCGGAGTCCGTGCCGCGGGACCGGCCGGGAGGCGTCCCCGGCAGCACACGGACGGCGGCGGGGTCCGTACGCGTCTGTCGTCCCCTCCCCTGGCGGTGCCACGGCGGCATCAGCGTGTCCTCGGCCCGTGGAGGGCGGCTGGAGGACCGCTCGACGTCGCGCGCGGCGCGGACCCGAGGCCCCGGACCGGGCCGCCACGGCGCGGCGCACGCCGGGAAGCCCCGCACGGTCGGCGCGGCACACACCGAGGAGACCCACGAGGTGGGGGCACGGCCGTACGACCGCGGCGGTGCCCCCGCGGCATGTCCACCGGCCAGCGTCCGGCCCGCCGCCCGACGGCCCTCGGGGCGCCCGGGACGCCCTGGACACGCGGCCCCTCCACCGCTCCGCGAGCACCTGTCGAGGCCGGCGCGGCAACCTCGGGCGTGCGCTCCGATGCGGACCGGAACGAGCCCTCACGGAGCCACGGACCGCCCGCCGGCGCCCCCATTTCCCCCGATGGGCACCGGCGGGCCCTCCTCCTGCGCGCCGTCGTGCCGGCCGGTGCGACCGGCGGCGACAGCGGGTCCGGCGGGGCCGAGACGAAGGGACACAACAGTGAACAGCACGTGGTTCCGGCGCTTCACCACGGCCGCGGGGGATGGACCGCGGCTCGTCTGCTTCCCGCACGCGGGGGGCTCCGCGACGGCCTACCTGAAGCTGGCACGCGCACTCGCCGACGGTTTCGACGTGGTGGCCGTCCAGTATCCGGGGCGCCAGGACCGCTACGAGGAGGAGCCGTTCACCGCGCTGGCCCCGCTCGCCGAGGCGGTGGCCGGGGAACTGGCCCGCGAACTGGCCGCGGATCCGGGACGGCCGTACGCCTTGTTCGGCCACAGCATGGGCGCACTCGTCGCCTTCGAGACCGCCCGTCTGCTGGCCCGCGGCGAACTGCCCGCCCCGCGGCGGCTGTTCCTCTCCGGCCGGAGCGGCCCCGCCGTCCGCGACCGGACCCGTTACGACCTCTTCGACGACGCCGAGATCCTGGCCGACGTGGGCCGGCTCGGCGGCACCGACCGGGCCGTGCTCGACGACCCCGAGATCCAGGAGATGGTGCTGCCGGCGCTGCGCGGCGACTACCAGGCCTTCGGCACGTACCGCTGGCGCGGGGGAGAGCCGCTCACCGCCCCGATGACCGTCCTGATCGGGGACCACGACCCGATGGTGGCGCTCCCCGAGGCCGAGGCGTGGCGGGAGCACACCACCGGCGACTTCGACCTGCGGGTCTTCCCCGGCGGCCACTTCTACCTCTTCGACCACGTCGACGCGGTCGCGCGGGCCGTCACCGGCGGTCTGCTCGCCGGCACCGCCGCCCTCTGACCGCACCTCGCCGCCGGCCGCCGGCCGGCACCGATCCAACGAAGTCAAGGCACCACGCAACGAGGGGAAACGACGTGGGAAACACCGGTACGGACACCGACGTGGTGATCGCGGGCGCCGGGCCGACGGGACTGATGCTCGCCTGCGAGCTGCGGCTGTCGGGCGTCGACGTGGTGGTGGTCGAGCGGCTCCCGGAGCGGACGGGCGAGTCGCGGGCCGGCGGGATGCACTCGCGCACCCTGGAGGTGCTGGACCAGCGCGGCATCCTGGACCGCTTCCTCGCCGCCGGCGAACTCCAGCCGGTGGGCCACTTCTCCGGCCTCTACCTGGAGTTCGACCCGGCCGAGTCCCGGCACGCCTACCCGCTGATGATCCTTCAGTCCGAGATCGAGCGGCTGCTGGAGGAGCGGGCCGCCGAACTCGGCGTACGGGTGCGCAGGTCCGCCGAGGTGAGCGGGGTCCGGCAGGACGAGAACGGCGTGACGGTCGAGCTGCGGACGCCGGACGCGGCCTCCGCGCCGGTGCGCGCCCGCTACCTCGTGGGCTGCGACGGTGGCCGCAGCACGGTACGCAAACTGGCAGGCATCGACTTCCCCGGCACCGAGCCCACCATGACCGCGCTGATCGGCGACGTCGAACTCCCCGACCTGACCGAGGACTACATCTGGGTGCGGCGCTGCGCGGGCGGCGACTACTCGGCCATCGCCTTCGAGCCCGGCTGGTACCGGGTGATCACCTCCGAGTACGACCACGTCGCCGACCGGGACGAACCCGTGACGTTCGAGCAGCTGCGCGAGTCGCTGGTCCGGCTCGCCGGCACCGACTTCGGCATGCACAGCCCGCGCTGGGTCTCCCGGTTCAACGACGCCGCACGGCAGGCCGCCCAGTACCGCAAGGGCCGGATCCTGCTCGCGGGCGACGCGGCGCACATCCACTTCCCGGCCGGCGGGCAGGGGCTGAACATGGGCGTCCAGGACGCGGTCAACCTGGGCTGGAAGCTCGCCTCGGTGGTGCGTGGCCAGGCCCCGGAGGCCCTGCTGGACAGCTACCACGACGAGCGCCACCCCGTCGCGGAGCGCGTCCTGCTCAACACCCGCGCGCAGTCGGCCCTGGCCCGCCCCGGCCCGCAGACCGACGCGCTGCGCGAGGTGTTCGGCTCGCTCCTCGTCTTCGACGACGTCAACCGGAAGCTGTGCGGCATGCTCACCGCCCTGGACATCCGCTACCCCGCCGACGGCAACCACGAGCTGACGGGCCGCCGGGTCCCCGACGCCGGCCTCAAGACGCCCGACGGCGCCACCCGCGTCCACGCGCTGCTGCACACCGCCCGTCCCGTCCTGCTCGACCTGGGCGGCGGCGCCGAGGCGGCGGCGCTCGCGCGGGCCTGGGCCGATCGCGTCGACCTCGTCGAGGCGCGGAGCGTGGACGACCACTGGGTCGTCCCGGCCGTCGGCGAGATCCCCGCCCCCGCCGCGCTCCTCGTCCGCCCCGACGGCCATGTCGCCTGGGCGGCCGACGACGGCGTGCCCGGCACCTTTGCCCTGCGCACCGCCCTCACCACCTGGTTCGGCGGTCCCACCGACGCGACGAGCCGGCTTCCGCACTGACGATCACGGACCGACGCCATGAGACGTAAGGACTGACGAGTGTCGACATCGCCCACAACTCCGTTGCCCAGGAGGGTGTACGCATGACCGAGCAGCTGATCGAGCTGATGCTCCAGCCCTCGACCCGTACCCAGGAAAGCCCCATCGAGCCGTCCCCGGCATGGCGGGAACTACAGCATTCCGCCCCGGTGCACCGGGTCCGGCTGCCGGACGGCCACTATGCCTGGATACTCACCGACTACCAGCTGATGCGGAAGGTGCTGGCCGACCACAAGCGCTTCAGCGCCCGCTACGAGCTGTGGCACCTCCCGTTCCCGTTCGTCGAGGAGGGCGGCACCCTGCCGCCCGCGATGGTCGGCGACCCGTCGGGAATCGACCCGCCGCACCACACCCGGATCCGCCAGGCGGTGACCGGACTGTTCACCGTCCGGCGCATGCGGCAGCTGACCGAGCGCATCCAGAAGATGACGAACGAGCACCTGGACGCCATGGAGAAGCTGACCCCGCCGGTGGACCTGGTGAAGGTGTTCGCGGAGGCCATTCCGTCGCTGACCATCTGCGAACTGCTCGCCGTCCCGGAGGACCGCCGGGAGGAGTTCCTCAACCAGGCCCGCACGGTGATGAGCTGGGACGTCAGCCTGGAGGAGCGGGGCGCGGCGCACAACGCCGTCCACGACTACCTGCACAGCCTGGTCGTGGAGAAGCGGGCCAGCCCGACGGACGACATGATCAGCGACCTGGCCGCCACGGACCTGACCCTCGACGAGATCGCGGGCTTCTGCGCGTTCCTGCTGGGCGCCGGCATGGACACCACGTCCAACATGATCGCGACCGGCATGTTCGTGCTGTTCAACCACCCCGAGCAGCTCACCGGGCTGCGCAACGACCCGACCCTGATCGACGACGCGGTCGAGGAACTGCTCCGCTACCTGAGCGTGGCGGACATGGCGTTCCGGACCGCCCTGGAGGACGTCGAGGTGGGCGGCGAGACCATCAAGGCCGGGGAGACGCTGGTGTTCTCCCTCGCGGTCGGCAACCGGGACCCCAAGAAGTACCCCGACCCGGACCGGCTCGACCTGCGCCGCAAGCCCTCCGGCCACCTGGCCTTCTCGCACGGCATCCACCAGTGCCTGGGCCAGCAGCTCGCCCGCGTCGAGATGCGGGTCACCATCCCCGCGCTGCTGGAGCGCTTCCCGTCGCTGCGGCTGGCCGCCTCCGCCGAGGACATCCCCATGCGCACCCGCGAGAACATCTACGGCGTCTGGAACCTCCCGGTCACGTGGGGGGAGGAGTGATGGACAGCGGCACTCTCAGGCTCGTCGTCGACCCGAGCCGCTGCGTCGGCGCCGGCATGTGCGCCCTCATCGCGCCCGAGGACTTCGACCAGGACGAGGACGGGCGGGTGACGTTGCTGCGTGCGGCGGGCGCGGGCGACGAGTCCGTCCGCCGCGCCGCCGATTCCTGCCCCTCCGGAGCCGTGCGGATCACCATCGAGAGCTGAACGCCCGGCTGGAGCACCTCGAAGAGATGCGGAACCGGTGAAGTCCCCCTCAATTGCCGCCCGCCGACGGGGACTCGGCGAAGGCGCCCGCGGCGGCGGCGAGGGCGGCGGTCCGCGCCGCCTGGCCGGGCAGTCGCGCATCGGGTGCCGTGCGCAAGAGCACCAGCTGGTGGTACAGCGGTGCGGTGGCCGCGACGAGCAGGCGCCGGGCGTCGGTGTCCGGGGGCAGCTCGCCGCGCCGCACCGCCCGGCTGACGGCGATCTCGCAGCGCGCGTACCGGTCCTCCCACAGGCGCTGCTGGGCCCGCGCGGCCTTCTCGGAGCGGAACGAGGCGGCGATCAGCGCCATCACGATCGGCGGCTGTGCGGTGAGGGCCGTCTGGATCTCCTCGTTCAGCGCTGCCAGGTCGCCTTCCAGCGAGCCGGTGTCCGGCGGCCCCCAGTCGTCGTCGGACGCCGCGTCGAGGACGTCGGCGAGCAGGCCGCCGACGTCTCCCCAGCGCCGGTACACCGTGGTGCGGTGCACACCGGCGCGGGCGGCGACCGCGTCGGTGGTGAGCCCGTCGTAACCGTGTTCGCCGAGCAAGGCGACGACCGCGTCGAGCACCAGCCGGCGGATACGGGCGGTGCGCCCTCCGGGCCGCCGGCGGGCCGGCGGACGGGTGCCTTCCGATTCCGGGTCTGCGGGAGTCATCACAAAAACCTTTGCTCGGGGCGTCGACCTGATGGCAGGCTATTAAAGCAACACCTGTCGCACTAGTAGGGAGACGACCTTCGTGATGCCGCCTGTACCCGCCGACCCGACCGTGGTGCACCCGATGCCCGGCCAGCCGCGGGTGGTGCTGCTGAAGCCGCTGATCACCTCGGAGCTGATCGAGGTCGGAGACTTCTCCTACTACGACGACCCCGACGACCCGACCGCCTTCGAGACCCGCAACGTGCTGTACCACTACGGGCCGGAAAAGCTGGTCATCGGGAAGTTCTGCGCGCTGGGCGAGGGCGTGCGGTTCATCATGAACGGCGCCAACCACCGCATGGACGGCCCCTCCACGTTCCCCTTCCCGATCATGGGCGGTTCCTGGTCCGAGCACTTCGACCTCATCACCGGCCTGCCCGGACGGGGCGACACCGTGGTGGGCCACGACGTCTGGTTCGGCTACCGGTCCATGGTGATGCCCGGCGTCCGCATCGGCCACGGAGCGATCATCGCCTCCGGCTCCGTCGTCGTCGACGACGTCCCCGACTACGGCATCGTCGGCGGCAACCCCGCCCGCCTCATCCGCCGCCGCCACAGCGACGCCGACGTGGACCGGCTCCTCGCCGTGGCCTGGTGGGACTGGCCGCTTGAGCACATCACCGAGCACATCCGCACGATCATGTCCGGCAGCGTCGACGACCTGGAGAAGGCGGCGCCCGGACCTGCGGGGAAGGCGCAGCAGTCCCCAACGCCCCTCGGCTCTTGAGCCAGTTGCACCACGAACCACCGTTCCAAGCACCGAGAATCGAGCTGCCCGTATGCCTTCCGCACCGCACCGCGACACCTTCACCGACTGGCTCCGCGCCCACGCCGTCCCCCTCGACCACCTCGACCCCGAGGCGCCGCTCGACGATCTGGAGCCGCTGCGCGCCGTCATCGGTGACGCACGGGTCGTCGCGCTCGGTGAAAGCTCCCACTTCATCGAGGAGTTCGCCGCCCTGCGCGAACGCATCCTGCGCTTCCTGGCCGAGCGCTGCGGATTCACCGTCCTGGCCTTCGAGTACGGCTTCAGCGAAGGCTTCGCCCTCGACACCTGGGCCCAGGGCGAGGGCACGGACGACGACCTGGCGGCGCACCTCGCCGGGACGATCCCCGTGGGAGCCGACGGGCCGCTGCGCTGGATACGCCGGCACAACCGCACCGCCCCGGCACCGGTGCGCTTCGCGGGCGTCGACATCCCGGCGGCCGGCGGCTCCCTGCTGCCCGCCCTGACCCCGGTCGCCGACTACCTGCGCCGGATCGACCCCGAAACCCTGCCGCTCCTCCAGGAGGCGATGCGGATCGCCGCATCGTTCGCCGGCGGCTCCGCGGCCGTCGCCGCGCCCGCGTGGGCGCGCCTGGCCACCGCCGAGCAGGACGCCCTCAGCGCGACCCTGACCCGCCTGCTCATCCGGTTCCGCTCCCTCGCACCGCTGTACGTCTCCCGCGGCGACCAGCGCGACTACGACATCGCCGTCCGCCGGCTCGAAGGCGCCTGCCACGCCGACCACTCCTTCCGCGCCATGGCGGGCCTCTTCGCCGGCAACGGACTGACCGCCGACACCTCGGCCCGCGACGCCTACATGGCCGGGTCCCTCCTGTGGCACCTGGATCGCCACGAACCCGGCACCCGCGTCGTGCTGGCGGCCCACAACGCCCACATCCAGCGGACACCGGTGTCCTTCGACGGCCGGCTCACGGGACTCCCGATGGGACACCACCTGCACCACGCGCTCGGCGACGACTACGTCGCCGTCGGCATGGTGAGCACCACCGGACACACCGCGGACATGCCCCGCGACGAGAACACGCCCTTCGGCTTCACCATCGACGCCACCGCGCTGGAGCCGGCCGAGCCGGGAAGCGTCGAGGCCGCCTTCGCCGACGCCGGACTCGGGCTGAGCGTCGCCGATCTGCGCCGGGCCCGCCCGCGGGCGGGCCGGGAAGACGCCGGCCCCGCTTCAGGCCCCGACCGCATCCGGATCCAGAGCGCCTACCTCCACACCCCGGTCCTGGAGGCGTTCGATGCCGTCCTCCACACCCCGACCTCCACCGTCGCCGACACCGGCTCCCTGCTCTGCCAGTCAGGAAGCCGGGGCTGAGACGGGGAGGCCGCGGCCGAGACTAGGGTGCGCGCATGGAGATCGAAAGCGAAGACATCGCGGACGGCGTGATACTCCGGCTCGCCGAACCGGCGGACGCCCCCGCACTGTGCGCCGCCTACGCCGAGAACCGGACGCACCTCGAACCCTGGGAACCGCGCCGCCCGGAGTCCTTCTTCACCGTGGCCGGTCAGCAGCGGCGCCTGGAGGAACAGCAACGGCATTACGCGGACGGCCGGATCGTGCCGTGGCTGTTCGAACGCGACGGCCGGATCGTGGGCACCATCACGCTGTCCGGCATCGCCCTGGGCGCCTTCTGCAGTTCCTATCTCGGCTACTGGGTCGCCGCGGACCAGCAGGGCCGGGGGCTCGCGACCGGCGCCGTCCAGCGGGTCTGCCGGATCGCGCGGGACACGATCGGACTGCACCGGATCGAGGCGACCATCCTCCCGGAGAACACCGGCTCCGCACGGGTGCTGGAGAAGTGCGGGTTCGAGGCGATCGGCCTGGCCCCGCGCTATCTGCACATCAACGGACAGTGGCGGGATCACCGGATCTTCCAGCGGGTGCTGCACGACGAACACCCGGTCGCGTGATCCGGGCGGCGCGCACCGCCACGGCGTGCGCGCCCAGCCCCGCCGCCGCGAACAGTACGCCCAGCACCGTCCAGCCGGCCGCCCCCGCGGCCACCACACCGCCCGCGACCAGCGACGGCCCCACCATGCCCTCCGCGGTCGGGCCCAGGTTGTAGGCGGCGGCGTAACTTCCGCGCTCCGCCTCGGGGGACAGCGCGAACTGGAGCCCCCAGCCGCCCGAGGAGTGCCAGATCTCGGCGAGGGTGTGCAGCACCACCGAGGCCAGCATCAGCGCCGCGGCCGCGGCCGGCGGCACCCAGGACGCGAGCGTCAGCGTGCCGCACATCAGGGCGAGGAACAGCCCGGCACGCCGCATGTGCCGGCCCGCGCCGGGCACCGTCTCGGCACCCCGGCTCAGCGGCACCTGGAGCGCGATGGCGATCACGGTGTTGACCGCGATGAGCAGCGGCGCGATCGCCGCCGGCGCCTCGGTCCGCTGGGTCACCCACAGCGGCATGCCGATCACCAGCACCGACAAGTTGAGCTGGAGGAAGCCGTTGCAGCACGTCAGCAGCAGGAACCGGCGGTCGCGGAACGGCGCGAGCCCGGTGCGCGCCCGGACCTTGCGGTGGCCGCCCACCTCGCGCGCCCGCATCATCAGCACGGCCGCGACGACGAAGGACAGCGCGTCGCCCAGCAGCAGCGAGCGGTACCCGAGATCCGTGCCGCTGCCCACGGCCACCGCCGCCAGTAGCGCGCCCACCAGGAACCCGGAGTTCTTCAGCACCTGCACCCTGGCCATCACGCCGATCCGCTCGGCGTCCGGGAAGGCGGCACCGACGTAGGTCTGGAGGGCGGGCATGCCGGCGTACTCGGCGAGCCCCAGCAGGCACAGCACGGTGAGGAACTGCCAGAAGGAGCCGACGAACGCCAGCGCGGAACACCACACCGCGCGCCACAGATGCAGCGCGACCAGCGCGCGCCGCGGCCCGATCCGGTCCACCAGCGCGCCGTTGGGAACGGTCGCGGCGAGCGCCACCAGGCCGAGCACGGACAGCCCGACGCCGATCTCACCGGCGGACAGCCCGACCACGCGGGAGTAGAAGAGGGCGGCCCCGGCCAGGAAGAGACCACCGCCGACGGCGTCGATGGCGACCGTCGTCAGAAGCCGTCGTTCGGTCGGGCCGGTCGGGCGGATCCCGAACCGCGCGGTCACCGACATCGGCATGATCAGTCACCGGTCCTTTCCAGAGGGTTCACAGGCAGGTCTCGTGTGCCTCGGAGACACAGGTGGGGCAGAACACCGCACCCTCCAGGCGCTCCTGGCAGGCCGGGCAGTGCCGCACCGCGCCGATGCCGTCACCGGTCCAGGTGTCCGACAGCACCGAGCGCAGCGCGGTGTCGGCGTCGCGCACCTTCGGGTGCAGGGACGTGTCCCGGCCGAACCGCAGCACCGCGGCGATCACCGGCTCGGGCACCCCCAGCTCACGCCAGGCCAGCCGGCACGCCGGCCATGACCGCTCGGTCCAGTGGATGTCCTCGGCCGCCCGGCACATGGCCGTACGCACCGCGGGGGCGACGATCCCCGCACCGGCCGCGGCCGCGAGGACCGCCCGCAGATGGACGACGGACACCGTCAGTTCGGCATGGCCGCCCTCGGCGTTCAGCAGGGTGGCGACATCGGCGTCCGAGCGCAGCACGCCCAGCCGGTACAGGGTGAAGACGTCGCCGATACCGATCGCGCCCAGCGGCCACAGGTCGGCGGCCCGCAGCGCCCCCATGCTGGAGGCACCCACCAGCGTCCAGCCCGCGTCGAGCACTTCCCGGCACTCGGTCGGGGTGACGGCCATCGACCCGCCGAACAGCCCGTCGATCAGCACCACCGTGCCCGGCCTGCGGCCGAGCAATGGCGCGAGGTCGCCGCGGCGCACCGGCGGGCGCAGCTCCACGCCGGCCAGCACGGCCGGGTCCAGCGGCTGGACCGAGGCGGCGCCGAACACGATCGGCCGGGCGGTGTCACTGGGCCACACGATGGCTCCTGCCGGGGTCGACGACGGAGTCGGCCATGCCGGGCACCGCGACATGGGCGACGGGCAGGCCGAACTCCTGGACGGTCAGATCGGTGCAGACGACGCGGTGGTAACCGCCGTGCGCCAGCCGAGCGGCGACATGCCGCAGCGTGGCGCGGGTCGACCGGGGCGGCGGGTCGGGCAGCTCGCGGAAGTCGGTGACGCCCTCGGCCTTGGCAACCAGCGCGCGCCGCAGGAACGCCGAGCGCTGCCGCGCCGGGTCCGCGCGGTAGACGTCGGCGACCCGGTCGAGGTCCTCGCGGCTGCCCTGGATCGCGGTGGCCCGAGCCTGCGCCGCCTCGGTCAGCGCCCGGCGCAGCGCCACCCCGGCGTTGGGATGGGTGCCGAAGCCGGCGACGGCGAGATGGGCCTGCGCGGAGTTCGGGTCGGACAGGAACACGGCGAACGTCGGCAGGACCGTCGTATGGGTCAGGTCGATGACCACGGTGTCGACGCGCGCCCGCGCGTACTTGTGCAGCAGCTCGGTCTCGGCGGCGCCGGTGATGGTGTCGAGGCCGACCAGCCGCCCCGGACCGCCGTGCAGATAGCGGGAGGTGGCGTCCCGCTCGACCACCTCGTACAGGGCGTGCAGTACGGCCTCGGCGAAGGTCGCGCCGGAGGCCAGCCCCGTGGTGCTCGGGCGTACGGGCCGCGCATGGCCCGGCGGGGTGTCGTAGGGGAAGACCACCTCGGCGGCCGGGAGCAGTACGTCGGTGCCGTCCCGCGCGTCCGTGCCGCCGATCCACTCCATGGGCTCGTCGGGCAGCGCCGGCAGCCCGAGGTCGGCGGCGTCCAGCCGGGCGAGGCCGGCGGCGTCGAGTTCGGACGGCCGGGCGGACCGCAGCGGCCGGGCAAGCGCACCGCAGTGCCGTTCCAGGGCCTCGAACAGAGCGGAGGCCAGCGCTTCGGTCTTCCCGTTGCCCTTGCCCTGGCACAGGGTGATCTGGCCGGCGCGGGCACTCGGCCGCGTCACGCTGAACACCGGGATGCCGAGGAAGTCCAGCGGGGTGAGGTCGGCGACCCGGCTGATGCCGAGCCGGTTGCGCAGCGGCCATATCCGGGCGACGGCCTCCTCGGCGCCGACGGACCGGTGCGAGGTGCCGCACGACATCATGGCGGGGGCGCCGCCGCGCTCCTCAAGCCAGCTCAGGGCATGGGTGCGCGCGGGGGCGAGGAGGTCGGTCATGACATGGCTTCCTCACGAGGGCGTACGGGTGGAGGGGAGCCGGGAACGCCGTCGCCGGTCGGCGCGGTCGTCCGGCCGGCCACGACGCGCTCCCGCGTCACGACCACCAGGCAGCGCGCGTGCAGCGCCGTCAGGAAGGCCAGCGCCGCATCGACTCCGGTGCCCGTGCCCGCCAGGCACTGCGGCAGATACGCGGACAACGGCAGTCCCGACTCGGCCCGCGACAACGCGGTGAACGCCCACCGGGGCAGCCGCAGCCCGGCTTTCCCCTCCGCTCCGCCGGTGATGCGCAGCAGGGCACCGGACCCGTCCTGCTCCCACCGCAGGTTGGCGCCGGGTGCCAGGGCGATACAGGAGTCGAGGCCGAGCGTCGTACCCAGTCCGGCGAGCCGGCGCACGAACCGGTCGCCGAGGACCATGCCGCTCAGATGGGTGGCCAGCAGCATGTCGAGGGCCTGCCCGGCGGTCTCGATCATGGGCTCGCCGCGCCGGTTGAGAGACGTGTTGACCATCACCGGGAAGCCGGTGCGCTCCCCGACCAGGTGCAGTAGCCGGTGCACCTCGGGATTGGCGGCCTCGGACACGGTCTGCACCCGCGCCGTGCCGTCGACGTGGGTGACGGCCGCCAGCTGCGCCCGGTACTCCTCGCGCACCTTGACCACGCGCAGCATGTGCGGGGAAGGCGCGTCGAGTTCGAAGTACTTCGCGGCGACCTCCTCCGGCACGATCGGCGCCAGCGGGCGGAAGTCCTCCCGGAACTTGACCTGCGCGTTGATGAAGTCCCAGGTGTCCCGGCTGCGGGCGTCCGCGAACACCGACCGGTGGCCCAGCGCGCGCGGCCCGAACTCCGAGCCGCCCCGGAACCAGCCGATCACCTCGCCGGCCGCGATCCGGTCCGCGAGAGCGGGCAGACTGAGCGGCTCTGCCCCGACCCGGTCCCCGACGAGCGCGAGGGCGCTGTCGTGGTCCTCCTGCGTGTAGGGATGGCCCAGATAGTCGTCGAACGCGCCGATGTCCCGGCGCGTCGAGCCGGTCAGCCGGAAGTGCCCGGCCGCCGCGCAGCCCAGCGAGACCCCGGCGTCGCTCGCCGCCGGCACCACGAAGAAGCGGTCGGCGCCGCTCTGCCGCGCGATCAGGTCGTTCGCCACGGAGTTGAGCGCGACACCGCCCGCGTAGGCGAGGTCCCGGCAGCCGGGGACCAGCGACATCGCGTACCGCATCCGCGCGAGGAGCGCCTCCTCCAGGTCCGCCTGCACGCGGGCGGCGAGGTCGGCGTGGTCCAGCGGGTCGCTGCCGTCGGACGGCCGGCGGTACAGGTCCTTCCAGTCGGTGCGGAAACGCGGCAGCCCGTCGGGGCCCTCCTCCAGCAGACTGGGCCCCGCGCCTTCGGGCCTGCCCCAGGGGGCGAGGCCCATCAGCTTGCCGCTGCCCTCCTGCCAGTCCCCGAAGACGTACTGGCTGACCGCCGCGTACGTCTCCCCGATCGACGACGATCCGACGCGTACGTTGAAGGAGTCGGCCAGCTCCCGGAACAGCAGCCGGTACCCGCCGCGGTCGAAGTGGTAGACGGAGAAGACATGGATCCGCGGCAGCCGGCCGGCCGGCCGCCGCTCCAGGTACTCCTTCAGCTCCGGCCCGCTGACCAGCAGGTCGTCCGCGCCCAGCACGGACCCCCCGGAGCCGTCGCAGACGACGACCACCGCCTCCTCGAACGGCGAGGTCCAGAACGCCGAGAAAGCGTGGGCGAGATGGTGCGAGACGTACACGGCCCGCTCGCCGAACGGATCGAAGAGGTCGAAGTCCCGTGCCGCGGACGGCACCGAGAGCCCCACGTAACCGGGCAGCAGCGGCTGCGCGTTGAACGCGAACGCGTCGACACCGGCGGGGTCCACCCCGGCCGAGTCCAGGCAGTAGTCCGCGGCCGCACGGGAGTTCAGATAGCCGACGCCGTCGTGCTTGCGCCGCGTGATCCGCTCCTGCTGCACACCGACGCGCGGCACTCCGTCGCTCAGCAGGCACGCGGAGGCGTCGTGACTGGCGGACAGCCCGAGCACGACGGGCCCGCGCCGAGCGGCGGAGGCGGCGGACGCGGTAGATGCGGCGGACGCGGCGCGCCCGATCTCCCGCGCCCCGGCCGTTCCGTCCACGGCCGTTCCGTCCACGGCCGCATAGGCCGGACCGGAGCACTCCGCCACGACGGTGCCCTGCCCGGCGTCCGCCACCAGCCACCCGGCACCGGTCGCGCGCTCCCCCTCGGAAGCCGTCACGGACACCTCCGCCGCGGGCGGCAGCCACAGCCGCCGCTCCTCGCCGCAGAGGGGCTCCGCGGCACCCACCGCGACGACGGCGACCCGCGCCGGCCCGCCGCCGACGCGCAGCGGCAACTTCCCGCCCTGGAAAGCGAACACCCGCACGCCGGCGCCCTGGGCGGCCAGCGCGTCCAGCTCCTCGGGGCCACCCTCCAGCACACCACCGGGCCCGGTGCCGGCCAGCAGCGCGGCCCGCAGCGACGCCGAGGGCACGGCCTGCCCGCCGCTCCGCAACCGGCCCAGCACCACGGCCGCCCACCCGGCGACCACGCCGACCGCCGCCGAGGTCCCCCGCATCGGTTCGAACCCGCCGGACGCGGACTGCGTCGGATACGCCCCGTCCGCGACCAGCACCTGCGGCTTGCGGCCCACCAGGTCGCTCCCGCAGTACGCCGTCGGCGCCCCGTCGGCCCCCGTCACGCCGACCGCGAGCACCGACGTACAGGAGGCGGGAAAGCGCAGCCGCCCCGGACCGTCGTGACCGGCGGCGGCGACGAAGAGGGGCATGGCGGGATCGCGGGCGACCTCCTCGAAGGCGCGCCGCACACCGAGCCGTTCGGCGTCCGCCTCGGGGCAGGACCAGGGCATGGCGACGACGTCCCAGCCGGTGACGACGCGGCGCAGATCGGCCGCGAGCGTGCGCGTCCCGAGGTCCGCGGCGCTGGCGTACCCGATCTCCGCGCCGGGCGCGAGCCGTGCGCACAGGCGGGCCACTCGCTCGGTGTGGCCGTCGGTGGGCGAACCCGCCGCGGCCGGTACGGATCCGTCGCTGACCACGAGGACCCGGACGGCCGTCCCGGTCCCCGTCATGCCGCACCCGCCCGGACCAGGCCGTCCGAAGCCGCCGCCGGCGTCCAGTCGGCCTCGTCGAGCAGCTCCTCGATCCGGCCGAAGTCCTCGTCCAGATCCTGCGCGTCGAGCCCGACCCCGATCTCGTACGTCACCGCGCGCAGTCGCGGCGAGGCGGCTACCGCCTCCTGGAGCAGGTCGATGACGGCCGGGGCCACCGCGTGGCTGTGGGTGTCGAGGTAGCGGTTGTCGAAGGTCGGGTCGATGTAGCCGCCCGCCACATGGATCTCCACCACCCGCTCCAGCGGCAGCGAGCGCAGCACCTGTGCGAAGGGCCGGCGCGCGGCGACCGCGTACGAGAAGACATGGGCGACGTCGAGCAGCAGATCGCAGTCGGCGCCGTCGGTGACCCGGTGGAAGAAGTCGCCGAGGCTCATCCGCCCGACGGCCAGTGTGCAGGAGGGGATCTCCGGCACGAACCGGTAGTGGCTGAGGCGGTGCAGGGTGCGGATGCCCTCGACGACATGGTCGGCGAGCTCGCGTTCGAACAGGGGCGGGGTGAAGTACGGCAGGGGGTACGGGCCGATCGACCACAGACCGATGTCCTCGCACGTCCACACGGCGTCCAGGACGTCGCTCACCGCCTCCAGACGGGTGTGCAGATCGAGGTTGGGACCACCGGGCGCCGCCGGTGCCACGCCCGGCAGGTGATGCACCACGGGCAGGCCGCGGGCGCACTCGTCCATGAAGACCCGCGCGTCCGCGGTGCTGGGCAGCGACACCACGGAGAGGTGGCTCAGCCGGCCGTCGTACTTGGTACGCAGCTCGGCCATGCTCTGCGGGTAGCGGTCGCGGTACTGCCAGTCGAGCCCGAAGCCGAGCCGGGCGACGGGGTGTGCCTGGGCTGGTGTCATGTTGACCTGCTTCACAGCGGAAGGGCCGCGGCCGTCACCCGGTGACCGGGGAAAGCGGCGACGACGATCTGGTGGTCACCGGCTTCGAGCGCGCCGGGCGCCGCGGAGCGCGGCAGCCGGCCCCGCTCGTCTACCAGGCGCCACGCGGACCGGAACGTCTCGACCTGGAGCGCGCCCGGCACGACCGGCGGCAGCAGCCCCCCGTCGTCCCAGGGGGAGAAGGCCGACTTCGTCAGGTCCATGCCCTCGCCGGGGATCCCGGTGGTACAGGCGCACACGTCCTCGGGCGGCGCGATCAGCTCGGGCGCCGAGAAGCGGCTCACCAGTCCGAAAAGCTGGAAGACGTCCGCGAGCAGCGCGGATTCGCCCCGGACGGCGCCATGGGCGTACAGACAGAAGTTCTCGAACAGCGTGCGGCCGGTGCTGCGCCAGAACGCGTCGGCGTCCGCATAGCCCTCGACCAGCGGGGTGAGCGTCTCCTTGCCGAGGCACTGCCACAACGGCGGGCAGGTGCGCTGGAGTTGGCGGTCCAGGTTCCGCAGCCGGGCCGCGCGCTCCACGGTCAGCGCGTGGAAGTCGACGGTGGCGAGCACCGCGGCCGTCTCCGGGCACACCTGCCCCTCGCCGGCGGCCAGCGCGTCGGCGACCACGCCGGCGGACGACTTCGAGTAGAGCAGGCGGAGCAGCAGTTCCGTGCGGGCCTCCCGGTCGTCGCGCAGCAGCAGCGCACGAGTCGTACCGGGCCCGACGGCGCACGCGTCGGGGGCGAGGGTGGGCAAGACGATCACCGCCTTTTCGACGTGGACGAGGGACGAGGAAAGACCGGCGGCCGGGCCCCCGGAGGGAACCCGGCCGGGGCCGCGGCTCGTTACTCCTGCCACTCCTTGTTGGAGTTCACGGAGCCCAGCGAAAGGTCGTCGTTGCCGCCGAGCTCGGCGCGCATCGGGTTGACGAACTCCTGCGCGTGCGTGGTGGCGAGGTGCTGGATGATCGCCGAACGCAGTGACTTGTCACCGTCGAGGGCGGCGAGGATGGCAGCGGTCTTGTCGGACATCGGGTCTCCCTGTGGCAGTTGAGAACGTCGTCTCGCTGGCAGGGGCCAAAGCTAGGAGGGCGGCCTCAAGCCCCGTCTGAACCTCACTGGACCGGTGGCGTGAGGTGCTGCTGGCGTACGCCGGCACCGCTGGACGGAGCCGGAGCCGGAACGGGCGGGCCATCACGCCAGGGAGCCGACCCACGGCACGCCGGAGTGCGCGATCAACCGCCGGCCGGGGGCTTCGAGTGGTCCGCGACGCGGTCGGGGGCGCCCGTCGTCGCGGCGGCGGCCGGCTGAGCGACGGCTCGGTACGCGAAGGCGCGGCAGACCCTCAGACGCGACTGTCCCCGGACGTGAAGTGACCGAGATGAGCGGTGGCCCACTGGGCGAAGGTGGTGGGCGCCCGGCCCGTGAGGCGTGCGACCGTCTCCGTGGTCGCGCTCTTGGCGCCCGCGGCCTGCCGTTCCGCGCTGGCGAGCAGCGCGTCCGCCAACGCCGGAGGATAGCGGCGCAGGTAGGCGGCGCGTGCCGCACTCGGGGACAGGGCCCGGCACGTCAGGGGCCGGCCCAGGAGACCGGCCAGGATGCGGATCTGGTCCTCGGCGGACAACGCCTCGGGGCCGGTGAGCTGGTACGACCGGCCATGGTGGGTGTCGTCACCGAGGACCAGTGAGGCCACCTCGGCGATGTCCTCCGGCGCGATGCAGGCATTGCGGCTGTGCGGGTGCAGCGCCTCGGTGGTCGCGCTGTCGCGGATGCCCGGAGCCCAGGCCAGGGCGTGCGTCATGAAGGACCGCGGCTGGAGCATCGTCCAGGGAAGGCCGCTGCTCCGGATGCGCTCCTCGTTCTCCCGCTGCCACGTGGTGACGAGGTCACCGGCCGCCGGGTCGCGGACGGCGGCCGCGGACAGTTTGACGATGTGTCCGACGGAGCAGTCCAGGGCCGCCCGGACAATGTTCCGGTCGTGCTGGGGGCGGCTGGGGTCGTTCGTGACGACGAAGACCGCGTCCGCCCCGCTGAACGCCTCGCGGAGGCTCGCGGGCCGGTCGTAGTCGCACACCAGGTGCCGTAGCGCGGGCTGAAGGCCGCCCTGCGTTCCGTTCGGGCCCTGCGGCGGGCGGTCCCGCGGGACGCTTCGGCTGGTGAGGGTGAGCCGGTGCCCGGCCGCCGCCAGGTGACGGGCCACCAGCGGGGCGACCTTTCCGGTGGCGCCCGTCAGCACGATGTGCCGGGTCTTGCGCGCCATCGTCACGAGGCCCGGACTTGTCGCGGGCCGACGCCGATGTCCGCGCGTACGGCGGCGGCCAGGCCCCCGGTGGTGGCCTGAGTGCTCATCAGCGCCTCGGCCCGTGCGGCGCGTTCCGCGGTGGTGGTCGTCACAGGTTGTCCAGTCCCCGACAAAATGAGAGGACGTCATGTTAGCGCGGTCCCCGCGGCCGGCGGTCGGTCACCCCTGCCTGCCCTGGCGACGTCGTCCTGGCCACCGGCGCGCGGACGGACCGCCGGCGACCGCGCGCCCGCCCGGACCACCCGGTGCTGTTCGACCACCCCGCTTGCCACACGCCCCCGAAGATCGTTACCGAGCCCGGTTCGGCGGTCTGTCCGAGCGCCGGGGTGACCACCGCGCAGTCGTCCCCGCCCCCGGCACCGAACGCGTCCCCGCCCTCACCTGGGAGCCCCCGGCCCCCGCTTCGGACTCAGGCCAGGGCCGCCGTCGCCGGATTGTCGGCGCTGACGGCGGCCTGTCGGTGACGTGTCGGTGGGTTGTCGGCGGCCCCCCGGACAGTGGAGCCCACCGGGCGCCGGCCCTCGCCGGACCCGGCCACCAGAGCAGCTCACCACCGGGAGGCCCCCTCATGAACACGGACGTCACGATCATCGGTGCCGGACTCGGCGGCCTCGTCCTCGCCCGCGTCCTGCATCTGCACGGCATACCGGCCACGGTCTGCGAGGCGGAGCCCTCCCCGGCCGCGCGCTCGCAGGGCGGACTGCTCGACATCCACGACTACAACGGCCAACTCGCCCTCCAGGAAGCCGACTTGATGGAGGAATTCCGTGCCATCGTGCTGGCCGGCCGGCAGGCGATGCGGATCCTCGACACGGACGGGACCGTCCTGCTCGACAAGGCCGACGACGGCACCGGCGGCCGCCCCGAGGTACAGCGCGGCGAACTGCGGCAGCTCCTGCTCGACTCGCTCCCGCCCGGCACCGTCCGCTGGGGCCGCAAGACCGTCCGCGTCCGCGCCCTGGGCGAGGGCCGCCACGAGGTGACCTTCGCCGACGGCACGAGCCTGGTCACGGGCCTGCTGGTCGGCGCGGACGGCGCCTGGTCACGCGTCCGGCCCCTGCTGACCGCGGCCACCCCCGAATACACCGGCAGGTCGGTCATGGAGACGTACCTGTACGACGCCGCCACCCGGCACCCCGCCGCCGCGAAGGCGGTCGGCGGCGGCTCGATGATCGCACCCATGCCGGGCAGGCAGCTGTTCGCCCACCGGGAGCGGAACGACACCCTGCACGTCTACGTCGGCCTGGCCAAGCCGCAGGAGTGGTTCGACGCCCTCGATCCCGCCGACCCCGCCGCGCGGATCGCGGCCGAGTTCGAGGGCTGGGCGCCGGAACTCACCACGCTGATCACCGCCGGTGACACCGCGCCGACCCTGCGCTCCCTGTACGCCCTGCCGGCCGGCACCCGGTGGGACCGGGTCCCCGGAGTGACCCTCCTCGGCGACGCCGCCCACCTCGCCGCCCCCAACGGCGAGGGCGCCAACCTGGCCATGCTCGACGGCGCCGAACTCGGCCGGGCCCTCGCCGCCCACCCCGGCGACACGGAGACCGCGCTCACCGCGTACGAGCAGGCCATGTTCGAACGCGCCCTGGAGTTCGCCGACACCGACGGGATCGACATCGGCGCCATGACGGCCCCCGCCCTGGCCGCCGTGTTCGCCGGCCCCGAACAACCCTGAGGCCGCGGCCTCTTCCCCCGGCGCGCCCCCGCGCAGGATCAGGGCCGGTGGCTAGGGGAGGATGGAGTCGACGTAGCCGCCGTCGACGCGCAGGGCACCGCCGGTGGTGGCGGAGGCGAGGGGCGAGGCGAGGTAGACGACCATGTTGGCGATCTCCTCGGGCTCGATCAGGCGCTGGATCAGGGACTGGGGACGGTACTTGACCATGAACGCGCGCTGCGCCTCGTCCCAGGGCAGCTTGTCGCCCACGAGTTCGCGGACGAACTCCTCGACCCCGCCGGTGTGCGTGGGCCCGGCGATGACGGAGTTGACGGTGACCCCGGTGCCGGCGGCGTCCTTGGCGAACCCGCGGCCGACGGCGAGCAGCGAGGTCTTCGTCATGCCGTAGTGGATCATCTCGGCGGGGACGACCACGGCGGAGTCGCTGGCGAGGTTCAGGACCCGCCCCCAGCCGCGTTCCTTCATGCCCGGCAGGTAGGCGCGGATGAGCCGGACGGCGGAGAGGACGTTGACCTCGAAGTAGCGGCGCCATTCGGCGTCGTCGATCTCCAGCGGCGCCGCGCTGCCGAAGATGCCGAGGTTGTTGACGAGGATGTCGACCGCGGGCACGGCCTTCAGGACGCCGGCGGCGCCCTGCTCGGTCGCGAGGTCCCCCGCGGCGCCGGTGACGTCCTCGCTGCCGGAGCCGGCGCGCACGGCGCCGACGGCGTCCGCGACGCGCTCCTCGCCGCGGCCGTTGACGACGACGCGGGCTCCCGCGCGGGCGAGTGAGGTGGCGATGGCGAGGCCGATGCCCTGGGTGGAGCCGGTGACCAGGGCGGTGCGGCCGGAGAGATCGATCTGCATGATGGGTGTCTTCCCGTCGAGGCGGTGGCGCTGCCGGTGCCGCTCGTGCTGTGGCCGTGGGGTGATGGCGGACTCGGGGATCACGATGGTCGGCCCGCGGGTGCGGGCGCGGGCACGGCACGAGCGGCCTCGGGGGTTACGCCATTCGCCCCAGCGTTTTCCCACGATCGCTCCGCCGATGGGGCCGCGGCCCTGTTTGCCCGGCTCGGTGTCAGGCCGCGAGGGCCTTGTGGAGGGCGTCCAGGCCGTCGCGGCAGATGCCGGTGGGGAAGGTGCACAGCCCTTCCTTTCCTCGGTTGCGATCGTGACGACGCCGGTCCCGGCGATCAGCGCAGCGCGAGTCCGTCTCCGCGGTACAGCAGGGGCAGGTCCTCCCGGCGTGGCAGCGCCTCCCAGTCGCCGTACGCGCCGACGCAGAACGCGCCGGCCGTGGCGGCGCGGGCGAGGCGGTCGGCCAGGGGGAGGCCGTCGAGGAGCGCGGACAGATATCCGGAGACGAACGCGTCCCCCGCGCCGATGCTGTCCACCACCGTGACCGGGAGGGCGGGCTGGAACAGGCTGCCCGCGGCCGTGTGGCCATGGGCGCCGGCGGCTCCCGCGGTGACGACGACGGCCTGCGCTCCCCGCGCCAGCAGGTCGGCGGCCGGGTCCTTGGCCGAAGTGAGCAGAGCGAGTTCGTCCGCGGAGGCGAAGACGGTGTCCACCCAGGGCAGCAACGCGCGCAGCGCCGTCGCGGCGTCCGCCCTGGACCACAGGCGAGCGCGGTAGTTGACGTCGAGCGTGACGCGGACACCGGCCTCGTGAGCGGCCCGTGCCGTGGCCAGGACGGCTTCGCGTGCCGTGACCGACAGGGCGGAAGTGATGCCGGTGAGATGCACCAGCCGGGGGGAGACCCCGGCCAGCGCGTCGAGGCACTCGGCCGCCGTCAGCGTGGAACCGGCCGAGCCGGCCCGGTGGTAGCTGACGTCGGTGATGTCCGGCGCCGGCTGGCCGAAGGCGACGAAACCGGTGAACGCCCCCTGTGCGCAGCGGACGTAGCGGGTGTCCACGCCCTCGGCGCGCAGCGTCCTGCGCACCAGGTCGCCGGGCTGGTCGCGGCCCACCACCCCGACCCAGGAGACCTGGTGGCCGAGCCGGGCCAGGCCGATGGCCACATTGCTCTCGGAGCCCGCCACGGACAACTGCGCCGTGCCGCCCAGCCGCAGGGGAGCGCGCGTGCGGACCGAGGCCATGGCCTCGCCGATCGTGAGGACACCGGTCATGGGCCCGCTCCTGTCGCACCGGAGGTTCGTCATCGGACACCGCCCCCGGCCGCGGACGCCGCGCCGGGTGCCCCGACGGCCGTGAGCAGCGCGGTGGCCCGTGCGGTGAGCCCGGCCCGCGCGTGGTCCGTGTCGTTCGTGCCGGCCTCGCCCAGCAGCGGCGATCCGACGCCGACGGCGCGTGCCCCGGCCGCCAGATAGGCACGCGCGGTGTCCGCGCCGACGCCGCCCACGGCGATGAGCGGCGCGCCGGCCAGCGGCGCCAGCAACTCCCGTATGTAGCCGGGGCCGTGCAGACCGGCCGGGAAGATCTTCACCGCCGTCGCCCCCAGATCGAGGGCGCCGACCACCTCGGTGGGAGTCAGCGCGCCGCACAGCAGGGGCACGCCGGTCTCCACGCTGCGCCGGGACCCTCGGGTGAGTGCCGGGGTGACGACGAAACCGGCCCCGGCCGCCGCGGCGGCATCGGCGTCCGCGGCCGTGAGGACGGTCCCCGCCCCGATCAGCACCGAGGGATCGCACTCCCCGCGTGCCCGGCTGATCGCGTCCAGGGCGCCGGGGGTGGTCAGCGACACCTCCAGCGCCGTGACCCCGGCGGCGACCAGCGTCCGGATGCAGGACAGCGCCCGGTCGGCGGCCGTGGTCCGGATGATGGCCAGCACTCTGCGTTCGGTCAGTTCTTCCAGCAGGTTCACAGCTGCTCCGTTGTGGACGCCCGGCGTTGAGTTCTGGATGCTACTTTCAATATGCGCAACTAGGAAGTCATAATGCGAATAACTCAACCCGAGGAGCGCGCATGCGGGTCACCGACGTGACGACCTACGTCATCAAGCAGCCGACGGAATCGGCCTATCTCGGGAAGCTGGACGACGGGACGGCGCCGAGCGCCGACGGGGGCTACTTCGTCCGCCCTCCCTGGCGCAGCCTCTACTCCGCCCACATGGAGACGCTCCTGGTCTGCGTCACCACCGATGACGGGCTGGAGGGCTGGGGCGAGGCACTGGCCCCGGTCGGCCCCGAGGTGGTCGCCGCGATCATCGACCGCATGCTGGGCCCGTGGCTGACCGGCCGCGACCCGCGTTCCGTACGGCCCCTGTGGGACGGCATGCGGGACCTCATGCGCGAGCGGGGACACCTGGTCGGCCATCAGGCCGACGCGCTCGCCGCCCTCGACACCGCCCTGTGGGACCTGGCCGGCAAGGCGGCCGGGCTCCCGGTCGTCCGGCTGCTCGGCGGCGCCTACCGCACCGACATCCCGGTCTACGTCTCCGGCCTGCCGGAACCGACCGACGAGGGCCGCGCCCGGCTGGCCGCCGCATGGCAGGCGAAGGGCGCGGTCGCGGTGAAGCTCGCCGCCGGCAAGGGCGTCGAGGCCGACCTCGCCACGTACGACGCCGTCGCCGCGGCCGCTCCGGGCATCCGCATCGCCGTGGACGCCCACTGGTACTACAGCCTCCCCGAGGCCCTGCGTCTGGGGCGCGAACTCGACCGCCGCAACGCGCTGTTCTTCGAGGCCCCGATGGCACCCGAGGACATCGAGGGCCACCGCGACCTCGCCTCGCGCATCACCACTCCGGTCGCGGTCGGCGAGGCCATGCGCAACCGCTACGAGTTCCGCGACTGGCTGTCCCGGCGGGCCGCGGGACTGGTCCAGCCGGACGTCGCCCGGACCGGCATCACCGAGGCCGTCACCATCGCGGCGCTCGCCGACGCCCACCATGTGCCGGTGGCCTGCCACCACTCCGTGGGCCTGGGGGTGTCCCTGGCCGCGGGCCTGCACGTCTCGGCGGCGCTGGCCGACTGCCCCTTCTTCGAGTTCCAGCCCACCACCGTGCCCTTCGCCCAGCGGATCCTCCGCCGCCCGCTGACCGCCGGACCCACCGGATTCACCCTGCCCGAGGGCCCCGGCCTCGGCATCGAGATCGATCGCGAAACCGTCCTCGCACTCGCCAAGGAGAGCTGACCGTGTCCCCCGACAGCGCGCCCACCGGGCTCATCCCCATCCTCGCCACACCGTTCACCGACTCCGGCGAGCTCGACCTCGCCTCGCTCCGGTCCCTGGTGGAGTTCCAACTCGGCTGCGGCGTCGACGGACTGGCCGTCTTCGGCATGGCGAGCGAGGGCTTCGCGCTCACCGCCGAGGAACGCACCCTCATCCTGCGCACCGTCCGCGAGGTCGCGGGCGGCGGCTTCCCCGTCGTCGCCGGGGTCAACGGCACCAGCACCGTGGTGGCCGTCGAGCAGGCCCGCAAGGCCGCCGCCTGCGGCGCCGACCAGCTCATGGTCCTTCCCCCGTTCCTCGCCAAGCCCGGCAGACAGCAGGTGATCGACTTCTTCGGCGAGGTCGCGGCGGCCACCGGGGCGAGCGTCATGATCCAGGACGCGCCCGGCGTCACCGGCGTCCCGATCGACGTCGCGGCCATCGCCACGCTGGCCGCCGTTCCCGGCATCACCTCCGTCAAGGTCGAGGCGCCCCCGACCCCCCTCAAGGTCGCGGCCGTGGTCGACGCCGTACCAAACGGGTTCGCCGTGCTCGGCGGGCAGAACGCCCTGTCCCTCATCGAGGAGTACGACAACGGCAGCGTCGGCACCATGCCCGCCTGCGAGTTCGCCGACCTGCTCCGCGACATCCTGGACGGCCTCGCGGCGGGCCACCGCGGCGACGCGCGCGCCGCGTTCGGCCGGCTTCTGCCGCTCATCCAGATCGGCATGCGCCCCGGACAGGCGTGGGCGGTGCACAAGGAGGTCCTGCGCCGGCGCGGGATCATCGCCTCGGGCGCCGTCCGCTCACCGGCACAGGACCTCGACCCGCTGACCGCCAGGGCCCTCGACGAGATCCTCGGCGACATCGCCCTGCCCGTCTGGCACCGGGTCCCCGCATGAGCCGTGCCGTTCTGCTGGTCGGCAGCTCCTCACCGATCGGCCACGCCATCGCGGAGGAGTTCACGCGCGCCGGGGACCGCGTCATGGGCGTCTCGGTCGGCGGGGCGGCACACCCCTCGCCCGCCGGGAACCTCGACCTCGACGTCAGCCGGGCGACGGGCGCCGACCAGGCGGTGCGGCGGACCGCGGACCGCCTCGGCGGACTGGACGTCCTGGTGCTCGCCGCGGCCGTCATGGCACCGGCGCCGGCGCACCGGACGACACCCGACGACTGGGACCGGGCGATCAGGAACACCCTGCACACCGCGTTCTTCCCGGCGCGGGCCGCCCTGCCGGTGCTGCCCCGCGGGGGCTGCATCGTCGCGATCAGCTCCGTCAACGCCACCCTCGCCGCGCCCTGGCTGCCGGGATACTCGGCGGCCAAGGCCGGGGTGGAGGGCCTGGTACGGCAGCTGGCGCTCGACTACGGGCCGCGGGGCATCCGCGTCAACGCGGTGGCACCGGGCATGATCGGCCATCACGACTGGCCGAAGGTGAGCGAGGGCTATCCGCTCGGCCGCGTCGGCGAACCCGCGGACGTCGCCCGCGCCGTCCTGTACCTGGCGTCGGCGGACTTCGTCACCGGGGTGGTGCTGCCGGTCGACGGAGGACTGTCCATCGCCTCCCCGTCCGCGTTCCTCCGCCCGGACCTGCGCGCGAGGCTGTACGAGCGCGAGGCCGGGGCAGACGGCTGAGTCATCCGCCCGATCGTCCGCCCGGCCCGGCGCCCGCCTCGTCCGGGCCGGCGGCACCCCGGCGGACGCGGTGGCGTATCAGCGCGGTGCGCCCCCCCCGGGTGCCGCCCATCAGCGCGCTCCGCCCCCCGGTGCCGCCCGGTTCGCGGGCGGCCCGCCGACCGGCACGTCCACCGCGTGGAACCAGCCGCGACGGCGTCGACGGCGCCGTCGACGGGCCGCGGGTGCGCGGCGTCCGGTTCCGGATTCACCAGGACGGCGGCCGCACGCTCAGTTCGACAGCTCCGGCGACGACGAGCCCAGCCGCGGCTGGGGGGTGAAGGCGATGGTGAAGCCGAGGGCGACGGACAGTTCGTCGGCCGCCTCGATCACCATCAGCGAGAGCTCCTGCTGCCGCTCGGGCAGGTCCAGTTCGGACAGCGGACCGCTCAGGGAGAGAGCGGCCACCACCTGGCCGCCACGGGCCCGGATGGGAGCGGCCAGACAGGCCCGGCCGAAGGCCAGCTCCTCGATCTCCGTCGCGTACCCGCGGTTCCTGATCTCGTCGAGCACCTTCTCCATGCCGGCGGGATCGGTGATCGTGTGCGGGGTGTAGCCGTGGGCGAAGCCCTCGGCGAAGTAGGCCCGGACGTACTCCGGGGACTGCGCGGCGAGGATCGCCTTGCCCATGCCCGTGGCGTGCAGCGGTGCGGTGCGCCCGGCCATGGTGAACGACTTCGGCGACTTGGCGCCCTCGAAGTTGCACAGGTAGAACAGCCGGTCGTCGCGGAACTCGGCGAGGTTCACGCCGAGCCCCGTGGCGTGGGCGAGGTTCTGCGCGATCGGCCGGGCCGCGCGGAAGAGGGCGGAGCTGTTGAGTGCCACCGAGCCCAGGGTCACGGCCGAGGGACCGAGGCGGTAGAGACCGGTCCGGGTGTCCTGGATGACGTAGCCGAGACGGTCCAGAGAAGAGATCATCCGTGAGACGGTGGACTGTCCCAGTCCGGTCTGCGCGCACAGCTCGGTGATCCGCTGTTCCCTGTGCTCATCGGTGAAGCAGGCGAGCAGCGACATGGCACGCTCGACTGCCTGGGTACCGGCGCCGGATTCGGCGGCCATCATTCTCCCCTTCCGCGCGGCCCCACTGCCGCGACATAAACCATCCGCTAACTGCAATGTGCTTGCATATGTTGGCGAAACGTTAGCGCACCCGCCGCCCGAACCTTCATTCCGGCTACCACACTCACTTCTCCTGGTCGAGGATGTCCTCGACCTTCTTCCGGAGGGCGTTCAGCCCGCTCTGGACACTGGTCTGCCCGGCCAGGACGGCCGCGACGCCTTCGCCGATCGTCGTGTCGAACTGCGCCTGGCTCGCCAGTGTGTCCCAGACCGCCGCGCGGGAGTGCTCGGTCACGCGGCTGCGGAACTGCTGCTGGAAGGTGTCCTTCGCCAGCGCCGGTATCTTCGCGGTGACCTTGTCGTCCGCGGGTGCGAGTGCCGCCTGCCGGTACAGCTCGGTCGCGGGGGCCGGGTCCGTGCAGACGTAGCCGATGAAGTCCTTGCTGGTCTCCTCGCCCTTGCCCGAGCTGCAGAACAGGCCGTTGCCCCAGTAGCGATTGTAGGAGTCCTTGCCCCGGTAGGTGGGACGCGTCAGGGGCCGGACCGCGGCGGTGAGCGCGGCGGGGCCGCCGTTCGTCTTCACGAAGCTGTTGGCGAGCGGAGCGTCGTCGTACATGACGGTCTGGCCCCGCGCGAACAGCACGCGGGCGTCGGAGCGCGCGACCCCCGCCTTGGCCAGTCCGGAGTCCTGGAGTTCCTTGTACCACTTCATCGCGGCCACGCTCTCGGCGTCTCCGATGGTGCACTCCAGGCCGGCGGTGACCACCTCGCTGCCCCAGCCCCACATCCAGTGGACGGCGTCCTTCAGATCCGGGTTCTTGGTGACCGCCGCGTACGGGATCACCTTCTTGTCCTGCTTCTTGATCTTCTCCAGGACGTTGGCGAACTCCTCCACCGTCATGCCGTCCTTCAGCCCGACCTCGTCGGCCACCCGGCCATCGCTCACCAGCCCGATACCGGAGGCGTTGAGCGGTGCGAAGTACAGCTTGCCGTGGATACGGAGCGAGTCGATGAGCTTCTCGGGCAGGCTCATCCTGGCGACGACGTCGGACATGTCGGCCAGCACGCCGGTGGGGATCAGGACCTGCCAGGTGCCCTGGCCGACCCCCTGGAAGTCGCCCGACCTGGCGGCGAGCGCGAGCTGGGTCGCCGCCTGGTCGTACGGGTAGACGACCGGCTTGACCGTCTTGCCGGTCCGCTTCTCCCAGCCCTTGATGATGGCCTGCCACGCCGGCTTCTGCGCCGCCTCGCCGAGGGCGTTGCCGTAGAAGTTGAGCGTGTCGGTCTCGGCGGAGCCGGACTGGCCGGCCGGAGCCGTGGTGGAGCATCCGGTCGCGCCGACGGCACCGAGGAGGCCGAGGGCGCCGAATCCGGTGAGCAGTCCTCTGCGGGACAGGGAAGGGTTGTGCACGGGTGTGTGAGACATGTCGGCTCCGGTGAGAGGGGAGGAAAGAGGGGAACGGCGCGGGTGCTGCGGGACGACGGAGGGGGGCCGGACGCTGGTCAGCCCTTGACCGCTCCGGCCGCGAGACCGGAGACGAAGTAGCGCTGGAGGGCCACGAAGATCACCGCCAGCGGCAGCGAGGTGATCACCGAAGCGGCCATCAGGGCGGGCCAGTTGGCGTTGCCCTCGTGGATGAAGGCCGTGGTCATGCCGACGGGGAGGGTCTGTTTGCCGGGCCCGGCGAGGGTGAGCGCGAACAGCAGGTCGCTCCAGCCGCGCATGAAGGCGAACATCCCGGCGGTGACGAGACCCGGCGCGATGAGCGGGAAGACGATCCGGAACAGCGTCGCCGCATTGGACAGCCCGTCGACCTTGGCGGCCTCGATGATCTCGTCCGGCAGCCCGTCGATGAGCCCCTTGAGCAGGAACGCCGACAGGGGCAGCGTGAAGGTCATGTACGAGAGGATCACGGCCGTGTACGTGTACAGCAGCCCCGCGGCGCTGAACATCAGGTACAGCGAGACCAGCAGCAGGGCGCCGGGTATCAGCTGACCGACCAGGAACATGACCATGATGGCGTTGCGGCCGCGGTAGCGGAACTTCGACAGCGAATAGGCGAGCAGACCCGACACCAGCACGGAGACCACGGCCGTACCGCCGGAGATCACCAGGGAGTTGAGGAGGTTCCCCGGCAGGGTCGAGCCGTCGGTGAAGAAGGCGTGGAAGTTCTCCAGCGTCGGATGCAGCGGGAAGAAGGGGCGGTCGGCCGCGAACACGTCCTGGCGGTGCATGAAGGCGGTGGCGACGAGCCAGTAGACCGGCAGCAGGCCGAACGCCGCGAGGGCCGTCAGCGCCAGCTTGCCGAGCGGGCCCGGCTTCGGGTTGGTGATGCCTTCCCCGACGTTGCGTGCGCGCCGGCGGATTCGGGCCGGGGTGAGAAGGCTCATGAACGCGACTCCAGCTTCTTGTCGAGCAGGAAGTACCCTCCGCACACCACGGAGAGGGCGGCCAGCCACAGCACGCCCATGGCGGCGGCCTTGCCGAGGGCGAAGTCGGTGAAGGCGTACTCGTAGAGGCTGACCGCGAGTGTCATCGTCGACGTGCCGGGACCGCCGCCGGTCATCACGAAGATCATGTCGAACGAGCCGAAGTTGTAGATGAATTCGAGCATGCTCACGAGCGCGACCGGGCCGATCAGGTGCGGCAGCGACACATGCAGGAACCGCTGCCCGCGCGAGGCCCCGTCCAGGGCGGCCGCCTCCAGCTGCTCGCGCGGCAGGGTCTGGAGGACCGCGAGGACCACCACCATGATCCACGGGAAGGAGTTCCACGTCTTGGCGATGACGACGGCCGCCATGGCCGTGCCCGGATGGCCCAGGACGTCCACCGAGGGCAGGTGCAGCTCGCCGAGGACGCGGTTGACCACCCCGTAGCTGTCGTTGAAGATCCATGCCCACAGGAAGGACACGACGACACCCGGCAGCAGCCACGGCAGCATCAGCGCGCCGCGCAGCAAATTGCGCCCTTTCAGCCGGCCGTTGAGCAGCACGGCGAGCGCTCCGCCGATGAGCACCGGGAACACGGTCGCCGCCACGGAGAACACCAGGGTGTTGCCGAGCCGGCCGACGAAGTCGGGCCAGACGTCGGCGTAGTTCGCCAGACCTACGTACTTTCGGTCCGGCCGCAGCAGCGATTGGTCGTACAGACTTGTCCCGATGCCGGCCACCAGGGGATAGATGGCCACGACGAGGAAAAGGGCGACCGCGGGTGCCGCGAGCAGGAACCCGAACGTACGGTCCCGAGCGCCCGGAGCGCGCCGCCGCTTCTCGCGGGCCGCTGCGCGGCGGGAGGCGGGACGTACGGGTGGTGGCTGGGTCAAGGTCGCCATGCTGACTCCTCCGGTATGACAGGGCAGAACCGTATAGCAGATCCCATATCTGGTAAACGGATGGAGCTTCCATAATCTTGGGAGGGGGTCACGCCGCATGGTTCCCTCCGCGCAGCATGCGGCCTGTTCGGGCATCGAGGTGTGCCCGCTCGTCCTCCCCCTCGGCAGTGCGCCGCGCGCGGGCCGTGCTGCCACGATGGCGCGGTATGAACGGCCCGGCGGTGGCATGTGATCGCGAGCGCGGGGCCGGCGGGGAAGGGCGGCCGCCGTTCCGCCGGCGGACGCTAGGGGAGCAGACGGAGATGGCAGCTGTGCTGCAACGCGCCACGCAGGGATTCGCGGCAGTGGCGGTTGCGACCACCCTGGTGACCGTGGGCATCGGGGTGCAGCAGTCCCGAGAGCCGGTCGGCGCGGCCACCAGCGCCGCCGAGGAGGAAGGCTCGCAGGCCCTGCCGAGGCCGTTCACCGCCCCGCGGGGCACCGCGAAGGCTCCCCCGGACGCCGCGGCCGACGACGGACCGGGACCCGGCGCGGCGCGGACCGAGGTCAACGGGGTCACCCTGCCGGTGACCGTGTACCGGGCCTATCTCGCCGCACAGGCGGCGCTGGCGAAGGAGCGGCCGGGGTGTCACCTGACCTGGGCGATGCTCGCCGGCATCGGGCAGGTGGAGTCCGGCCAGGCCCGCGATGGAGCGCTCACCGCGGACGGCAGGACGATCACCCCCATCATCGGCCCCGCTCTGGACGGCGCGGGTTTCGCCGCGGTGCGGGACACCGACGACGGCCGGCTCGACGGCGACACGGAGTGGGACAGGGCCGTCGGGCCCATGCAGTTCATTCCGAGCACCTGGGCGGTATGGGGAGCGGACGGGAACGGCGACGGTGTCGCCGACCCGCAGAACATGTTCGACGCCGCCCTCACGACGGGCCGCTACCTGTGCGCGGGTGGACGCGATCTGTCCGACCCCGAGCAGCTTCGCGCGGCGATCCTCTCCTACAACAAGTCGGACGCCTACGCGGACACGGTGCTCGGCTGGATCGCCCGTTACTCCGGAGCACGGTCGGTCAGGACCACCCCGGACACGAAGCCCTCCCCGTCCGGTCCGCCGGGTGACACGCCCCCGTCGCCCGAGCCGTCGCCGTCGATCTCGCGCACCGCGCCCCCGCCCCCGGCGAGCCAGTCCCCGCCCCCCGGCCCGTCCCCGTCGGGCTCCCGCTCCGAGCCGCCGCCGGGCCCGTCGGCGTCGTCCTCGCCGTGACCGTTGCCTTGAAGGCTGCCTGAACAGGCATCTTATTTTCCGGGACGAGGGTCTAGAGTTTCACCGTCTTCGGGCACTGTTCATTTGGCGTGCGCGGAGCGCGGTGAGATGAGGCCGTTATCCTCGGGAGCAGCAAAACCTATGGACGTCGAAGAGATCTGGAGTCATCTGGCAAAAGAATGGCGGAGCAGTGGGGAAGAAGGCTGGACGGATTTCGCCCACAGCAGGGCGCATTTCGATACTGCGAAGATCACCCGTGTCATGTCCTACTTCCGCGACATCCCCGTTCTCTACAGTGCCGGCATGAGGCCCGAACATATGACCGCAGGGGATTACAAGGACATTGTGCAGGGAATTTTCGACGAGTGGTACCGGACGATCTTCGTGCCGCTCGACGGGCAGCGCGGAAACGACTGAAAAAATAGCTCATCCTTCGTTCTCGAGCCCCGCTCGATAGGCGATCCGGGCGGCCTGGACCCGGTTTTCGCTGCCCAACTTGGCCATCACTTTGCTGACATGCCCTTTGATGGTGGACTCGCTGCTGTGCAGCTCCGCGGCGATCGACGCGTTCGACATTCCGGCGGCCACGAGTCTGAGCACCGCGATCTCACGGGGCGACAGCGTGTCCAGCGCCCGCCGCTCGGCGTCCGTGAGCGACGATCTCGGGCTTTCCGCGGGCGCGGCCATCAGGTCAAGGGCCCGCCGCACCAGCGTCGGATCGATCATCGTATGGCCCGCGTGGACCATGCGGACGGCCCTGACCAGCTCGTCCGGCGGGGTGTCCTTGAGCAGGAAGCCGGCGGCCCGCGCTCTGAGCACCTGCTCGATGTAGTCGTCGCGGTCGAACAGCGTCAGGACCAGGACCGCCGGGGGAACGTGCAGGGTCATGATCTGCCGCGTGGCCTGGATGCCGCCCCCCTCCGGCATCTCCAGGTCCATGAGCACGACATCGGGGAGATAGCGGCGGGCGGCCTCGACGGCCTCGGCTCCCGTGCGCGCCTCGGCGACCACCGACAGGTCCTGCTCGCCCTCCAGGGTCAGCCGCAGCCCCCGGCGCACGATGTCGTTGTCGTCCGCGATCACAACCTTGATCATCGACTGGTCCCTGGGTCTCGCTGGGGGCGTTGGCCACCCGGTCCTGCCCTAGCGTAGGAACATGCGAGCCCCGCGCCCCTCAGCCGCGCCGTGCCTTGGGCCCCCCGCCAGGGAGGACGTCCTGCTCTGCGCCGCCCTCGGCCTGGCCTGGGTGTTCGACACGGTCGTCAGCAGGGCGGTGTGGTGGCTGCTCCCCATCGCCTGCGCCGCGGTGCTGTGGGGGAGGCGGCGGCATCCGGCCGCGGTCGCCGTGGTGCTCGTCGTCGTGTCCCAGCTGGCCTACGGGTTCGGCGTGCCCGAGACGGTTCCGTACGCGGGCCGGATCACCCCGGCGGTGGCCGCCGTCGTCCTCGGCCAGCGGGTCGCGTCGCCGCGCACGCTCGCGATCTGGGTCGCCGGGATCTGCGCCTGGCTGTTCGCGAGTTTCTTTCTGTGGGGGCCGGCGCCCGCCCTCGACGCGTCCTGGGCGGGAGCCTTCGTGCTCGCCGTGGTGGTCCCGGTCGTCGGCGCCGCGCTGGGCGGCCGTCTCTCGTTCGAGAGCAGACAGCGGCTCGGCCTGGTGCTCGGCAGGGAGGAGGCCCTGCGCCGGGAACAGCGTCTGCTGGTCTACCGTGCGGCCCGCGAGGAACGCGATCGCATCGCCCGCGACATGCACGACATCGTCGGCCACCGGGTGGGGAACATCGTCATGCTCGCCACCGCGCTCGACGCCACGTACGCACAGGGGCGGGCGGACGTGCCGGGCGACGCCGGTCTGATCCGGTCCGAGGCCCGAGCGGCTCTGCGGGAGTTGCGCCTGGCCATCCGGGCCATGGAGGAGACGACCGGGCAGGAGCCGCAGGGCCTGGACGACCTCGACCAGCTGGTGGACGTGCACGCCAGGGCATCGCGCGCCCCCGTCCGCCTGGACGTCGACGGCCACCCCGACCTGCTGCCCCCGGCCCTGCAAACGGCGCTCCGCCGGATGGTCCAGGAGGGCCTGGCCAACGCCGCCAAGCACGCGCCGGGGGCCCCGGTCGCCGTCTCTCTCGTCTGCGCGGCGGACGGGGTCGGTCTCAGCATCACCAACGGCGCGGCGGCCGGCGTCCCGCGGTCCAAAATGCCCGGTGAGGGGCGCGGTCTCGCCGGAATGCGCGCCCGTGCCGCCCTCCTGGGCGGCACGTTCCGGGCCGGTGCCCTCCCGGACGGCGGCTTCCGGGCCGAGAGCCGCTTCCCCCTGCGCCCGCCGGACCCCGGCTCCCGAGGCTTCCGAGGCTCCTGAGGCGGAATTCCGTAAGTCCGCCCGAAAACGCGCCCGAAAGGGAAACCGGCGTATTACACCCGCTTTTTCGCGCCGCGGCTCATGGCCCCGCGGCCGCCGGCAGGCCGGGCCCGCACGGCAAACGGCAGGTCATGGAGGTCGTACGACAGATGGGTGCCGGGCCGGGAGGTTTCCCCAAAGGTGCCCGCGCGCCGGAAATTCGGGCAATTTCCTTCACGGGCATGCCGCATCGCCGCTTGGAAGGCCGATTTTCTTCCTTATCCTCGAACGCGTCCATCCGCTCATGGCGGGGCACGAGACGGTGAGAGAGTGTATGGGTGACATGATGCGGAAACGGCGGGCCGTAACGTCCCGCACAGAGTGGTTCCTGCTGGTCGGCGGAGTCTTCGCCGTGACGTTTATAGCGGTCCTTGGCAGCCTCATTCTCCCGGCGCGGGCGAGCGCGGGCGAAGGCGGCCCGAAGTCGTCGCAGAGCATGCCGACGGTCGTCGTCGACAATCGCGACTCGGGCTTCAGCTCGCATGGCTCCTGGACTCCGTCGACGGCATCGCCGCATTTCCATGGCGCCGATTATCTGTACGCGGGTTCGGGGACGGGGGCCACGGCGCGCTGGACCCCCGATGTCCCGAAATCCGGCACCTACGGGGTCTACTACTGGATTCCCGACGGAACTCCGAGCCGTACCGCGAGCGCTCGGTTCAGGGTGCACAGCGCCGACCCGGAATACACCTACAAGGTGAACGAACGGGCCGCGGGCGGCACATGGGTGCTGCTGGGGAACGACTACTTCGACGCGGGCAGCGGCGGCTACATCGAACTGTCCGGCACGGACGGCGGCTTCCTCGACGCCGACGCGGTCAAGCTCGGCTCTCCCGGCCAGATGACCATCGAGTCCCAGATCGACCGCGCGGTGGCCCAGGGCCGCCACGACGTCACCATCGAGCCCGGTGAATACCGGCGCACGTCCACGCTCGACCTCGGCACGCTGAGCGACTTCACGGTCAACGCGCGGGGCGTGCGAATCGTCCAGACCCGCCTGGTGGAGGCCCTGTTCATCGGCGCGGCGAAGAACCTCACCGTCGACGGCCTGACGATCGACTACGACCCGCTGCCCTTCACCCAGGGCAAGGTGGTGGCCAAGTCGGCCGACGGGAAGTCCATGGACGTCCGGATCTCCACCGGGTACGCGCGGCCTGACAAGCTCCCGGACCGGGTGACGATCTTCGATCCCCGGCAACGGCTCCCCAAGAGCCAGAAACTGGGCGCCACCGTCTCCTGGGTCGACCGGTCGGCCGGTATCGCCAGGTCCAGCACCGGCGCCACGGCGGCGAACGTCGGCGACATCGTCACGTTCGCGGGCGGCCCCGTCGGCGGTCCGAGCGACGGCATCGAGATCGAGGGCCAGAACACGACGCTCAAGGACGTGACGCTCAACGCGGCCCCCGGCATGGGGCTGATGAGCGCCCGCGGCGAGGGCGGCACGCACCTGGACGGCTTCCGGATCGTCCCCGGTCCGCCGCCTCCGGGCGCCACGGAGAAGCCCATCCTGACCACGTCCTGGGACGCCATCCAGTTCCAGTCCGTCAAGAAGGGCCCCACGGTGGAGAACTCCCGAGTCGTCAACGCGGGAGACGACTCGTTCAGCATCCAGGGCAGCAAGAACGTCAAGGTCGTCAAGACGGCGGGCAGCACCGTCTGGCTCGCCTTCCCCGACAACAGCTACCGGGTGGGCAAGGCGGGCGACCGCCTCCAGCGCTGGGCCGGCGATCCCGTCGCCACCATCCGGACGATGACGCGCGAGACCGATCCGGCCGTCACGGCGCTGGCCGGCACACGGTCCGGCTCCACGTGGCGGGCGACGCTCGACCGGACCTCGCCCTGGACGGCCGGCACCGATGTCGCCGACATCGATCGGATGGGCAACGGCTTCGTGTTCCGGGACAACGACATCGACAGCTCCGGCCGGGGCCTGCTCATCGAGGCACGTGACGGCGTGATCGAGAACAACCGCATCCGCGGCGCGAACGCGGTCTCCGTCTCCAGCGAGATGTGGTCGGACTCGGACGCCGGCGCCGGCGGGGACATCACCATCAAGGGCAACACGTTCCTGAGCGCGCTGTGGTCGGCGAACGGAATCTGGGACAGCTGCCAGGTCGGTACGGTCACCCTCGACGACGACGGGACGTACTCCCGCCGGATCTTCCCCGACATCACCATCGAGGACAACGTGTTCCAGGACATCCGGGGACTCAACCTCGACATCAGCGAGGCCAGGAACGTCACCGTACGCGGCAACGTGTTCCAGAGGTCGCAGCAGAGCGGCTACAACCGCGCGACCGGGAACAAGTGCCACATCCCCCTGACGTCGGTGGTGCACGTGCACGATTCCGACGACGTCACGTTCGACGGCAACACCATCGACCGCATCGGCCCCTACTCCATCGGCCAGGTCACGTACGACAGCGGTACGACCACCGGCATCACCGGTCTGCCCGACGGCGTGCGGGTGGTCAACCGGTATCTGCCGTTCAGCGCCGGCAAGACCTACACGCTGGCGAACCGCAACAGCGGACAGCTGCTGACGGCCGGCGGGACGGCGGCCGGAACGGGTGTCGTACAGCAGAAGGCCGGGCAGGCCGGACAGAGCTGGCGCATCTCGGCCGCGGGCGGTGACAAGGTCCGCGTTCAGAACGGCCAGTCCGGCCTGTTCCTGACGGCCGGGGCGGGTACGACCGTGCTCCAGCAGCCGCGGACGGACGACGCGGCACAGCTGTGGCAACTGCTGGACACCGGCAACGGGACGGCGAAGATCCTGAACGCGGGCACCGGGAAGCTGCTGGACATCTCCTCGGCGTCCACGGCCTCGGGAGCGGCCGCGGACCAGGCGGCCGCGTCGGGTTACCTGGACCAGGACTGGCAGTTCGTCACACCGGCACCCTGACCCGGCCCCCCCGTGGCGCCGGGGGAGAGAAGGGAGATGAGGCCGCGGCTTTCGAGCCGCGGCCTCCGCCGCGTCCGGGCGCCGCCGGCAGAAAAAAATTACTCTCCGGTAATCCCCAAGTCTTCATAAAGTGGATCATGGATACGGCTTGGTAACACCGGTTCGGTGCATGAAGTCGCCGAGAGCGGCCATGGTTCACCCCTTACCTGACCGGGAGGCTGAAGGGGCAGAACTGATCAACTGCCCGCACGACGGCCCTGAATGGCCCGTGGGGCATGGCTTGAACCCCCAGGGGGACCCAATGTCAATCAGCCGTATCTACGTGCACGTCAAGACGTCCGACCCCATCTCGGAGGCCGGGATCGTGGCGGCTCTCCGGGCACGTGCCGAGATCTGGATCGCCGAGGAGAGCCAGATCACCCCCGCCACGGTGGCACTCATCGTCGCGGACGAGATGGACGAAGAAGCCCAGCGTCTGCTGCGCGCGGTGCGCGGGAAGGGCATCCAGCACGCGGTGGTCGTGGTCTCGGAACTCGACGACGCGGGCCTCATGGCCGCGGTGGAGTCCGGGGTATCGGGGCTCGTCCGGCGGCGTGAGGCCACTGCGGACCGGTTGGTCCAGGTCATCACGTCCGTGTACCGCGGTTCCGGAGAAGTACCGCCCGACCTGCTCGGCCGGCTGCTCAAGCAGGTGTCACAGGTGCAGCGTCATGTCCTCGGGCCGCGCGGCCTCCGCTTCAGCGGGCTGACGGACCGTGAGGGAGAGGTGCTGAAGCTGGTCGCCGAGGGGCTGGGAACGCGGGAGATCGCCGTGCAGCTGTCGTACTCGGAGCGGACCGTCAAGAACGTGCTGCACGACGTGACCCACCGATTCCACCTGCGCAATCGCTCACACGCCGTGGCTTACGCGATCCGTGAAGGGCTGATCTGACGCTCCCGGCCCGGCGGCCCGCAGCCCCCTCGCGTCGGCCCGCGCCTACTCCTCGATGCGGTTGCGGGGCAGCCGGACGGAGCGCCGCGGCCCCGCGGCCGGCCGGCCGGTCACCGCGGTGCCGAGATCGATGCGGCGCGGCGCCTGCTGCACCCCGGTGTCGGCGGCGGCGATCAGAGGCGCCATGAGCACCAGGCTCAGGACCGGGGACGACGGGAGGTAGGCCCCCGTCCAGGGGAACGCGACACGCTCGGCCGGTGCGACGAAGAGCGGGACACCGTCGGGGCAGGAATCGCGGAGGTCTCCGTACAGGAGATCCGCCGGGATCACGGACGTGCCGGCACTCGCCCGCATCACGTCGCCCAGGAGCGCATGGCTCTCCCGCCAGCCGGGGGCGTGCGCGCTCAGCTGGTACGAGTACTGGTAGGTCCGCACGGGCTGCAGATGAGCGACGACGACGTTGTTCTCGTCGCGGAACCGCATGTAACCGCTCTGGCTCCGGTCCTCCTCCCGGACATCGTAGAGATAGACCTGGACGACGCTTTCGCCCGGGTCCTCGGGGGGCGGCGCGGCGAGGGGCCCGAAGGACAGCGCGGCCGCCGGAAGACAGCGCCGCAGCCAGGATTCCAGCGCGAGGGTGACCGAGTCCATCATCCCGTCATCGTTCCCCCGCGCGGCCTCGCCCGGCCACCGCCGCGGGGTCCGACGAACATTCACGGACCGCTGCCCGAAAGGGAAGCGGGAGAGGTCTGAACCGCTGTCTCTAAGTAACTGCGGTCGTCCTGGCCGGGCGGAAATGATTGCCGCATCGCACAGGAAAGCGAGGAATGCGTGCCCAGTTATCTGACTCCAGGTGTCTACGTCGAGGAAACCTCCTCCGGGAACAAGCCGATCGAAGGGGTGGGGACGGCCACCGCGGCCTTCCTCGGATTCACCGAGAAGGGGCCGCTCAACACGCCTGTTCTGGTGACCAATTGGACCCAGTACACCAACACCTTCGGCGACCTCGTCGCGGGTGCCTACCTTCCGCAGGCCGTCTACGGCTACTTCCTCAACGGCGGCGGGAACGCCTACATCGTCAGCCTCGGACCGGGCGCCGAGCCGGGGGAGGGCGCCGCGCCGGACAAGGCCGTGGCGGCGCTGCCCGCCACGACGCGCGGGGAGTTGGCGGGCCCCGACGGCGCACGACCGGCGCTGTCCGTCGCACTGACCGCCGGCGCGGCGCAGGGCGGCGGTCCCGTCACGGTCGAGGTGGACGACGCCTCCGACGGGGGAGACGACGCCTTCAAGCTCGTGGTCCGCCGCGACGGAAAGGTCGAGGAGGTCTACGACAACGTCTCCACCAGGAAGGGCGCTTCGCACGTCGCCACCGCGGTCAAGCGGTCGGCCCTCATCACCGTCGAGGACGTCAAGGGCGCCGCCCCCGCCCGTCCGGTGAAGGGCGCCACGGTCACGCTCGCGGGCGCGGACACGCCGGCCGTGCCCGCCGTCGCGGAGCCGGAGATCGCGCCGGACCTCTACATCGGCGACGCCGCCGAACGCAGCGGTGTGGCGGGGCTGGAGGCCATCGACGACATCACCATGGTCGCGGTGCCCGACCTCATGGCCGCCTACCGGCAGGGCGCCATCGACGCCGAGGGCGTGAAGGCCGTTCAGCTGGCGCTGGTCGCGCACTGCGAGCTGATGGGCGACCGGATGGCGATCCTGGACCCGCTGCCCGACCTCAACGCGCAGCAGGTCCGCGAGTGGCGCCAGGAGTACAGCGCGTTCGACTCGAAGTACGCCGCCCTGTACTGGCCGTGGATCAGGGTCATGAACCCGAAGGAGAAGGCGCCGGAATTCATCCCGCCGAGCGGCCATGTGGCCGGCGTGTGGGCGCGCAACGACGATACGCGGGGGGTGCACAAGGCGCCGGCCAACGAGACCATCCGCGGGGCGCTTTCCGTGGCGCTCGGCGTGACCAAGGGCGAACAGGCCATCCTCAACCCGATCGGCGTCAACTGCCTGCGGACCTTTCCGGGCCAGGGGCTGCGCATCTGGGGAGCGCGGACCCTGTCGAGCGACCCCGAGTGGCGCTACATCAACGTCCGGAGGCTTTTCAACTATGTCGAGAAGTCCATTCTGGACGGCACGAACTGGGTAGTCTTCGAGCCCAACGACATCTATCTGTGGGAATCCGTCCAGCGGACCGTGAACATGTTCCTGCGGCGGGTCTGGCGCAGCGGCGCACTCTTCGGCCAGACGCCGGCGGAAGCGTTCTTCGTCAAGTGCGACGAGGAGAACAATCCGCCAGAGAACCGCGATGCCGGGATTCTGACGGTCGATATCGGGATCGCGCCGGTGAAGCCCGCCGAATTCGTGGTGTTCCGGCTGTCCCAGTTCTCCCAGGGATCTTCTCTCAACGAATAGACGAATAGACAGGGGTAATCTGTAATGTCGGCTGTTGTCGCAAACACCAACGTTGCCCAGGCACTCTCCGGGGCGAGCTTTCGTCTCAACTTCTCCGGCATGCAGGACGGCATCTACTTCTCCGAGCTGTCCGGCATCAACACGGAGATCGAGACCGCGGATTATCTGGCGGCCTCGGCCAAGAAGGGGCAGCTGATCATCTCGAAGCAGTTCGGCAGGCCCAAGCCGCCGTCCATCACCCTCAAGCGGGGCTGGGACGGCAACGGGACGATGCTCGGATGGCACGCCATGGCGCGGGACGCGAACCCGGCCGCCCGGCGGGACTGCGACCTCTTCATTCTGAACAACCAGGGGCACGTGCAGACCCAGTACACGCTGCTCGGGGCCTGGCCCAGCAAGGTGGAGGTGAGCGCTCTGAAGGCCGGAGCGACCGAAGTGGTCACGGAGACGGTGCAGATCGTCTGCGAGCAGATCACCACCACGCCGGATGTCCACTTCTCATGACGGTCATGGAAATGTCCGGACAGGACATGAAGACGGAATATCCCTTCGTCCTTCCCCGTGGCTACGTCGACCCGCAAGGGCGCGTGCACCGCGAGGGACTGATGCGGCTCGCCACCGCTCGGGACGAGATCGCGCCGCAGACCGATCCCAGGGTCCGGCAGAACTCCGCCTACCTCACCGTCGTGCTGCTGAGCCGGACGGTGACGCGGCTGGGCGCCGTGACCGATGTGGACACGGACACGATCGAGAATCTCTTCGCCTCCGATCTGGCGTTCCTCCAGGACCTGTACCGGCGTATCAATCAGGAAGGCCGGACCGAGGCCGAGGTCAATTGCCCTTCGTGCGCGCACGCCTTCCTCGTCGACGTGGCCGGTGAGGCTCCGGGGGAATCCTGACGTATACGGCCGACCGTCTCTGGGAGGAAGTCGTGTACGTCGCCTACTACCTTCACTGGTCCTCCGATTCCATTCTCGACCTGGAGCACCCCGCACGGCAGCGGGTGATCGGGGAGATCGGTCGGATCAATCAGAAAATATCCGCACCGGATGAGCTGGACGGCTGAATTCCGGGCTTGGCCCAGTATTTCCCGAGAAGGAGACGATCGATGCGGTGGCCGTGGAAGTCCGTGTATTCCTGGTTCCGCAGGAGACGCCGCCCGATCGGAACGGCGGCCGGCGGTCCGGGACTTCGCGGAGACAGCCGGGCGTGGCGGAGACTGCCGCTCCTGCGGACCACGGTCGGGCTCGCGCCCCGGACCGTGGTGTCCACGGCATGGGGCGCCACCGCCAGGGCCGGTACCCGTTCCCTGGTGCACCGCAGGCGCCCGCCCCTGGGCCCCGGCAGTGCCCCGCGCGGCCGGGTGGACGGCCTGGCCCGGCCCCTCGCCCCGGCGGACACCGCCTCGGTCCGTCCGGCGCGGCCACGCGGGCCGGTGCGGGCGGCCCGGAGCGCGGACGCCCTCCCCGCCGGACCGGCCGGCACGCACACGGCGGGGCCCGACCCGGCCGGCCCGGTGCCCCCGCGCCGGCCGCGCGTGATCGAAAACGCCGGGGACACCGCCGCCCGTACACCGGTCGCGCGGACACTCACGCGGGCGACGGACGCGTACGTGGGGGAGCCCCGGCCGGTCACACCCCCTGCGCCGTCCCCGGCCCGGTCCGAGTTCCAGCAGCTCCTGGAGGCGTACACCCCGGCCTGGGCGAAGCGACAGGAGGAGAACACCGAGGACATTCCCTCGTTCGTCCTCGCGCGCAGGGCCGCTCCGGCCTCCCCCGGTACGACGGCACACGGCGGCCCGCCCGCGAATCCGCAGGCCTTCGCCGCCCAGCACATCTCAACCACCCCGCACATTACTGCCGTTCCGCGCACGGATGGCGTCCGCGCGAACCTGGCCGAGTCCCGCAGGCGCGTCCTGGCCCAGCGGTTGTCCGAGCGTCCCGCCGACCCGGCCCCCCGGTCCTCGTCCGCGAAGGCGCCGGAACGGGAACCCGACGGGCGGCCGGACGGTGGCCCGCTCCCGGCGGCCTCCGCCCCCGGCGCCGACGGCCACGCGCCGGCTCCCCCTACGTCTTCCGGCCTCGCCGCGGTCGCCGGTGAGAGCGGCCTTCCGGTGGCGGAAGCGGCATCCGAACCGCCGGACTGGGCGGCGGAGTGGAGCATGCGGCAGACGAGGACAGCGCGAAACGGCGGGGGATCCGCCCCGGCCGGCCGGCGTCGCCGGGCCATCACCGAAGGCCGCGAACCGCGGGCCGCGGCGGCCTCGCGGGCGGGGCGCTCCGAGGAGACCGGCACGGCGTCCTTGCGGGCGGGGCGCTCCGGGGAGGCCGGTACGGCGGCCTTGCGGGCGGGGCGCTCCGGGGAGACCGGCACCGCGGCATCCCTTCCGCAGGAATCCGACGAACCCGCGGAGGCCGACACAGGCGTCCCGGCCGCGCCGGATTCGCCGGCGGGAGCCGATGGGCGGGTGGCCGGGCCGCGAGCGTCGGATGCGAGCGCCCCTCGGACGATCGCTCACGCGCAACTCGCCCAGGCCGAATCCGCCGCCGCGCACACGGCTTTGGGCGGCCCCACGGGGAGCCCCCCGCGTCAGGAGACCGATGCGGCCGCCCCTGCCTCCGGACTCGCGTCCGGTTCGGCGGGGCGACCGGAGGAGGCCGCGGACCCTGCCCCCGGTCCCGTGCCCGCCCTCGCGGGGCGTGGGGCAGGGGCTGACGGGGGTGTGCCCGGCTCCGGTTCCGTGCCCGTGCCCGCGGGGCGTGGGGTGGCGGCTGACCAGGGGCTGCCTGACTTCGGTCCGACGGCGCCGGACGGGTCGTCGGCCCGTGGTGACTCCGCGTCCGATGCCGGCCAACGGAGCGCGGCGCGAGCCGAGTTGGCACCCCTCGGGACCGACCACGGGACCGCGTCCGCCCCTGATCGAGCACCGTCTGACGCATCCCGCTCTCCCGGCCCGCCGGTCACCGGCCCGCGAACCGGTGACGCCGTACCGGCGCGTGCGACCGGCGGAGCGGCGCCGGCCGGAAGCACCGTGGACACCACCGCGGCGGTGTCCACGCTGGTGCGCGGAAGCGACGCCCCGCCACGGCCCTCATCGCCTTCCGTCTCCGCTCTGCCGGCCCGTGACAGCCGCGCCGAACTGGTGCATCGGGTCCGGGGCTCTGCCGGAAACGTGCATTCCCCGGCATTCGGCCGGGGGAGCCGGGCCGCGGGGGAGACGTCGCGGGTGGCCGCCTCTGTCGGCGCCGCCGCGGCGGGAACGGCCGCCACCGCCGTGCCCGTTGGCACCGTCAGCGGTCCGACCACCCTTCCGGCAGCGGAAGTCGACGCCCCGAGAGGAACGCCGACGGCTACGACGCCCGTCGTCGCCGCCGGCGGTCCCGGCCCCGCGGATCCCCGGCCGGCGGCCGGACGCCTGCGTCCGCTCCGCCTCGTGCACTCGGTGCCGAGCACCTCGTCTTTCGTACCGGCCCGCCCGTCCGGACCCCCGGACGCCGACGGGCAGGCGGCTGACGGGGAGGTGGCTCGCCGTACCGCCGGTTTCCTCTTCGCGGTGCCGCAGTACATCCCGTCGCTCCACGCGGGCGGGGCGCTGGACGGCCTCGCCGAGGACGCGGGCGCCCTGGTGCCGGCGCGGCAGCCGGGCGCCCTGGTGCGACACGTGGTGAACCGGGTGATGGGCGCGGTGGTGGGCGGCGAGGAGTGGGATGCCGTGGAGCCGTCGGAGCCGTTCACGGGCGCGGCACCGGACGCCCGTACGCGTGCGCAGTCGCGGTGGTCCGCCGTGGCCGCCGGCGGACTCCACCATGTGCGGCTGCCCGACGGACAGCCGGCGGCCCCGCCCCGCGAGGCCGGGTGGCTGCCGGGCCCGGAAGCCGTGTTCTCCCCTGCCTTCGGGGCGGAGGAGACGGAAATGCCTGTTCTGGAGGACGCTGTGGCCGCTGACCTGCCGATGTTCACCGAAAGCTGGGGAACACCGGGCCCCGGAGAATTCCCGCCTCCCGCCGAGTACGGATTCCCACCGCCCGGAAACCCCGTTCCCCCGTCGGCGGCCGAGGCGGACCCCCGGCAGCTGGGAAACACGGTACCGGCATCACTGGACGGCTGGCAGATCATTTCCCTCATGGACAATCCGGCATTTCTGGACTGGCTGGCGAACCGGGTGTACGAGCGGATCATCGGCCATGTGCGCAGAGAACTGGTCACGGAACGAGAGCGGCAGGGATTGCTCACTCCGCGGATGTAGCGAGTCGGGCCCGGCGAGGTGGATAAAATGGACAACAAACTGGTCGAAAATGTCGCCATGGCGCACAGGTTCACTGTGTCGATCGATGACAGTAATTATCAGCTGGGCCACTGGGCGAGCGCGTCGGGTCTGAACGTCTCCTGGCAGAAGATCGAGCATCGCACGGGCGACAAATGGAATCACACATATCTTTTTCCGGGGTTTCCGGAGTATCAGAAGATAAAGCTGACCCGCGCGGCCTGCAAGGACTCGATCATCGTACAGAAGTGGCTCAAGGAGACGGCCATGCGGAACGAGCCGATGTCCGGGGAGATCGCTCTTGCCATTCCGGACGGCGAGGCCATCAAGTGGGAAATCCGAGAGTTCTTCCCCTCCGGCTGGAGCATCAGCGACTTCGATGCTGCTCAGGGGAAGGTCGCCATGGAAACCCTTGAACTCGTGCACTCGGGTTTCCTGGACGATCTGTATCTCCCGGCGGCGCGCGGCGCCACCGGACCTGGTACGCACTGACAAAGGCGCACCCCGCCCGCCGCACTGTGAGGAACACGAATGACGACACCGAGCCCGAATGCCGACGCAGCCTCCGGCGCGGAGGGCCCCTCTCCGGGTGCCGGCCGGTCCCGGCGGCTGCACCAGTACCCCCGTGCCGCCATGGCCATGCGGTTCCAGGTCGTCGTGGACGGCTTGGAGGGCAGGGGCCTGGACCTCGGCATGTGGTCGGCCTGCCGTGGCCTCCAGGTGCAGTTCACGGCGAAGGAAATAACCCAGGGCGGCGACTATTTCACCCAGCAGCTCCTTCCCGACCGCATCAAGTTCAGCACGGTCACGCTGGAACGGGCCATGACGCGGGAGGAATCCCCGGCCCTCCAGGAATGGCTGGCCGCGGTGGCGCGGAGCTGGACCGGTTACGAGTTCGACGGCAGCGAGTCGTACCAGCCGCAGAGTGTGCGCATCACCCTCTTCGACTTCAGGGGGGAACCTGTCCTCGGCTGGGTTCTCCAGAACGCCTACCCCAAGGACTGGTCGGGCCCGGAACTCAATGCCAAGAGCAATGCGGTGGCCGTCGAGAAGATATCTTTCGAGCACAGCGGATTCCTGCGGCTCGATGGCAGTGGTGCCCCTCTCGGGGCGTAGGAGCAAGTGATGGCGAACATGCTGGCCTCCGGTTCGACGCCGGGAATAGTTCAACCCGCCTATCTGCGATCAGCGGAGAATTCTAAGGACTCCATCACCTTCGAGTACACCCCCGCCGAGATCAGCATCTCCCACAACGCCGAGGGGGTGTCGGATGCATCGGGTCAGGGGGCGGACAAGGGTGATCCGCGCAGCCTGCTGGACCAGATGGCCACACGTGGGTCGACACGGCTCGTGATGTCACCGCTCACCTTCACCGGCGGTGAGCAGTGCCGGAAGGTCGTGGAATACCTGTGCCGCTGGGTCACCCCCAAGCCGGCGGAAAAGGGCGCGACCGGACAGCCGAAACGGGAAGTGCTCAAATTCGAGTGGGGTCCGCCCGACCGGGGGTTCGACTACTCGGTCGAACTCATGCGGTTCGACTGCACGTACACGCGTTTCAGCCGCGACGGGCAGCCCATCCGGACGGAGGTCCGCAATCTGACCCTGCATGTGCTCGACAACGCCGCGTCCGGGGACAACACACAGCTGGCACCGCCCGCCGCCGGTGCGGGCCGCCCCACGAAGCCCGGCACCGGAACACGGCCGCCCGCGCCCGCCACGAGCGCGTCCGGCGGCGGGAAACCCGGCGCCGGGACCCCGTCCGACCCCAATGCCGACCCCACCCGCGAATTCCTCCGGAGGTCCGGGACATGACGGCCTCCTTCCTCGCGGCCACCATCCACGCGAGCAGCGCCCGGGCCACGGGGCGCCAGCCGGCCCGCGCGCTGACCGACGAACTCCAGCAACGCGTGCTGCGGGCCGTGGTCGACACCCGCCTCAACACGCCGACCATGGTCGAGGTCACCTTCGACGACCATGCCGCCGATGTCCTGGACCGGGCCGGGATCGACTACGGGAGCCGGCTGGAGGTCTGGGCGATCGACCAGGACGGCGGCGGCCCCGTCCTGGTCGGCAGCGGACAGGTCACCGCGATCGAGGGGGACTACTACAACTCGAAGATGTTCACCGTGGTCCGTGCCTACGACGCCACCCACCTTCTGCAACGCCGGTCCCGGTCACGCCCCTTCGTGGGCACCGACTCCGACATCGCCCGGCAGATCGCGGCGGACGCCGGGCTGGCGGCCGGCCGGATCGTGGCGACGTCCACCGCGCACAGCCACATCGCCCAGATGAACCAGACGGACTGGGAATTCCTCACCTGGCGCTGCCGCGAGATCGGCTACGAATTCGGGATCGAGGACGACCGCTTCTACTTCCGGCCGCTCGGCTCGGCTGCGGCGAAGCCCGTGGAGCTGGACTTCCGGAAGAACCTGCGGACCTTCCGGCCCCGCGTGACGGCGGGCAACGCGGTGCCGGAGGTCGAGCTGCGCGCCTGGGACCCGATGAGCGCGCGGACCGTCTCCACGCTCGCCCGGACGGAATCGAGCACCGCCGAACTCGACGACGTCACCGTCTCCGATGTCATCGGCTGGGCCGACACGGTCTCGCCGCCAGCCGGACCGAGCGCCTCGGGGTCCGGCTCCGCGGAGAACTCACGGGGCCCGGCCCCGACACGGGACGGGCGGGTCCTCACCTCGACCCTGCCCGCCGTCGGCGCCGCCCTGGGCAACGCGTCCAGGGAAGCCCTGAAGGGCCCCGTCGCCCGCATCGCCGGAAGCGTCGCCGAGGCCCAGGGCCTGGCGGACGGCGACCCCCGCATCCGGACCGGCACCTGTGTGCGGGTCACGGGCGTGCCCGGACCGTTCACCGGCACCTGGGCCGTGGCCGCGGCCAGGCATGTCTTCGACGTCATGGACGGCGGATACCGCACCCATCTCCAGCTCGGCAATCCGGAGAACCGGACACTCCTCGGACTGACCGCGCAAGACAGCGCCGGGCCGCCGGCGACGCCACGTGTTCAGGGGCTGGTGTCCGGGGTGGTCAGCGACGTCAACGACCCCGCGGGCAAGGGCCGCGTCAAGGTGGCACTGCCCTGGCTGCACCCCGATTACGTGACGGACTGGGCCCCCGTGGTCCAGGCGGCGGGGGGACAGCGGGCTGGGGCGCTGCTGCTGCCCGAGGTCGACGACCAGGTCCTGCTGGGCTTCGAACTGGGCGACCCGCGCCGCCCGTACGTCGTCGGCGGCGTGCTGAGCGACGACAGCGCCTACGCACTGGGCGGTCCGGCCGTGGAAGCCGAGGGCCATATCGGCGCCGTCGTACGGCGGGGCATCGTCTCCCCGTCCGGGAACATGCTGGCCTTCCACGACAAGATGCCGTCCACCAAGGGACAGCCCCCCAGGGATTCCGAGATCCACCTGGGCACGAAGGACGACAGCCTCGCTCTGGTCATCGATCAGGTGCACGGCACGGTCCGCCTCGTCTGCCGCCCACCGGAGGCGAACGGCGCCGGCCCCCGGCTCGACATCGACTGCGGCGGGAGCAGGGGCACCGTGAACATCACCGCGGGAGCGGACGGACACGTGAACATCACGGGCGGCTCGCTGACGATGCGGGCCGAGACGTCCCTGAGCATCGAGAGCAAGGGCACCGTCGCCATCAAGGGCGCCGAAGTCGCCGTCACCGGCAAGCCGATCAAGCTCAACTGAGCCCGAGGAGAAGGAGACTGCCGTGAGCGACGACTTCACCGGAACAGGGTGGGCCTTCCCCCTGGCGGCGGGCGACCACAAGGCCGTACGCATGGTCACGGGCAACGCGCTGCTGGAGCAATCCATGCGCCTGATCCTGACCACGTATCCGGGCGAACGCCCGATGCGGCCGAAATTCGGTTCCCGGCTGCGCGACTACGTGTTCGCCGGGACCGACCCCGCCACCTTGAACGAGGTGAACCGCGAGGTCACGTACTCACTCGCGGCCTGCGAACCCCGCGTGGACATCAAGGCGGTACGGGTCGAGCCCGATCCCGACGACTCCGCGCTGGTACGCATCCAGATCTTTTACGCGCAAAAGGGGACCAACGACTTCCGCAACATGGTCTTCCCCTTCTACACCCTTCCGGACGACGACGTCACGCCGGACGACCAGAACGCAGGAGCCTAGCACCGTGCTTCCCACCCCCGAGCTCGACGACCGGCGCTTCCAGGACCTGTACCACGAAGCCCTGCGTCTGATAGCCCGCCGCTGTCCGGAGTGGACCGATCACAACCCCTCGGATCCCGGTGCCACCCTCATCGAGGCCTACGCCATGATGACGGAGCACATCATCCACCGGCTGAACCAGGTACCCGACCGGCTCTACGCCAGGTTTCTCGACCTCATCGGGCTGCACATGCTGCCGCCCGTGGCCGCGCGCGTCCCCGTCACCTTCTGGACCACGGTGCCGATCACCGAGGCGCCTCTGGTGATCCGCCGGGGCACCCGGACGGCCACCGTGCGCACGGAGACCGAGGAGGCCGTCAGCTTCTGCACGGACGCCGATGTCACCATCGTGCCCGGCGCGCTCGCGCACGTCCTGAGACAGGGCGCCGGCGACGAGCGGCCGCAGGCCGTGGAGTACGGCAGGCTCGGCGTCCGCGCGCCCTTCCCCGCCTTCGGCCCGGCACCCGCCGCCGGCGACGCCCTGCTGCTCGGACTGGCGAACGCGGTGCCGCACTGCGCCGTACGGATCGAGTTCGACGGGCGCATCGACGGCGTCGGCGTCGACCCGGACGCGCCACCGCTGGTCTGGGAGGCATGGGACGGCTCGGAGTGGTCCCCCTGCGAGGTGTCGCAGGACGGGACGGGCGGCCTGAACCGGTCCGGGAACATCGTCGTCCACGTCCCCGGACAGCACGAAAGCGCGCTGCTCGGCGGGCAGACCGCCGGCTGGCTCCGGGCCCGTGTGCGGGAACCCTCCGAAGGGCAGCCGGGTTACACGGCAAGCCCGATCGTCCATGGACTGAACACGGTGACCGTGGGAGCCACGGTCACGGCGACCAACGTGGAGATCGTCGACGGCGAACTGCTCCAGGACGCCGAGGGCGTACCGGGCCAGCGGTTCACCCTCGCGCTCAAGCCCGTCCTCGCCCCCTACGGCGATCCCGTACTGGAGATTGCCGAACCCGGTGACGAGACCGTCTGGGAGAAGTGGATCCGGGTCCCGGACTTCACCGGCAGCGGCCCCGAGGACCGGCACTTCGTCCTGGACGCGATGGCGGGCGAGGTGCGGCTCGGTCCGGCCGTGCGCGAGGCGGACGGCACGCTCCGCCAGTACGGCGCGGTCCCCGCCGACGGAGCGACGGTACGGATCCGCGACTTCGCCATCGGGGGCGGTGCCCGTGGAAACGTGGCGGCGGGCGCGATCAGAACGCTGATGTCGTCGCTGCCCTTCGTCGCGGCGGTGGAGAACCGGCATCCGGCCAGGGGCGGTGCCGACGGCGAGACGCTGACCGAGGCGATGGCGCGGGGACCGCTCATGCTGCGCAGCAGCAACCGGGCCGTGACGGCGGAGGACTTCGAGACCCTTTCCCGCGAGGCCGCTCCCGAGCTGGCGCGGGTGCGCTGCCTGCCCACGGAGCGACTGGGCGACGTGAAACTCCTCGTCGTACCGGCCGCCCCGCCGGGCGAGCGGGTGCGCCTCCAGCATCTGGTCCCCAGCCGGGAGACCCTCGACAAGGTGGCGCGCCGGATGGAGGAGGTACGCATGGTCGGCACCCGGATCATGATCGAACCCCCGCTCTACCGCGGTGTCACCGTGGTCGCCACGGTGACGGCCCATCACCGCGCGCTGGCCGACCGGGTGCGCCGGGACGTCGAGGACGCCCTGTACCGGTTCCTCGACCCGCTGCCCGGCGGCGGCCCGCAGGGCGGCGGGTGGCCCTTCGGACGGCCGGTGCAGGTCGGGGAGATCTTCGCCCTGCTGCAACGTGTCGACGGGGTCGATCTGGTGGACGACGTACGGCTGTTCGCCGCCAACCCGGTCACGGGCGAGCGCGGCAAGGAGGCCCGCCGGATCGACCTGCCCGCGAACAGCCTGGTCATCTCCTATGACCACCACATCCGGGTGGAGGAAGCCCGGTGAGGGGCATGGTCGAGGGGCTGGGCAGCCCCTACTCGGTGGTCCAGCTGATGCCCGCGGTGTATCAGGACGACCCGTTCACCGTGCGGCTGACGGCCTGCTGGGACGAGGTGATCGCGCCGGTCGTCAGCACCCTGGACTGCCTCGACTCCTATGTCGATCCCCGGTTCGCCCCGGAGGACTTCCTCGTCTGGCTGGCGGACCGGATGGGCACCCAGCTCGACGAGAACTGGCCGATGGCGCGCAAGCGGGCGGCCACCGCGCACGCCGTCCAGGGCCATCGTGCCCGAGGGACGGTGGAAGGCGTGCGCGCGCGGATCGCCCTGGCCGCCGGTGGCGAGGTCGACGTGTCCGACTGCGGCGGGGTGTACACCTCCGACCGGCCGCAGACGCCCTTTCCCGAAAACCCGCAGCCCGGTGTCGTCGTCCGCATCGCCGTCGAACGCGAGCAGGACGCCGATCCCATCGATGTGGAGGCGCTCGTCCGCGAGTGCCTGCCGGCGCATGTTCCGTACCGCGTGGAGATAGACCGATGATGATCTGCCGTCGTTGCAGCAAGCGCAACCGTGACGCCGACGCGTTCTGCGGAGAGTGCGGGGCGTTCCTCGAATGGTCGGGGGAGCAGGCCGTTCCGGAGATCTCGGAGGAGGTCCGAACGGAGGCGGAGTCCGCTGCCGACCCGGCGAGCATGCCGCTGCTGCGCAGGGTCACCCGCGGCATGGCGCGATTGACCTCGGCGGACTCCCGAGGAGCACCGATCCCGACGAGCACCGGCTTCGGAGGCTTCGGCGGCCCGCCGGGACCGGGCGGCCCACCCCGGCCTCCGGGCATGGTCGGCCCTCCGGGACTTGGCGGCCCGCCCCGGCCACCGGGCATGGGCGGCCCGCCCCGGCCTCCGGGGTTGGGCGGTCCTCCTGCTCCTCCGGGGGCGGGCGGTCCTCCTGCTCCTCCGGGGTTGGGTGGTCCGCCTCGGCCGCCGGGCCTGGGTGGTCCTCCTGCTCCTCCGGGGTTGGGTGGCCCGCCCCGGCCTCCGGGGTTGGGTGGTCCTCCTGCTCCTCCGGGGCTGAGTGGCCCGCCCCGGCCGCCGGGCCTGGGTGGCCCCCCTGCTCCTCCGGGGCTGAGTGCTCCGCCCCGGCCGCCGGGCTTGGACGACCCCGACGAGGACGAGGACGGCGGGAGTACGCCGTTCTCCCCCGCGTCGGCCGGAGCTCCGGCGAGCGGGTCAGGCCCGTCCGGAGGTACTTACGGCGATGAGGAAGAGGACGAGGACGAGGAGGGCGACTGGGACGGCGAGGATGACGAGGACGACGACTGGGACGCCTGGGACGACGAGGACGACGAGGACGACGAGGACGACGAGGGCGACGAGGGCGACGGCGAGGATGAGGACGACGAGGGCGAACCCCCGACCGTTCCCGTTCCCCTGGCACGCCCGCAGGACGCGCTCGCGCGCGACGCCGCCCTGATCGCTCCCCTGCCCTCCCCCGACCCGGAGGACGAGGAGGACGACTGGGACGACGAGGAGCCCGAAGCCGTCCTCCCGCAGGACCCGCAGCCCCGGACGGCCCGTCAGGACCACCGCACGGTACGCCGGAACTCCATCCAGCCGGGCCACCTGATCTGCGGGGAATGCGGCCAGGGGAACCCGCCCAACCGCCGCTTCTGCTCGCGCTGCGGCTCCGAGCTGAGCGAGGCCGAGGTCGCCAGGGCACCGTGGTGGCACCGGCTGCGCCCGCGCCGGGGCCCGCGCGTCGTGGCCCTGGGAACGGCGAGCGGCCGTACGCCCGAGTCCGCCGCGCCCGGCGAGAGACGGCGCAGGATCTTCAACGCGATCAAGATCATCGCGGGCGTCGTCGTCCTGGTGGGCTCCGTCCTGTACACCTCCTACCCGCCCTACCGGCATGCCGTCGGCCGGAAGATCGCCTCCGTGCGCTCGTCGGTCAAGGCGTTCACGGAGTCGCACTACTCGCCGGTGCGCCCCTCCAGGGCCGTGGCGAAAAGCTTCCTCAAGGGTGACGGGCCCGACAACTCGATCGATCTGAACACGGCGACCTACTGGGCGGCTCCGGCGAAGAAGGGCGACGAGGGCAAGCTGGTCCTGACGGTCGAGTTCGACAAGATCGTCAGCCTCGACCAGCTCATCATCACGCCGGGTGTCGCCGATGGCTTCACCGAGCACGGCCGGCCCAACGCGATCACCGTGAAGTACACGAACGACCGCATGGACTTCTTCAGGCTCCAGGACAGCCAGAAACCCCAGAAGTTCTCCCTGACGGGCGCCAGGGGAATCAAGACCGTGCAGATCACCGTCAACGAGGTGTTTCCCGGCCAGAAGCACGACGATGTGGCCATCTCCGAACTGGAGTTCTTCTCCCTCCTGTCCTGAGACGACCACGGAGCCGGGCCCCCGCGCCCGCGGCGCCCCGGCCGGGGCGCCGCGCGCGGGGTTACCCGATGAGCACGTCGCAGGCCGCGACGACCGTCGCCGTGTTCTGGACGGCGGGTTCGGTGCACGTGGTCGCGCGGTCGGTGCTGCGGGCCGCCGCCTTGCCGTCGATGAAGACCGTCGTGCTGCCCCGCGAGACGGTGCCCTTGTTGTCGGGCGGCGACTTGAAGGCGCCGTTCGGCGGAATGTGCGGCGGCGTGTTGATCGCGACGCTGCCGACGGTCGCCGCCGGCTTCCGGCAGATCAGCACGGTCTGGCAGCATTTTTCGACGATCTCACCCGAGAACGGCATGGGCGTCGGCGTCTCCACCGGTCCGCCGGGGGAGGGAACCAGGACGATGTGGATGTCCTGGCCCACGATCCTGTCTCCCATTTTCGCCGCGGGCAGTCCTGCCATCTTCCGATCTCCCTTTGCTGTACGGGTGGTTCGTGTGCCGGCGATCGTCAGCTCTTGGTGGTGACGGAGCGTCCCGAGAAGTACGCGGCGGGCGTGCAGGAAGAACCCGTCGCCGAGGTCTGGCCGCCGGGCGTCTGACACCGCACGGACAGGACGACCTTGGCGCCGGCGGCGAACTCGACGGGTTCGGCGAAGTGGTTGTCCCGGTCGCGGAAGGTGTCCAGGCTCATCTGCATGAGCACGGAGTCGCCCCGCTGGAGACGCAGGATGCCGGTGTCACCGGCCGTGTTCTCGAAGACGATGTCACTGACGTAGAAGGTGTGGCCCGCGGGCACCGTGTAACTCGTGGTGTGGAACGTGCTGGACGGCTTGACATCCGTCTGCACGCGGAAGTCGAAGGCCTGGAGCGCCGGGTCCGAGCCCCCCGAGCCGCCGTCCGAGCCCGAGCCGCCCGAGCCGCTGCCCGAACCGCCGCCCGACTGCGCGTCCCCGAGCGCGGGAAAGAGACTGTCGTCCGAGCCGCCCGCGCCGCCCGCGCCGTTCGACCCACCGGAGCCGCCGGCGGCGCCGTTCTTCTTGGTCCCGCCCCCGGCGCCGCCTTTCGTGCCGCCGCCCGCCGTGCCCCCGTTGCCCGAGCCCAGAGCCGACGGGTCCTGGCCGGTCGCCACCGCGACCTGCTTGCGCGCCTCCGATTCGACGCTCGGCTGGAGCACGAAGAACCAGAGCGCGAGCAGTGCCAGGACGGCGGCGACGACCGACAGGGCGAACTTCACCATGGCGTCGGTCACCAGGGCGGCCTGGACCAGTGCCCCGTCGGCGGTCTGTTCCCGCTCGTCGTCGTCCGCGTCGACGGCGAGGACCTGGAAGGGCAGGGGCGCGTCGGCGCCGCGCCACTTCCGCTTCTTGGGCTTGACCTTCAGGGGGACGACGATGCCCTTGCCGTAGGCGACCTCGACGTCCTCATGCCGGAAGTCGAAGGCGAGCCTGGCGTCGGGGTCCGAGGCGTACAACTGCACCGGCGCGGGCGCGTTGCCCCGGTTCTCGACGACGACGTTGAAGCGTCCCGAGAATCTGCTCCGCTTCGTGGTGGGGAGCAGCGTGATGCCGTAGTCGGTGAAGGAGCCGACCGTGACGGTCGCCTCCTCCACGACGGAGCCCTCGATGTCCTCGTGGGACATGACCCGCAGCCCGAACCTCACCTCGCCGGCCGGCAGATCCGGCGAGGCCGGCGGCGAGAAGACCAGGTCCACCTCCACCGACTGGTCGGGGAACACATTGACCTGGCCCGGTTCGACCTTGATCCAGTCCTTGGCCTCGCCAAGGATGTCCAATTCGAAACGGTCGACGATCGTCCCCGTGTTCATGATCTGGACGGTTTGCCGGCTCTCCTCGCCAGGGACGGCGAGAGTGTCGGTTTCCAGTAGCAATACGATGGCTCCCACCCGCCCAGCATCCGCCGTACCGGAACCGCGGCGCAGCGGCCTAGGGACGGCGTTCCGGCCCTCAAGGGCTGCACGATGAGGCCGTCGATCGGGCAGCGGCCGGGCGGTGGCGGGCTCGTCACCCCAAGGGGCAGCCGGGCCGCCCCCAATGGGCTCCCTTGTGGCGGGTCGCAGCGCCGGACCGGCGTGTTTCGATCACCGCATGACGCGTGGGAGGAAACACAGGAGGCAGTGGAAACTGCTGTCCCTGTTCGGAGTTCTGGTCCTGGCTCTGTCGGTGTACGCGGTCGGCGGCATCCTGGAGAAGCTGACCGCGGGTGCCGCGTCGGACAGCGTGGCCCAGCTCGTCTCGGCGGGGAGCGGGCAGGACACGGCGGCCGGCGGGCAGGCGTCGCGGCTGTCCGCCGACGGCCGGTACGCGGTCTTCCAGAGCAAGAAGGACCTCCCCTCCCTGACCCCGCTCCACGGACGCTCGGACGACGACACCTGGCGTGTGTACGGCCGCAATCTGCAAACGGGCACGCTCACCCTGCTCAGCGACCCGTCGGCCGACGCGACCGACCCGCAGATCTCCGCCGACGGCCGGCTGGTGGCCTACCGCCGCTCCACCACGGCCGCCAAGAACCTGGCACAGGCTTCGACCGTGGTCGTCGACCGGGACGTCTCGGGGGCCGGCGTTCTCGACCGGTCGGGCAACGTGAAGGCGTACGACCTCGCGGACGCGCCGGATCCGGTCGCTTCCTCGTTTCCCGGTCTGTGCGGCACCGGCTGCGGTCCGCGCCTGTCCGCGGACGGCTCGACGATCGTCTACCCCACCGTCCTGTCCCCGGTCTCCCCCGAGCTGGAGATCACCGTGTCGGCGCCGGGCTCCGGCGCGCCGCACGCGATCCGCGGGGACATGGTCGACTTCAACGCGCTCGGCGGCGCGTTCTTCGGATTCTCGCCCGCGGACCCACCGGTCACCGCGACCGTCATCACGCGCTCACTGATTCCGGGCCAGGAGGGCAAGGACCTCACGGGCGAACCCCGACTGCGCGACACCCCGACGAAGGCGCTCGTGAGCGGCTTCAGCGTGGGCCCCAAGAAGTGCGACGCGACGGGCACCTGCCGTACCGGGGTCACCTTCGACCCGTCCGCCTGCGCCGCCAAGACCCCGTACGCCTCCCACCTCTCCCACCTGTGGACCGACGGCCCCACCGCCGCGGGGCAGTCCAGCATCGCGCTGGCGGCGATGTGCCAGGGCGACCTCGGCTCACCGTGGTGCGGCTCCACCCCGGACCTGACCGAGGACCAGATGGCGGCGCTCCCCCTGCGCAAAGCGGTGATCGACGACGACCACGACATGGGGAACCTGGCATCCCTCGGCACGGTCCAGACCGACAGTCCTTTCATCGCCATGGTGCCGGGCGGGGACATCCGCGGGAAGTTCACGTACACCACCCAGGACTGCTCGGCCATCCGGCTGGTGGATCCGGGGCCCGCGGTGCGCGAGCGTGCCGCCGCACAGGGCGCGACCAACCCGGCGGCGATCCACAACGGCCAGGACCTGCTGCCCACCGATCCGGGAACCTTCTACTTCCTCGTCAACCCCGTGGCGCTCCAGGACGAGAACGGCACGCAAGGGGCCGCGCCCAGCACTCCCCAGACCTACGTGGCCCGCGCCGCACTCGATCCGAACTCCACCGGGAACGAGATCCCGATGAACGGGTTCTCCGTCACCGTCCGCGTGGTGCGCCAGGTGATCGAGATGCGCCGCGACACCGATACCGGACCGGGCTTCGCGCCGGGCGCCGCCACGATCGTCAGCCGCGGGAAGGCAGGGGCCTCGCCCTCGGCCTCCGGCATCGTGGACGGTGCCCGGCCCGCGCTGTCCGCGGACGGCGGGACGCTGGTCTTCGCCTCGCCGGGCGTGGACGACAGCACGGTCCGGAACGTCATCGTGCGCACCTCCCTGACGGGCGACGGCACCGGAGGGCCGGGCACCGTCGTCGCCGACGATCCGCGTGCCACGGACGGTTCACCGGCGGTCTCGGCGGACGGTTCGGCCATCGCGTACGTACGCGGCCCCTATCCGCCGTCGTCCGCAGAGCACCCGCAGATCGTGCTCACCGACGGGCAGGGCGGCCCGCCGAAGGTCATGTCGACGGGCACCGACGGCGATCCGGGCAACGGCGACAGCGGCCGTCCCGCGCTGTCCCCGGACGGCCGCCTCCTCGGCTTCGCCTCGGCCGCCACCAACCTCGACAAGACCTCGGGAGCGAACGGCACACAGCTCTACGTGCGCCCTGTCACCGGAGGGGGCGGCGCCACCCGGATCGCCGCCCTGGACCCGGACGCCGATGCGGGCACGCCCGCCGCCGACTTCGACACGCGGGGCGACCGCCTGGTCCTGGACACCCCGGACGCCCTGGCCGACGGCGACCGGAACGGACAGGACGACGTCTACCTCCGCCTGGTGACGGGCCGTCTCGTCGTCACACCGGCTTCCCTCGACTTCGGCACGATCGACCGGCCCTCGACCACGGGACGCGGTCTGCCCCTCACCGTGACCAACGCGGGACCGGGCCCCGTCACCATCACCGGCATCGAGCCCGCCGCGCCCTTCGGCGTCCAGGGGACCTGCACGGGCCGCACCCTGTACGCGGGCGGGACCTGCACGACCGTCGTCTCCTTCACCCCGACGACCGCGGGCCAGTACTCCGGCACACTCCAGGTGCTGGCCGACAACGGACCCGACGGGCAGGCGCAGAAAGCGGAAGCCGCGCTGCACGCCGTGGTCGAGCCCGCGCCGACCGGCCCGCCCCCCACGACCGGCCCGCCGCCGACCGGTCCGCCCTCGCCGTCACCGTCGTCCAAGACGACCGACGAGCCATCCCCCGCCCCCTCGGGGGGAACCGGGACCGCGGGACAGCTGGACATCGCCCCCACCGTCGCGCATCCGGGCCGAGTCACCCAGGTTCGCGGCAGCGGGTTCGCACCGGGCGCGAAGATGAACGTGACCTGGGGTACCACCGGGCCCGTCAGCCGGGTCACCGTCTCGGCCGACGGGACCTTCACGGCCTACATCCCGGTGCCGGAGGCGGCAGAGGCGGCGGAGACCGGTAGTGGCTCGGTCTCCGCCTCCGGCAGCGACGGGCGACTGCTGGCCTTCACCCAGTTCCTCGTCGAGGAACCGCCGCTCCAACCGCCGTTCTTCCAGGGTCAATAGGCCCGGAAACGGGAGGAGTCGACAGCACATGGTCTTCGACACCCAGTCGGTCCACCGCCAGCTGCTCCGGGCGGTCCACGGGGCGGTCCGGCAGTGCCCGGACGCCGGCCGGGACACCGTGGCGCGGATACTGGCCGACAAGTTCGTGGCGGACGGCATGCTGAACCGCGCGAGTGCCTGGAGCGCGATCGAGGCGCACTGGAACGCGACGGCCACGCTGGTCATGGAACAGGTCGCGGCCAACCTCCGGGGGGCCGCCCCCGCCGACCGCGTGGCGATCGCGAACCGGCTGAACAAGGAGATCGAGCTGCTCGCACGGGATGTGGCGGCGGCGCTCACCGCGGAGGACCGGCTGCCCGCGCCCGAGGGCGGACGGCAGGGGTACGTGTCCCCTTCCCTGTACGGTTCGGAGGCGGACCGCTCGGAAGTGGTCGCCCGCGAGGAACTCCGGGGCCCGAAGCCGGCCGGTCCGCCGGTGCGCGACGGTGAGCCGGGCGCCGCCGCGCGCAGAAGGGCACGGCGGGCCGAACGCGGATACCGTGCCGCGCGCCGGATCGTCGACGGGCTCGACGAGGCGGTCCTGCACGCGGGCAACGACGCCGTGCTGCGCTCCCTCACCGCGATGCAGCGCGTGGAGGTGCTGTGGGCCAGGCACCGGGGCGTCGTCGTCATCGGCCGGCAGCACCCGTGCTTCGGGCCGCTCGCCGCCGTCCAGGACGTGCCGGGGATCGAGGTGTTCCCCGGCTTCCTGCAACTCCTCGGCAGACCGGGCCCGTTCGGCAGATTCGGCAGGAAGGGCAGCGTGCGGATCGCGGGGATCCCACCGGAAGAGGAAGACCGGGTGCGGCAGTCGTTCGCCGGGTACCGGATCGATGCCGCGTTCGTTCCCTGGTCACGGTGGGTGGGCTGAGGGCGCCCCGCCCCGTCCGGCGTCCAAGCGGTCCGGCCGGATTGCCTCATCGAACGCCCGAAGCTCCCTCTCGGCGCGCGGCGGGATGGACAACAGTGAAGGCAGTCCTTCACAACGCCTTTACCGGCTCATCACAAGGGAACACATGCCCGCGCAACAGCCCGCCGTGTCGGTGATCATGCCCGTCCTCAACGAGGAGCGGTACCTGCGCACTTCGGTCCAACGCATGCCCGGACGCGGCCGACCGTGCGTGCTGCGTGATCAATGTCTTGGGGCGGGCGCGTGTTGTCCGGAACACTTTCCCGGAACCGAGGACTGCCCGTCTGCAATTAATACGTAGTAAGTGAGTGAGACGTGCAGATAATGATATTTTGTTGTGCGTGGGGGGCGTCGGGGGACGGCCGGGGGGTCGCGCGGGCGCGGAGCGAAGCGGTGACAGCAGGACGTTCGCTGAACTGTGAGGTCGGTCTGTGACAAGTGCGCTGCCGATGGCCGTCGCCGGGGAGTGGCGGGACGTTCCCAAGCCCTTCGGCTTCGACGAACCCGAGGACGGGGCCATCGGACGATGGCTCGAACGGCTGTCCGCCGACCGCGTCGTCCATGCTCCGGGGCTGTTCGGGCACTACGCGCTGGAAGACGGCTGGGCGCTGGACTTCCCCGCCGGGATCGCCGATCACCTGCTGTATTTCGTGGTCAGCGGCAGCTGCACGGTCACCGGTGACTGGGCGGACCTGGCGCTCGACTCCGGCGGCATCGTGTGGATCCGCCCCCATGTCCCGTTCTCGATGACCACACCGGACGACCGGCAGACGGTCGTCTACCGGTTCCGCCTGGCGGCGGACCCCGATACCGACGCCTGTCTGCCGCCGATGGAGTTCGCGCGCGAGGCGTGGGAGATCCGGGCGATGCTCGACTTATTGGTGAACGACCTGCCCGCGGCCCTGCCCCACCGGGCGGAACGGATCCGAGGTCTCCTGCTCGTCCTGTTCACCTCCATATTCCGGCGGGTGGGGGAGCGCGCGGACTCGGGGGTGCTCAGTCTTTTCGCGCGCGAGGCGGTCGAACGGTTCATGGAGGAGAACATCACCGAACGCCCGCGGGTCGCGGATCTCGCCCGAGTGGTCGGACTCTCGCCGGACTACTTCACCCGGACCTTCCGCAGGACGTACGGCATGCCGCCGAGGGAATGGATCATCCGCCGGCGGATCCAGCACGCGGCGGCCCACCTCGACCGCACCGGCAAACCCATCGCGCAAGTGGCGGCCTTCTACGGCTATCCCGACAGCTTCCTGTTCAGCAGGCAGTTCAAGTCGGTCATGGGCGTGCCACCCCAGGTCTACCGGGCCCGCTGACACGCCCCGCGTCTTCACGGCGACGCTCCATCACGGGGCCGTACGTTGGTACCGCCCCCGCCTCGTCCGGACGCGACGAAAGTGCGGATCCAGCCACCTACCGTTTTCTTACCCTCGTAGGTGCTGACGTGAAAAAGAGTCACGGATCAGTGCTCCGCCTGGCCCCCGACACCGCGTTCGGAGATCCCATGACCACTCAGGCCATAGGGGAAACCACCTGCGATTGCATCGTCGACCTGCGCGCGGACCCGTTTCCGCCGCGCACGGCCCGGCGGGTGCTGCGCGAACTGGCGCAGCGCTGCGGGCACGGCGGGGTGCGGACCGGACTCGACGTCGCCCAGCTCGTGGTGAGCGAACTGGTCACGAACGCGTGCCAGCACACCTCAGGACCCGTGGCGATGCGTCTGATCTGGCGGGAGCCGGAGCTGATCATCCAGGTGGACGACAGCAGTCAGGCCCTGCCACGGCCGACGCCGGGCGCGGCGCGGGGGGATGACGGCGGTTACGGGCTCGGCCTCGTCGAGGAACTGGCCGGCAGCTGGTCCGTGCAGGTCGGCCCCGGCGGCAAGACGGTCCAGGTGACCATGAGCTTCGACGGCGGGTGACACGGCCACCCCGATGCGTTCAGCCGGACAGCGGCCGTACCGCCCCAAAGTAGCCGCTGCCGGTCACCCGGCGCACCACCACTCCGCTGTGCGGGTTCTGCGCGCCCACGAACTCGCCGTCGCCGATGTACAGGGTGACGTGGGTCGCCGCTCCCCGCCGCCCCCAGTAGAGGATGTCCCCCGGCAGCAGCGTTCCCGTCGCGGCGGGCAGCCCGGACTGCTCCTGCGAGGTCCGCGGCAGGGAGGTCCCCGCCGCCGCGTACGCCGCCTGCACCAGGCCCGAGCAGTCGAAGGCCGAGGGCCCGCGGGCGCCGTACACGTACGGCTTTCCCACGGCGGCCAGGGCGAAGGCGACGATCTCCGACCGCGCGTCGGAGCCGGCCCCCGTGCCGGGGTCGTCCTGGTGCGCGGGGGGTGGCGCGGTGTCCGCCGCCCGGTGCGCACCGTTTCCGCCGGACCCGCCGGCGGGGGTGTCGTCCTCGCTCGCCGGGGGGTCCTCGGGCACGGGCGGGGCGATGGCGTTGAGCGCCCCGCTGCCGTCCCGTTCGGCGCCGTCCGGGGCGCCGTCCGGGGCGCCGTCCGGGATTCTGTCCGCGTATCCGCCGATGGCCTTGGCCAGCTCCTTCGGAGACACGTCCGGCACGAGCGGGGTCGTCGTACTCCTGCCCGTGCCGGGCGGGCCCGTGTCGTCCCCGCGGGCCGGGATCGTCCACCACAGCGACCCCGCCGTGAGGACGCCGAGGGCGCCCGCTGCCGACAGCAGCACACGGCCCCGTGACCCGAGTCCACGGACCGGTGACGCGGGTGACGCGGCGGCCTCGGCCGGAGGAGATCCACTCATGACCCCGTGTCTACCGTGACGCGCCCCGGCGAACGAGGCCCACCCGTCCCGCCGTTCGGGCAGCGGGGCGGTCCGGAAGGGAGCGGACGGCCGCGGGGCACGGAGGCGATTAAATTACGGTTAGGAAATTACCCGCGGCGAATACGGCGATGCGGCACTGCCCGCTGCCCGCTGCCCGGAGCCGCGCGGGCGCGTGCCGGTGCGTCCGCTCAGGAGGCGTCCGTCTCCTCGTAGGCGAGCGGGTCGGCGTAGTAGTCGTGCAGGAACACCGTGGCCGACGCGGTGACCAGGGAGTGTTCTCCGAGCTTGGAGGGCACCAGGCGGGCGGTGGCGGCGGCGCCGTGGCTGCTCCAGCGGGCCAGTTCGCGCTGGGCGGTCGGGATGAACTCGGGTGTCGCCAGCGGCCCGCCCGCCAGCACCAGCAGATCCGGGTTGACGATGTCCAGGAGCAGGGCGGCGATCTGCCCGACGTGGCGGGACCGTTCCCGCAGCAGCCGGGCGGCGTCCTGGTTTCCCTCCCGGCTGAGCCCCACCAGATCCTCCAGGCGCGCGGACGGCGGCACGATGCCGTACTCGCGGGCGAGCCGCAGCAGCGCGGCGTCGCTGACGACGCTCTGCGCGCACCCGCGCCTGCCGCAGTCCTCGCAGGGCACGCCGCGGGCGCCCTGGACGGGCAGGTGGGTGAGCCAGCCGGCGGCCGAGCCGGGGCCGTGATGCACCGTGCCGCCGATGACCAGGGCGGCTCCGACGATGTTGCCGACGAAGATCTCGACGGTGCTGTGCGCGGCGGAAGCGGCGCCGAACCGGGTCTCCGCCATGGCGAGTCCGCGCACGACGTTGTCGAACCGCACCGGACCGGGCAGGCGTTCGGCGAGCATCCGGCCGAACGGGACGCGCCGGCGGAAACGTGGGCAACCGCGAGGAGTTCCTGCGGCTGCCCGAGGGCGCCGGGCTGCCCGACGGGATGACGGTCGACACCGACGACTGCCTCTGGATCGCGCTCTGGGACGGCGGCGCGGTCCGCCGTTACGACCCCGACGGCGCGCTCCTGGCCACCGTACGGGTCCCCGCCACCCGCCCCACCTCGGTTTGCCTGCCGCCCTCCGGCGGACAGCTCCTGATCACCACGGCCCGCAGAGGACTCGCCCGCCCGACCCCCTTCGACGGGGCCGTCCTCCGCGCCCCCACCACCGCGACCGGCACTCCGGCGCGCGCCTACCTCCCCGGACGGCGACCACCCGCGACGCGCCGCTGCCGCGCGCAGGAGCCTCCGGCACCGCGAACCGGCGATCGGACGGCGGGACAACGGAGTTGACCGACCAGGCGGGTGGCGGGTGGCGGGTGGTAGGCGGTGTGCCGCGGGCGGCAGATGGCGAACGGCGGGCGGCAGGCCGCAGGCAGCAAGCCGTAGGCGGTAGGCGGTAGGCGGTAGGCGGCAGATGGCAGGCGGTAGGCGGCTGGCGTGGGCTCGATCACGCCTGTGCGTGTGATCCGGTCGCGGCCCGTAACCGCCGTACCTCGTCCGCCTTTTCGACGGCCCCACGGCAGACACGCCGGAGGCCGTCGGGCCTGCCGGAGAGGAGGCGCCGGCGGCCGCCGGTTGGGGTGACGCGGTTGTCAGGCGAGCACGGTCAGGTTCGCCCTCGGGTGCCGTACGGTGTGGTCCGGCCGGAGGCTATCCGGTGCTGGTGAAGCGGGCCGCGGAGGCGCGCAGGGAGCCGGCGGTGTTGGACTTCACCGTGACGTTGGGGGCCTGGCCCGCGGCGAAGTCGTAGGTGCCCAGGACGATCCAGCCGGGGCCCGCCGTGTCCTGGTCGACGGTCTTGGTCTGCTTGCCGCTCGCGGTGTCGACGGTGTAGGTGACGGACGTGGTGCTGGTCGCGCCGCCGGGGAGGGCGACCTCCACCGTGTACGTGCCGGCGTCGCCGCTCGCGGGTGCCGTCCAGGTCGCGGTGGGACCGGGCGACGAGGCGTAGACACTGGGGTAGCCGTCGCCGGTGGTGAGCGCGCTGGGCGACCAGGAGCCGGTGGTGGCGAAGGGCTTGGAGCCGTCGGCGCGGGCGCCGGTGTCGGCGGTGGAGACGATGGCGCCGCAGTCGGTGTCGCCGCCCGCGCCGACCGGTGCGGTGGCGGCCGAGGTGGCGCTGCCGGTGGTGGCCGTCACGGTGTAGGAGCCGCCCTTGCCGCCCAGGCCGAGCGCGGTGGTGCCGCCGTCGACCCTGGTGGTCGTGGTGGTGCCGCAGGCGGTGCGGGAGACGGTGTAGAAGTCGGGCGCGGCGGCGGGAGCGGTCCAGGTCAGGGTGTGGTCGCCCTGGCCGCCGGTGAGCTTCGCGCCGGTGGGCGGGTCCTGCGGGGGAACGGTGGTGGTGATGGTGCCGGACCAGGTCGGTGAACTGCCCCGCGTGCCGACGGCCTTGAGGGTGACCGACGAGGTGGAGCCGGGCTTGAGGTGGCCGACGGGGACGAGGTCGATGGCGGAGCGGTCGACGTCGAACGGGGTGCCGTTGCCGACGGTGAGCTGGTAGCGGACGGTGCCGGGCGCGGGGTCGACGGCGATGGCACCGGAGGTGGTGCCGCCGATGGTGCCGGTGACGTGGAGCGCGGGGCCGGCACCGGTGCCGGGGACGGTGCCCTGGACGGTCTCGCTCCAGGTGGTGGCGGGGGTGCCGTCGGCGGCCAGGCGGCGGATGCGCAGGGAGTAGGTGTGTCCGGGCGTCAGGTTCTCGACGCGGGTGCCGGGCCGGGCGGTGGTCCGGTAGTCCTGGACCTGCGTGCCGGTGGCGGTGTCGGTGACGGCGACCTCGAAGGTGGCGCCGGTGGTGCTGTCGGAGTAGCCGAGGACGAGGCCCTTGTCGACGGGGACGACCGTGACCGGGTCGGGCCCGGCCGGCAGGTCACCGCTCGGGGTGAGCGTGACGGCGGCCGGGTCGCTGCTGCCGGCGCCGTTGTCGGTGGTGACGGTGACGGTGTACGCGGTGCCGTCGGCCAGGCCGGTGAGGTCGGCGTACTTCTCGGACGTGGTGGTGGTCGCGGCGACGGTGCCGTCGGGCGCGGTGGCCTTGACGGTGTGCTCCAGACCGTCGACCGCGTCGCTGTAGCGGACGCGGACGGAGCCGTCGGCGGTGACGGTGCCGGTGATCTCCGGCTTGGCCGGCACCTTGAGGTCCACCGTCGTGATGTCTTCCTGGTAGCCCTGCGGGGAGAGCAGGGACATACGGACCGAGGCGGCGGAGTCGCTGTGCTTCCAGGAGAGGGGCACCTGGACGGCGGAGTCGCCGGGGTCGGTCTCGGGCAGCGCGGTGACGCAGCCGCCGACGACCGTGCCGCCGGCGTCGGTGACGCGTACCGCGAGCTGGTAGCCGGACAGCGTCCAGGAGGGGCCGTCGGTGGTGAGCGAGCCGCGCGGCGTCACCGTCGCGGTGGCCACGTCGGTGCCGTCCTGGTGCTGAGGCGTGGACAGCGCCAGCTTCCTGACGGGCGCGTTCGCGGTCCGCATCGCCGGATACGCCGCCTTCGGCCGACCCCACACGTCCACGTCACCGAAGCCGCGCACCCCGTCGGGGCTGACCTTGGTCGAGCCGGTGTTCATGCTGCGGTAATCGTTGTACGTCCACTGCGACCAGCCGAAGACATAGTCCTTGTCGGCCAGGTACGGGACGGCACTGGAGGCGTTCCTGGTCGTCTGGTCGACGCTCTGGCGGGCGTTGGTCCAGGTGCCCGTCGCATCGGCGCTGTACTCCGACACGAAGATCGGCATGTCCGGGAACCGGGTATGGGCCCACTTCACCCCGGCGTCGAAGCTGCCGTACATGTTGATGGCGGCGAAGTCCATGTACTGCTCGCCGTCCGGCGCGGTCTGCGCACCACCGATGATCTTGTTGTTCACCTGGGTGACGAACCGGCTGGGATCGATCCGCTTCGAGAAGTCCGCCATCTTCTGGTCGTAGGTGATGCCGTCCGTGCTGCCGGAGGCGATCTCGTTGGCGACGGACCACGCGAAGATGCTCGGGTGGTTGAAGTTCTCCTGGACCTGCTCCGTCATCTCCTGCTTGACCACCGGCAGGTCCTTGATCAGGGAGGCGCCGTCGCCCCACTCGGGGGTCTCCGCGATGAGGAGCATGCCGATGCGGTCGGCGTAGTCGAGCAGTTCGGGGGACTGGTTGTAGTGCATGATCCGCATCACGCTCATACCCGCCGACTTCATCATGTCCATGTCCCGGCGGACCTGGTCGACGGGCTCCGTGTTGCCGTCGACCGGGTTGTCCGAGACCCGGTTGGCGCCCGCGACCTTGAGCTTCTCGCCGTTGAGCAGCATCTGCGTCCGGCCGGAGATCTCCAGCGAGCGGATGCCGAAGGCGTCGCTGATGCCGTCGACGGCGGTGTCCGGAGCGGAGTCCGCGGTGAGCGTGACGCCGAGGCGGTAGAGCCTCGGGTCGTCCAACTGCCACAGGGTGTAGGTGTCCTTGGCGAGGGTCGCCCTGAGCGTGACGGGGGCGGTCGTGCCGGCGGGGATGGTGGCGGTCCCGGTGAGAGAGGTGCCGCCGGGGACGTCGGCGCCGGTGGCGTCCGAGGTGAGGTCCCCGGTGACGGTGACCTGGCGGTCGGTGCCGCCGGTGTTGCGTACGTACACCTTCGAGGTGACGGAGGCGGTGCCGTCGGTCAGGTCCGGCGTCGCGGTGATCTCCTGCCGGGTGACGGACAGCGGCTGAGTGGTCGTCAGGGACACATCACGGGACAGGCCGCCCCACGGCCACCAGGCGCCCTGGGAGTAGGTGTTGTCGGCTCTGATGACCACGGTGTTGGTGCCGCTGGTCTTGAGGGCGTCGGTGACATCCAGCCGGAACGGCGTGTAACCGCCCACATGACTGTCGGCCTCGGTCCAGGTCTCGCTGTCGTGGTCGGCCGACTCCACGAGCTTGGGGACCTCGATCCGGGTGCCGTTGACCCACACGCCGCACTCCCAGTAGCAGGCGTCGATGCCGAGCCAGTAGCGGGAGCCGGCGGTGCCGGGGTGGGCGACGGTGAAGGTACGGCGATACCAGGCGGCGCCCCGGTAACGGGTGTACGTGTCGTGGGTGTCCCAGTTGCCGGGGACCTGCATGGTGTCCCAGCCGCTGGTGTCGGTGGCGGGGTCCTGGTAGCCGTCGGTCTCGCCGGTGCCGGCCTTGTCGGTGATGAACTTCCAGGAGCCGTCGAGGCTCTGGGAGGGATCGCCGTCGGTGGTCCGGTGGCCGGGGGCGTCCTGGTCGGGGGCTTTGTAGGCGCAGCCGGTGGTGGTCGGCTGGCCGGAGGGGACGCCGGACAGGGAGCGGACGGTGACCGGGCCGATGTCCATCGCGCTGTGGAAGGAGCCGATGGCGAAGGTGCCGCCGGCGGTGGGCGAGGTCCCGGCGGCGGCGAGGCGTCCGCCGAGGTAGGTGGCGGTGATGCCGCCGGCGCGCACGATGCGCACGTCCAGCCAGTCGCCGGTGGTGACGGGGGAGTCGCCGGAGCAGGTGACGGCACCGGACAGGGGGGCCGCGATCCGGACGCCGGCCCGGCCGGTGGGGCGGACGGCGGTGAGCTGGGCGGCGGTGTCCCGGCTTCTCGGGTTGTCCTTGTCCTGCATGTCCAGGACGAAGGAGACGGTGCCGTCGCCGGCGATCTTGTCGATCTTCAGCCGGGTGGTCAGCTCGTAGGAGCCGGGCAGGGTGAGCGCGCCGGAGGGGCGCAGGTAGCTGCCGGAGGAGGCGGTGGTGGTGTCGACGGCGGCCGTGCCGTCCCGTGCGGTCCACGCGGTGGCGCCGGCCGGGGTCTGTGTCGTCGTCCACTGGTCCAGGCCGTCGGCGAAGTCGTCGCCGAACACGGTGCCATCGGCGGCGGCCGCGCCTTTGGAGGCGGGGGCGGCGGTCACGGACGGCGCCGACAGGCCGAGCATCAGCGCCGTCAGCGCCGCGCAGACGCCGGCCGCGGCGCGTCTCGATGAGAGGAACAAGGCTGGTGTCTCCTGACGCGGTGGATACCGGGCATGTCGAGCCACAGGCTGGATGCCGCGTGCATCTGGATGCCGTGGCGCACGCCGATGAAATGCGCGTGAACAGGACGAGGTGGATGTCCTGCACCGGCCGGCCGGGCGCGCTGTCACGCGGTGCCCGGCCGGCCGTGGTTCAGGCGGGGTGGAGGGGGCGGTGCGGCACCGTCAGCTCGTGCGGACGAACTTCACCGAGTCGGCGCGCGCGCATCCCGTGCCGCTGGCGGTGACCTTGATGCTCTGGTCTCCCGAGCCGAGGGTGTAGGTGCCGCCGATCTGCTGCCAGCCGGACGGCGTGTCCCTCTGGTCGAGGGTGGAGCTGGTCGCCGTGCCGTCGTGGGTGAAGGTCACCTTGGCCGAGGGGTCGCTGTTGGGATCCTGGATCGTGTAGATCCAGCCGGTGTACGTGCCCGGCGCCAGTCCCTGCGTGGTCCACTGGGCGGAAGCCCCCGCCGTGCACGAGTAGCGGGAGGCGGACTGGGCGAAGCCGTTCTTCGCCACCGCGCTCGGCGCCCAGCCGCCGCCGGACTCGGTGTAAGTCCCGGACTGGGGCTCGTCGTTGTCGACATAGCGGTCCTTCTCCCAGAAGGACACGGAGTCGACGAGGATCTCGCCCGGCTGTGCCGTCGTGCCCGGCGCGTTGTACATCATGCCGGTCAGCCAGAGGTTCATCCAGTCGCCCGGATGCTTCGACGCGGTCCACTTCAGCTGCCCGTTCGCGTCGACCTGCCCCTTCTGGGGCACCTTCTGGCCGTCGACGTAGAACGTGACGCCGGTCTCGTCGTACAGATAGCCGTAGGTGTGCCAGCCCTGCGAGCTGTCGAAGCCGCTGTCGTACATCTGGCTGCTGCTCTCGGTGTACGGCTGCGTGGTCCAGTCGAAGACGTTGTGCCGCATCTGCGTCGGCTCGGACGACTCGATCTCGAAGCCGTCGATCTCCGTCTTGCGGCACGCGGGGGTGGTCGTCGAGCCGTCGCCGCACATGGACCAGAGCGAACTGTGCCAGCCGGGCGAATCGTTGATCTTCATCCGGGCTTCGTAGTAGCCGTACCGGAACTTCTTCTTCGAGACCAGTCCGCCGCCGGTGTAGTCGTACGTCTTGCCGTCGGTGCAGGTCACCGTCTCCTTCTTCAGGGCGATCACCAGGTGGCCGCCGCTGACCGAGACGTTGTCCGGCTGCTGGCAGCTGTACCGCTTGCCGTCGGTCCGGTAGTTCCACTTGCCGGTGTCGAAGGAGTCGAAGTCGTCCGTGAACACCTTGGTGTACAGGCCGAGATCGGGCTGGGCGGCCGCCGTGCCGTCCGACGGGGTCGCCGCGGACGCGCTCGGCACGGCCGCGGGCAGGGCGGTCAGCAGGGCGGCCGCCGCCGCTGTCAGGGCCATCAGGACCCGGCTTCGTCGTGCTGTCAAGGCATCTCTCCTTTTCCTGGTACTGCTCCGTGGTGCGCTGGGATGGCTGTGACGGGTGCGGACGCGCGGCGCCGGCGCGGGGCGGGGTCAGCCCTTGACCAGCTCGTTGGCCTGCTCACCGGCCGCGCGCATCGCCGCCTTGGGGGACGACTGGCCGACGAGCGCCGCCTGGACCTGCTGGGCCACGGCGTTGACGATCTGCGCGTTCTTGGCGTAGGGCCAGAACGGTCCGGGGGTCGCCGTGCTCGTGATGCGGCGGGTCCACTGGCTGGTGAAGGTGTCCTTGGCTATCTCCGGCACCGCGAGGCCCTTGCCGGTGGCGGGCGGCAGCCCCACCGCCTTGAAGTACCCGGTGGTGGTGGCGGTGTCGGTGGTGGTGTGCAGCGCGAACCGGCCGGCCGCGTCCTGTCCGTCGCCCTTGGCGACGACGATGATGTGGCCCCACAGGAGCGCCTGGGGCTTGTCGCCCCGGTGCACGACCGGCCGGGAGAACGGCACCATCGCCGGGCCGAGCTTCCGGGGGTCCTTGGCACTGGCGAGGGTGGTGGCCTTGCCCACCATGGCGTCGTCGTAGAAGCCGACGGTGCCGCGGCCGAACAGGGCGCGGGCGCTGTTGCGGTCCACGTCCTTGGCGATGAGCTTGTCGTCGTACAGCTTCTTGTACCAGGTCATCGCGTCGATCGACGCGTCGTCGCCGATGACGACCTTCCTGTCCCTGACGACCGGGGAGCCGAAGGTCTGCATCCACGGGAAGATGTCCGCGAGTTGGGCCACCGCGGTGGAGGCGGCGTAGGGAGTGACGCCCCCGAGTTCCTTCAGGGCGCGCAGCGCGTCCTCGAACTCGGCGACGGTGACCGGCGCCTTCTTGACGCCGGCCTGGTCCAGCAGGTCCTGGTTGCCGATGAGGCCGATCGCGCCGGTGGTCCACGGCAGACCGTACTGGACGCCGTCGTATCTGCCGCTGGTGAGGCCGACCGGGGTGTAGCCGGCGCCGCCGGCCAGCGGGCCCAGGTCGGCCAGGGTGCCGGTCTGGGCGAGCGCGGCCAGCCAGGCGATGTCCAGCTGGACGGCGCCGGATATCTGACGGCCGTTGAGCTTGAGGCTCAGTTCCTGGAGGAAGTTGTTGTACGGGATCGTGGTGGTGCCGATCTTCGAACGGTGGGCGGATTCCCAGGAGTCGAGGATGTGCTCGACGGCCGGCTTGCTGGCCGGTTCGCCCAGCGACCACGAGGTGAAGCCGAAGTCCTTCGCGCTCGTGTCACCCGCCGGGCCCGTGCCGCCGTCGGCGACACAGGCGGAGAGCAGACCGGATCCGGCGGCACCGAGGGCACCGGCGCCGGCGGCGCGCAGCAGACCGCGGCGGGAGGGGACGGAGAGGGGCATGAAGACTCCCAGGCGATGGGGCGGAGCGGAGCGGGGTGCGGTGCCGGGTGCGGGGCGGCGGGTCACTTCACCGCGCCGGCGGTGAGGCCGCCGACCAGGAAGCGCTGGAGGAACATGAAGGCGACGACGACGGGCAGCGAGACCACCAGGGACGCGGCCATCAGGGCGGGCCAGGACGTCTGGGTCTCGCCGATATAGGTGTTCACCAGACCGGGCGGCAGCGTCATCGTGCGGTTGTCGGCGAGGCTGAGCGCGAAGATGAAGTCGTTCCAGCCGCGGACGAAGGAGAACAGCCCGGCGGCGGCCATGCCGGGTGCCGCGAGCGGGGCGACCACGGTGTGCAGGGTGCGCAGGCGCGAGGCACCGTCGATGGCGGCGGCTTCCAGCAGCGCGTCCGGGATGGTGTCGAAGATGCCCTTGAGCATCCACACGCACAGCGGCAGGGTGAAGGTGCTGAACGACAGGACGAGCGCCGTATAGCCGCCCAGCAGCCCGAGCTGCCGGAACAGCGCGTAGAGCGTGATCAGCAGCAGGGTCTGCGGGAACATCTGCGAGGCCAGCACGAAGTTCATCAGCGAACGGCGGCCCCGGTAGCGGAACTTCGAGAACGAGTAGCCCATGTAGGTGGAGACGATCACGCTGAGCACGGCCGTGACCAGCGAGACGACGAGACTGTTCGTCAGATAGCGGAACAGCGCCGGATTGTCGGCCACCGCGCGGAAGTTGGCGAAGGTGACGCTGCCGGGCAGGAAGTCCGGCGGGAAGCGGAAGACCTGCTCGGCCGGGCTGAGCGCGGTGACCAGCATCCAGTACAGCGGGAACAGGCCGAAGAACCCGATCACGAGCACCGCGGCCCAGGCGAGGAGGCGCGAGCGCAGGCGCTCGGGGCGTATCCGGGGGCGCCGGGCGCGGGCGGTGCCGCCCCGCTGCCGGGAGCGTTCCCCGGTGCGGGCCGCGTCCAGGGTCGTGGTGGTCATGCGCGGTCCTCCCGCTGGGACAGGTACAGGTAGCCGCTCACCAGGACCAGCAGGAGCAGCATCCACAGGCCGCCGAGCGCGCTGGCCCGGCCGAGGTCGAAGCCCTGGAAGGCGTCCTGGTAGACGGCGACGGCGAAGGTCTGCGTGGCGTTGGCGGGGCCGCCGCCGGTGAGCACGTAAATGGTGTCGAAGTGCTGGAAGTTCCAGATGAACTCCAGCAGCAGCGCGAGCAGCGCGATGGAGCGCACGCCGGGCCAGGTGATGGAGCCAAAGCGCCGGAGCATCCCGGCACCGTCGACGGAGGCGGCCTCGTACAGCTCGGCCGGTACGGTCTGGAGGCCGGCCAGCATCATGACCATCATCCAGGGGAAGCTCGCCCAGGTCTTGGTCACGATCACCGCGAACATCGCGGTGCCGGGCTGGCCGAGCCAGGAGACCGGCTCATGGATGAGGTGCAGCTTCATGAGCGCGCCGTTGAGCAGCCCGTAGTTGGCGTTGAAGATCCACATCCACAGGAACGAGGTGACGACGCCGGGGATCACCCACGGGAAGAGGAAGAGTCCGCGCAGGAACCCGCTGCCCCTGAGGCCCGCGTTCAGGGCGAGGGCGAGCCCGAAACCGATGGTGAACGCGGCGACCGTGGAGCCGGCGGTGAACACCAGGGTGTGTTCGAGGGTGGGCCAGAAGTCCCGGTGCAGCGCGTCGGCGAAGTTGGACAGTCCGGTGAACCGACGGCCGGGAAACCTGAGGTCCTGGCGGAAGAAGCCGGTGGTGAGCGAGGCGATCAGCGGATACAGGATGATCGCGACGAACAGCGCCAGACCGGGCAGGGCCAGCAGCACGGCGAACATGCCGTCCGACAGCCGTGGGCCTGTCTGCCTGGTCGGCACCGTACGCGGGATGGTCACAGTGCGGCTTCCTCTCGGGACGGGGCGGCAGCGCGCCTTGCCCGGCGGAGGGAGGCGGCGGTTTCTCGGTGAAGCAACATCGGCGACACATGGCTGAATCTGCCATGCAATATGTGGGATGATCAGTCACTGAGTGGGGGCTGTCAACCCTACTTTCGTCCCGGATTTAGACCCTCCGGTGGGCGCGTGTGGCGTCCGGTGCGGACTTCTGCACATCGCACCCATTCTCTGCATGCCCTTTCCATTGACGCGTGCCAGCGTGCACACTGACCCCTCAGTGGCGCCCACGCGGACGCGCCGCCGCCGCACCTCGCAAGGGAGCCGAACAGATGCGCCAGGAAGAGTTCCACCACGACATCGCCGTCATCGGCGGCGGACTCGCCGGGGTCTGCGCCGCCATCGCCGCGGCGCGCCTCGGGCAGCGGGTGGCGCTCGTGCACAACCGTCCCGTGCTGGGCGGCAACAGCAGCAGCGAGGTCCGCGTCTGGGTGTGCGGTGCCACGGCCCACGGCGTCCAGCGCTACGCCCGCGAGAGCGGGATCATGGGAGAGCTGTACACGGAGAACCAGTACCGGAACCCGGAGGGCAACCCCTACTACTGGGACCAGGTGGTGCTGGACGCGGTCCTCGCCGAACCGCTCGTCGACCTCTTCCTCAACACCGACGTGCGCGAGGCCGAGGCGGACGGCCCCGAGGACGACCGGACCATCCGCTCCGCCACCGGCTGGATGATGGGCTCGGAGCGCCTGATCACCTTCCGCGCCCGGCTCTTCCTGGACTGCACCGGCGACGGCCTGCTCGGCGAACTCGCCGGGGCCCGCAGCCGCATCGGGCGCGAGTCGGCGGCCGACTTCGGCGAACCCTGGGCCCCCGAGGAAGCCGACGGCGGGCTGCTCGGCTCCACCATCCTCTTCTACACCAAGGACGCCGGCCGCCCCGTGCCCTTCGTGCCGCCCTCGTACGCGAAGGACATCACCAAGACACCCATCCTGCGCAACCGCGTCCTGCGCACCGGCGACAACGGCTGTGACTACTGGTGGATCGAGTGGGGCGGCGAGCTGGACACCGTCCACGACAACGAGGCCATCCGGGACGAACTGCACGCCGTCGTCATGGGCATCTGGGACCACATCAAGAACTCGGGCCGCTTCGACGCCGACCGCCTCACCCTGGAATGGGTGGGCAGCCTGCCCGGCAAGCGCGAGTACCGCCGCTTCGTCGGCGACCACGTCCTCACCCAGCAGGACATCCTCGCCCAGCGCCGCTTCGAGGACCGGGTGGCCTTCGGCGGCTGGTCGATCGACCTGCATCCCGTCCAGGGCATGTACGCCGACGGACCGGGCGCCCTCCAGCGCTACACCGACGGCGTCTTCCACATCCCGCTGCGCAGCCTCTACTCCGTCAACGTCGGCAATCTGCTGTTCGCCGGCCGGAACATCTCCGCCACCCACATCGCCTTCGGCGCCACCCGCGTGATGGCCACCTGCGCCACCCTCGGCGAGGCCGCCGGCACCGCCGCCGCGCTCTGCGCCGAACGCGGGATCGGTCCGAGGACCCTGGCCACCAAAGACCCCGGCCTCGTCGGGCAGGTGCTGCTGCGCCAGGACGCCTCCGTCATGGGCGTCCGCAACGAGGACCCGCACGACCTGGCCCGCACCGCGCGGGTCAGCGCGTCCTCGCACCTGACCCGGCTGGCCGCCGAGCCGGGGCCCGGCAGGCCCGCCGAACCCTGCCCCCTCAGCCGCGACTACGGCTTCCTGCTGCCCGTCGACCCGGTCCTGACCGGCGTGGAACTGCTGGTCTCCGCCGGGCAGGACACCGAACTCACCGTCGAACTGTGGAGCACCCGGCTCCCGGAGAACGCCGTCCCCCTCGACCTGCTGCGCACCGAGCGGGTCGCCGTCCCGGCGGGCGGCCCGGCATGGGTGACCGCCCCGCTACGGCACACCCCCGACACCCCGGAGAACGTGGTCGTCGTCGTCCGCGCCGATCCGCACGCCGGTCTCCATCTCGTCCCGGCACCCACCGAGGGCGTCCTCGCGCTGCGTCACCGCGCCGCCGGAGACGCGGGCGTCGACCACGACATCCCCGAGCAGGAGGGCCAGGCCGTACTGGAATGGTCCGCGCGCGAGCTGCGCCGCCGGTCCTTCTGCTTCCGCGCCCTGCCGCAGACGGCGGCATTCGCGCCCGGCAAGGCGGTCGGCGGCTTCCAACGGCCCTTCGGCGGGCCGCAGATGTGGGTGTCCGGCGACCCGGCTCCGGGCTCCTGGCTGCTGCTGGAGTGGGACGCGGCGCACGAACTGCGCACCGTGCGGGTGGTGATGGACGACGACGTGGACACCTACCTCATCAATCTGCACCGGCACCGTACGCCCGAGCCGGTGGCCCCGCAGCTGCTGCGCGACTACCGGATCGAGGTGCGCGACGAGTCCGGCGCGTGGCACACCGTGGTCACCGTGCGCGACAACCGCCGCCGCCACCGGGTGCACCGGCTGGACACGGCCGGACCGGTACGCGCCGACGCGCTGCGGATCACGGTGGACGCGACCCACGGGGCGCCGCGGGCCCACCTGTTCACCGTACGGGCGTACGAGGACTGAGAGGCCCTGAGCCGGCCCGGCCCGGCCGCGTCCCACAGGACCGGCCGCGCCGAGCCGACGTCGCCCGGCCGCCGACGCCGGCGTCACTCGGCGGTCGCCATCACCCGGCGGTCGCCATCACCCGGTGGTCGGCGTCATCCGGTGGTCGGCGTCGCCCGGTGGTCGGCGTCATCCGGTGGTCGGCGTCGCCCGGCGGCCGACGCCGGCGTCACTCGGCGGTCGGCGTCACGCCGCGGCCGGATGCGCCGGTGGCCGGAAATGCCCGGTCCGTCAGTACGCGCCGAGGGCCTGGCTGACCGCGTCCGCCGCCTCGATCACCTGGCCGACCAGTTCCGCCTCGCGGGTTCCGGGCCTGCCCGCCGAGGGCAGGCTGCCCAGCAGCGAGGCCGGGCCCCACAGGGAGATCGCCGCGACCACGGCGCCTCGGGAGTCCAGCACCGGAGCGGCCAGCGAGGAGCGGCCCAGCGCGCGCTCCTGGACCTCGGTGGCGTACCCGACGCGGCGTACCGTCTCGCACACCTCGTCCAGCTCCTCGTGCGCGGTGACGGTGTACTCGGTGAGCGCCTCCAGCTTCGCGCCCAGCACCGCGCGGCGCTGCTCGCCCGTCATCCGGGACATGAGGCACTTGCCCATCGCGGTGGCGTGCAGCGGCGCGGTCTGCCCGGCCTGGGTGTACGCCTTGGGCGCGCGTGCGCCCTCGAAGTTGGCGATGAAGAACAGTTCGGCGCCGCGCAGCACGGCCACGTTGGCGCCCAGCTCGGTACGGGCCGCCAGGCCCTGGAGCACCATCCGGGCAGCCCGGTGCACGGGGTGGCTGTTCAGCGCCATGGTGGCCAGCGGCAGCGTGCCCAGGCCCAGCCGGTACAGGCCGCTGGCCGGGTTGCGCTCCACCAGTTCCAGCTGTTCGAGCGTGGCCAGCAGCCGGGACGTGGTGGAGGGACCCAGCCCGGCGTCCGCCGCGATGTCGGAGACCCGGCGCTCCGGGTTGCCGGTCCCCAGCGCGCGCAGGACGGAGACGGCCCGTTCGACACTCTGGTTGGTCCCCTGCTCGGCAGACATGGCCAAGCCTCCTCATCCGTCCACGCTGTTCCGGGGAGGCGCACAGTGAACCTCACCGCCCGATCTTGCAACAAGATTGCAGAATGCGGAATCCCAGGTCAACACGTCAAGGGCGGGCCCGTGGCCGCGAGCTGCCCGGACGGTGTCACCGGGGGTTCCGCAGCCCCGCCAGCACGGTCTCCAGGACCAGGTCGGTGGCCTCGTCCACCGGCGTGTCGTCCAGCAGCCCGCCCACCGCGAGGGCGGCCAGCCCGTGCACGGCGGAGAAGGCCACCTGCGCGAGGCGGACGGGATCGCCGGGGCGCACGACTTTCGCGTGCTGCGCCTCGGCGACCAGTTCGGCGGCGATCTCCAGGCACGTGTGGCCGAGCCGGTGCAGCTCCTCTCCCACCGGCTCCTCGTGTTTCGCGGCGAACATCAGCCCGAGCAGCGCGGCGCGCTCGGTCGCGAACCCGACGTAGGCGCGGCCCAGTTCGGTCAGCCGCCGCTCCACGGGTCCCGGACCGCCGGCCGCCGCCCGCATGCGCTGGTTGAGGTCGGTGAACCCGTCGATCACCAGGGCGTCGAGCAGGGCCTGGCGGTCGCGGAAGTGGCGGGTGGGCGCGGCATGGCTGACGCCGATGTCACGGGCGAGTCCGCGCAGTGAAAGCCCGGCGACCCCGGCCTCGGCCAGCACCGCCTCGGCCCGTTGCAGCAGGGCGGACCGCAGATTGCCGTGATGGTAAGAGCCTTCCTGCACGTACTTCCTCCTCGATGTTGTCGGTTGACTACAATGATGTCACGTGCCTACATTGCCGTGTCATCGCATACGGACGACGAAAACGGAGCGCCGCCCATGCCCACCCTCTCGTACCGGGGCACCTGTGCCCTGATCACCGGCGCCAGCGCGGGCCTCGGCGAGGAATTCGCCCGCCAGTGGGCGGCGCGCGGCGCCGACGTGGTGCTGGTCGCCCGCCGCCTCGACCGCCTGGAGAAGCTCGCCGCCGAACTCCGTGAGGAGTACGGCGTCACCGCCACCGCGATCGCCGCGGACCTCGCCGAACCCGGTGCCGGTGCCGGGCTGCGGGACGAACTCGGCGCCCGCGGCATCACCGTCCAGACCCTGATCAACAACGCCGGCTTCGGCAGCCACGGCGCCTTCCTGACGCAGGACCCGGAGCAGATCAGCCGCATGATCCAGCTCAACGTCTGCGCGGTCGCCGACCTCACGCGGGCCTTCCTCCCGTCGCTGGCCGCCGACGGCCGGGGCGCCCTCGTGACGGTGGCGAGCACGGCCGCCTACCAGCCCACCCCGGCCATGGCCGTCTACGGCGCGACCAAGGCCTTCGTCCTGAGCCTCACCGAGGCGATCGCCTACGAGACCCGCGATACGGGCCTGCGGGTGCTGGCGGTCTCTCCGGGCCCGGTCGAGACCGAGTTCTTCGACGTCGTGGGCACCCGCGACGCGGTGGTCGGACATGTCGCCACCCCCGCCGAGGTGGTCACGGCGACCCGCCGGGCGCTGGAGCGGCCCCGGACCCCGCCGAGCGTCGTCGCCGGTCTCGGCAACCGCCTGTCGGCCGTCGCGGCGCAACTCGCCCCACGCCGCCTCGTGTTGGCCACCACGGGACGCGCCCTCAAGGCGTGACGGCACCTCACCCGCCGGCCGGTCCGCGGTGTTCGGGCGTGCGCGCGGGGCGCGGTGAAGGCCGGAGCGGGTGGTGGGCGGGGCAGGCGGGGATGCCCCGATGCGCAGCTTCGCGGGGATGACGAGGTGAAATTCCCTGTGATTCGCGGCTTTTGATCCCCCGTGCGTGGTCTGCGGGACGAGACGGGAACGGCGCGGCGTGGTGGAGTCGGCGGCTCGTGGCGTTGCACGCCGGTCGTTCTGTCTTGCGGGGTGTGGGAGATGTACGGATCGTATGGATTCACCGATTCGATGGTGGCCTGGCTGACGCCGGCCAGGGACGGCCGCTGGGACATCGCCGCGCTCAGGGCGGCGGAGGTCGTCCCGCACGCACTGGCCCTGGAGCTGCTTCCCACGAGGGTGGAGCAGCTGGCGCAGCGCCTCGGGTACTGGCACGCGAGTTCACCCGAGAACGCCGCCGAATTCGTGCTGTACCAGGCGCCCCAACTGACCCCGGACGTGGTGGACATCGTCTTCAGCGGCGCCCAGGACCACATCGACTGCGTGTGGATGGCGGTTTCGGGCCGCTACGACATGTTCTGGCAGCTGACGGTGCGGCTGACGCACGGCACGGTGGACTACGGGGGCATGCAGCGGGCGGCGACGCGGATGCTGCGCCGGCACGGTGACGTCCACATGACCGAGGAATACGCGCTTCAGGAGCTGTGGAACCGCTTGCCGGGCAATGACGGGCTGGCGGCCGAGTGGCTCGACGAGCTCCAGATGTCGGCGTATTCCGGTTCCGGCCAGGAGTGGCAGGGCGGGCCCGCCGCCGAGGTGGCGGAGCCCTGGCCGGCGGTCGCCGAAGCGGCGGAGTCCCGGCCTGCGGTGGCCGAGGTGGCGGAGTCCCGGCCTGCGGTCGCCGGAGCGGTCCCGCGTCCCGGCGGCGAGCCGGAGCCCCGGCAGGCGAGACCGGCCAGGCGGACCGCGGCTCAGCGCGGCGCGCGCAGGCAGCGGAAGTCCGGGCAGGCGGGTGTGGCGCAGACGTCCCAGCCCGCGCAGGTCACGGCGGAGGTCGCGGCGGGGCCGGGAGAACCGGAGGCCGCAGCGGCGAAGCCCGGACAGGCAGCCGGGAAGCACGAGCCCGAGCGGACGGCGGCGGTGGCAGGGGCGGAGGAGGCGAAGGACAGGGCAGGAGAAGCGGAAGCCGGGAAGAAGGAGGATTCCCGGAAACGACGCCGGCCCCGGTTCCGGGTGACCCTCACCGAGCAGGACCTGATCCTGCTCGGAGCCATGGCACACACGGAGCCCGAGAACGTAGCGGACCTCGCCAGGGCGCTCGGGTCTTCGGCGGACGTGGTGGGCGACGTGCTGCGGGATCTGGCGGACCGGGCGGGGATACCGGGTGTCGACGCGCCGGCCCGCTTCGCCCTCCTGATGCGGGATGTCAGGGACGGTACGGGAGTCATGACCGGCCTCGCTCGCGCCGACCTCCCCGCACCCGCGCCCGCTCCCGAACCCGCGCCCGCTCCCGAACCCGCTCCCGCACCCGCCCGCACCCCGAAGCGGACCGCCTCTTCCCCCGCCAAGTCCCGCAGAGCGGCCGGAGCTTTTCGGGAGAGGCTTGCCGCGGGCCGCCCCAAGCGACCGCGTTCCTGAATCGCGCGGTCGCCCGGAGCGGCCCCGGCCGCCGTGATCACGCCTTGTGCAATTGCAGGACCGTGACGCTGTGGGCGGGGAAGTCCCAGGTGAAGTCTCCGGTGCCGACGGAGGTGGTCGCCTGGTCGATGTGCACCGCGTTCGGCGACGACGGGGTGTTGTACGACTGGTAGCCCGGACCGGCCAGCGTCCAGGAGTCGACCGAGCCGGTGTGCGTGTAGGAGCTCCCGGCCGTCACGGTCGCGGACACGTCGTTGCCGGGATCACAGTTGATGACGGTGATGAGGATATTGCCAGCGGCGTCCTTCGAGGCGAGCGGCTGGAGCGAACTGAGCTTTCCGCCCGTGGACAGGGTCCGGGTGGGATTGTTCGTGACCGAGTTCTTGATCCGGTCCTGGCCGGCCATCTTCGACATCAGCTGGATCGCCATGGCCGCCGGCTCGACGACGGCGGGCTGGGTGGCCGTCGCCGGGCCGCCGAACAGGACATTGTTCATGTCGGAGACGCCGAGATCCGTCGGTGGCGGGGAGAACGTGTAGTCGATCAGGGCGTGCCGCTCCGCCCCGAGCACGTTGGCCGACGTCTGGGCCAGGATGAAGCTGCGCAACTGGGCCGCGTTCAGCACTCCCTGGCCCTCCCACAGCAGGGAGTCGGGGAAGTCCGGGTTGCCGCCCGTGTTCCCGTACTCGCTCACCAGCAGCGAGATCTGGCCGGCGCGGGCACCCGCGTACGCGACGATGTTGTTGTGCACGCCCGTGATCGCCGAGGACTGGTTTCCGGGCGTGTTCATCAGCTGGCCCATGAAGTCGTCGGTGTCGGAGTAGGTCTTCGGGTCCGCCACGTACGAATGGAAGACCACACAGTCGTACGGATTGGTGGAGCCCATGACCTGGAAGAACTGCTTGGTGTCCAGCGAGGAGCAGACCGGCAGGCTGGGGGCCACCTTCTTGACGGCGTTGTAGAAGTCGACGAAGCCCTCGTGCGGGCCCGACTGGTACGTGGAGGTCAGGACCGCGCCGCTCGGCGGTATGTTCCCGTGGGTGCCGTCGCCGAACGTCACCTTGCCGGTGGTGGGGTCCAGCGCGTAGTCGTCGACCGCGCCGACCGAGCTCAGGTTGGCGACCCGGGTCCAGGCGACCCCGTTGACGTAGACGGTGGTGGCCGAACCGACCACGGGGGCGTACCGGATGGCGAACGACTGGTTCGCCGTGCCCTTGCTGACCCCCGCCGCGTCGCGCCAGTCGTCCGGCTGGGACAGCCGCTGCTTGGCGAACGACGTCGTGCCGCCGAACGCGTACAGGCAGGCCAGCTTGTCGATGGAGGCGCAGGAGGGGTTCGTGTAGGAGACGGCGGTGCCGTTCATCCAGTACTGCTGGCCGGTGTAGTAGGGCTCGTTGCCGATCTCGGCGTAGGAGACCGGATACGGCGCCGCGTGGCCGTTGTCCGCGCGGGTTTGGGCCCAGTCGGTGCCGCCGTCCTGGTTCCCGCCGGGCGTGCCGGTCATGTACGACACGAAGTCCGCCGCCTTCTGCGCGGTCTCCGTGGCGGAGTTCAGCATCAGGTCGCCGGTGGTGCCGGTGTCGTCGAGCATTTTGCCGAACTCGTCCGGGCCGAAGGTGCTGTCCACCGGGACGGGGGCCGTCGGGCTTCCGTTGACCTGGTCCGAGCGGCCCGACTGGGCGCCGATCGCCTTGTCGAACTGGAAGGTGTTGGCCATCGTGCCGCCGGGATAGCGGATCATGGACAGGCCGGTCTGCTTGATCGCGTCCTCGACGCCCGGATACGTGCGGCCCGTCTTCGGGTCGGCGGCGCCGCTGCCGTCGAGGCCGTACCGGTGGTTCGCGCCGAAGATCAGGGGGCTGATGTCCTGGCCGGTGACGGTCGACGGGTCGACGCTGACCGTCACCGTGGCCGCCGACGCCGGCGGCGAGGCGGCGGCGAACGCCATCAGCGCCAGGACGGGCGCCATGACACCGAGCCGCCACCTTCTCCTTCTCCTGCCCATGCTGATCCTCTTTTCTCACGCCTCCGCGGGCGGGGGATCCGGACCGCGGGCGTCGGCGGACGACCGGAAGACACGGGAAGCCCCTGCGGGCCCTGGCCGCTTGCCAATTGATTTCCGCACAGTAGAAACTAATGGCAAGGGGCCGTCAACCCTTTGCTCGCAGTCCCGGATCCGGCCGACCCACGGAGGAACCCCATGACGATCCAGCAGAGCGCGGGGCCCGGTACGGCCGGCCGGCTGGAGAGTCTGCGCCGCAGCAACACCGCCGTGGTCCTGCGCGCCGTCAGGAACAGCGGCCCGCTGGCCCGTTCGGAGATCGCGGACCTCACCGGGCTGAGCCCGACCGCGGTGACCAAGATCAGCGCTGTCCTCGCACAGGCCGGTTACGTCGTCGAATCCAGCAGGCCGCCCGCGGGAGGACGGGAACCCGGCCGGCCCCGCGTGCCGGTCGAACTCGACACGGCGCGGCACCGGTTCATCGGCGTGCACCTCGGTCTGCGACGGGTCACGGCCGGTCTGCTGAACCTCTCGGGCGAGGTCGTCTCGATCACCGCCCGCGACCACTTCGCCGAGCGGCCCGCCCGCGTACTCGCTCTCGCCCGCGACCTGGTGGACGAGCTGCTGTCCGGGAGCGGCGGCGCGTCGGTGCTGGGCTACAGCGCGTGCTGCGGCGGCTGGGTCGACCCCGTGGAAGGCGTCGTCCGGGAGTTCACGGGCCTGGGCTGGCACGACGTACCGCTCCGGGAGGGGCTGCGGGTACCCGGCCTGCCCGCGCCGACGGTCGACTCGACGGTGCGTGTGCTGGCCCTGGCCGAGGCGCGGCTGGGCGCGGCACGGGGGGCCGACGACGTGCTCTACCTGTTCGTGGGGAACGTGCTCGGCTCCGCGCACGTCCTGCACGGCCGGATCGCCCGCGGCCGCATCGCGGCGGCCGGCGTCATCGACCACCTGGCCGTCGGCGACGGCGGGCACGGCATCCGCTGCGCCTGCGGCCGCACCGACTGCCTGGGGGCGAACGGAAGCGACGGGGCGGTCGTCGCGGCCGCGGCGGACGAGGGGCTGGTGCGCGCCGACGCCCGTATCGAGGACGTCATCGCGCTCGCGCGCGCCGGCACCGGACCGGCCGCCCGGGCAGCCGCCCTGCTCAGGCGGCGGGCGGACGGCGTGGGTGCCGCCCTGGGTGTTCTCCTCGACCTGTACGACCCCGACGTCGCCGTGGTCGGCGGGGGCGTCCGGCTGGCTCCCGAGCACTTCCCGGACCTGGTCGCCGCCGCGCGCGCCCGCCGCGCCCTCCCGCACGCGGACACGCCCGTCGTACCGTCCGCGCTGACCGGGCCGTCCGCGCTGGTCCAGGGCGCGGCGGCACCGGCACTGGACGCCTTCTTCGCCGACCCGCTGGCGGCCACGGCGACGACACCGCGGTGACGCCTCGGGCGTGAAGGACGCCGGCCCCGGCCGGCGGCCATCGGGTACGGCCGGCGGCCACCGGTACGGCTCAGCGCAGGGCGCTCCTGTCCTGCCACTGGTCCCAGGACAGATTCCAGTCGCCGAAGCCGTTCCCCGGCGCGATGACGCCCTTGGTCTCCTTGCCGGTGATCTCGAACGGATCCCCCGGCCGCACCTGCCGGTACAGCCAGTCCGCGTCGGCGTTGCTCATCCCGATGCAGCCGTGGCTGCGGTTCTCCTTGCCGAAGTAGGCGGCGTTCCACTGCGCGGCATGCGCGTACATCCCCGACCAGGTCAGGCGCATCGAGTCGGCCACCATCTGGTCGTAGGTGGAACCGAGGCCGACGGTCTCGGAGTTCATCCGGATCGTGCCCTCCTTCGCGATCAGCACCGCCGTGCCACGCCAGGACCGGGTGTCACCGGAGGGCGTGCCGGCGGAGACCGGGATCGTCCGGACCGTCCTGCCGTCGCGGACCAGCCGGAGCTGATGGCTGTCGAGATCGGCCTTGACCACCTGCCGGGTGCCGATGGTGAACGTGGTCGTGCAGTCACGTATGAACCAGCCGCCGGAGCCCGAGTCCGTGCCGTTCAGCTCGGCGTCCAGGGTGACCTTGGTACCGGTCTTCCAGTACGCCTTCGGCCGCCAGTCCGCCCTGTCCTTCCCGGAGTAGTCGCGCACCCAGGCCCAGGATCCCTCGGTCCCGTCCGAGGTGGTGATCTTGAGCCGCTTCTCGACCTCGGCCTTGTCGGTCACCGGGTTGTCGAAGACGAGCGAGATGGGCTGGGCGATGCCCACCGTGGTACCGGTGCCCGGCCGCCAGTCGACCTTGTTGACCTTGTCCGGCGGAGCCGTGGTGAAGGAAGCGGTGGTCCTGTCCCCGCTGCCGCCCTTCGCGCGGGTCACCGCCGTGACGGAGTACCGCGATCGCGATGGACCGACGGCCGGGTGCGGACCGAACTGACCGAGGGCGTGCGCGCCCGGCTCGACCCCCGCCGCTTCGACGTCGTCGTCGCCAACCTCGTCGGCAACGCGCTGCGCCACGGGGGCGCTCCCGTCACCGTGCGCCTGCGCACCGAGAACCGCCCCGGCGGCAGGTCCGTCCTGGTCACGGAGGTCGCCGACGCCGGTCCCGGCATCCGCCCGGAGTCCCTGCCGTACATCTTCGACCGCTTCTACAAGGCCGACGCGGCGCGCACCCGTTCGGTGGGCAGCGGGCTCGGACTCGCGATCACCCTGGAGAACGTACGCCTGCACGGCGGCACCGTCCGCGCGGCGAACCTGCCCGCAGGCGGTGCCGTCTTCACCGCCGAGATTCCCCTGCACGCCGAGGAGAGCGCGGTATGAGGCGCGGGCCGGGCCGCCGGCGCACGGCCGCCGCGACCGCTGCCGTGTCCCTGCTGCTGCTCGGCGGCTGCGGCGTCCAGCGGACGGGTGTCGTCCAGGTGGGCGGCCCCGCCACCCTGGAGGCGTACGTCGACCCCGCCTACGGTTTCCTGCTTTTCCTCCGCGACCCGGACGGCGGGGTGGTCCCGGTCGTCAGAACCCTGGCACGCCCCTCACCGGGCTCGCCGGAGCGGGCGGTTCTCGCACTGCTCCGGGGCCCTGAGCCGACGGACCGGGCCGCCGGGCTCGGCACCGCGCTGCCCCCGCCCGTCCCCGGCGCGAGCACCGAGGTGCGGCCCTCCGGGAGCGAAGGCGTCAGCGCCACCCTGCCGATCCCGCTGCGGGGCCTGAACGGGACCGCGCTGAGCCAGCTGACCTGCACCATCGCCTACAGCGACGGAGCCGGCCGCGATGTCACCGTGCGCATGCGGGGCAGCGACGGCGTCTCGACGGCCGGAACCTGCCCCCTGGGCCGCCTCGATACCGCACCCGCTCAGCCCGGAAGCCCGAGCGGAGCCCCGGCCGGGTGAGGGCCGCGGGCTCCGCCGTCTTCGTCATCCGTCCGAGTCGGGCCTGCCGCCCGCTGCCGCGTACGCCTCGGACGGCGTCATCGGGACCCCGTCGAGGGTGACGGTCTTGTAGGGGCTGACCTTGGCGCACGCCTTGGCCTGGTCGGCGGTTGAGGCATGGGCGCCGCCGACCGCGGACCTGGTGGCGGGCGGATCCGAGGAGGCGCCGCCGGGATAGCCGGTGCCGCTGGGCCAGTCGCCGCCGACGACCAGGGTCAGGCCCGTGGCGGTGCCCTGCTTCAGGTGGGCGGCGGGCAGCTTGAGCGCCCTGGCGACCGTCCGGGCCTCGGCCTCCTGCCCGGCGCCGTACGTGAGCGTGGTGGCCGCCGACAAGCGCGGCGCGTTCGCGGCGGTCGTACCGGAGCCGAAGCCCTGGCCGGTGAGCGCGGCGGCGATGGCGGAGGCGCGGCCGGTGACGGCGGTGCCGTTCTCCACCGTCACCGCGATCTGCCACGCGGGCACGGTCGCCTCGGCCGCCTCGGCGGTCGCCGTGGATCTCCCCCCGGAACCGGTGGTCAGGGACCGGTCGTTGGCGATGGCCGAGAACAGGGTCTCGGCGCCCGCTGCCACCACGACCCGGTTGCCGTCGTCCGGATCGGGGGTCGTCTGCATGGTCGTGAAGGTCATCCGCCTGGCGGGCACCTTGTTCACGTCCGCGGCGAGCCCGATCAGCTTCTTCACCGTGTCGAGGCCGTTGTCCACGGTGAGCGCCTTGGTCGCGGCGTCGGCGAGGTCGTAGACGGCGCCGGGGTCGGTGAGGGTGCCCGCGCTCTTGAACTTCCGGATCATCGAACTGAGGAAGATGTGCTGGGA